>DATLOR010000462.1:0-4418 GCA_035536135.1 Pyrinomonadaceae bacterium | reverse complement strand
TCAGCAGTATTACTATCCAAAATTTGGGCTTTACAAACAGCGCGGGGCAAAAAAAGGACCCGACGCTTGCCGAAATATTTAGTTCCGAACGGGCTTTCGCGCTCATTTTACGGCTTCACGTCAGGTATCCGTCGCACGTTGCCAATCTCAATAATCAAAATGAAGGATTGAAAACCGTTCTCAAAAATAGCTTGACGCAAATAAAAACCGAGGGATTGGAAACCAAGGATTTTTCAAAATGGACGCAGAGACATCAGGAAATTCTGATCGAAAACATCATTAACAAGTACCCGGCTTCGAAAGGCATCAGAACGACGCTCGAAACCGTCCGCGACTTTACTTTTAAGACCGACGCATTATCGACGGCGGCAAATTCCTTTAGCTTTAATTCGGATAATCTGCCGCCCGCGCCGAATTATTAATTGATGGATTAGTCCCTTTCCAAAGCATTAAAAATAAACGGAAACGTCGCCCAAGACTGTCCGCGATGCTGCGGTCGAAACGCGAAAAGAATGATTTTGCCCTTGCCGTAAGCGGTTTCCGCCAAAGCGGTTTTGCCGTTCATATATTTTTCGCCGAGCGTCCAGCCCGATAAAAGCGAATCCTTCGCGGCGTAGTTTGCGACGGCTTTGACTTTTGATTCGTCGGCGATCTCAAACGCCGAACTGTTTGTAAAATACGCGGCGGTTTCCTGGCGCACGCCCTTTGCCAGCGCGCTTTTTGTGTCGACTTCGAGCCGGACGACCGAGCCCGGATTGTAAAATTCGCTCCGTTTTAAGCCGTTCAAGACATTTTTTACGGGCAGATCGAACCGCTTGATGACCATTTCGCAGCTGTCGTCAAAACAAATCAGCTTTCCGCCGCCCGCGACGAATTTCTTTAAATTTTCAACGCCCTTTTCGGTCATTCCGCCCGCCAGGTCGTCGGCGTAACGCTCCGCGCTCAAGCCTTTGACGATCGTGTTCTCATTGTCGGCGGGCAAAATCAGCGCGTCGAAATTTAGATTATCATTGCGAAAATCCGCGTCGGAAACCGGGGCAAAAGGAATCTGAAAATTATCGAGAACAAGCCGCGTCCAGCCTTCGTCCATCGAAGATGTAAACCCGCGGTAAAGCCCGATCTTCGGAGTTGTTTTGAGCGGGTTCGGCAGTTTGGCAAACGCCTCTTTCGCCGGCGCAAGATTCAAAACCGCCCGGACTTGATTGATGTTTTCAACTTTTTTGAGCGTCGTTTTGAAATTATCCAGATCGCGCGTGTTCCAAACGGCGTCCGATTCAACGCCCATCTGCAAGGGCAGAGTCCAGCCCGCCACGTCATACGGAACTTCCGCCTCGCCGTTCGCGGTCAGACGATGCGGGTAAACCTGTTTTTCAAAAAGGCTCAGAATATTATTTTTCTGCGCCTGATTGACAAAGATCAGAAACGATCCGAGCGGCATTTCGTGAAAATAATTGGGATTTTTCGCATCCATCGCAAAATAACCTTCGCTCGTCATCTGGTGAACCTCGATTCCCTGCCACATCAGAATTTCGAGAAAGCGCGAAACGGTTTCGGCTGCGGGTTGTCCGGCAGTAACGACAAAGGCTTGCGGTTCGTCCGCCTTGCGCGTTAAATTCGTGCTGCCCAGATCATAAAAATTGCGTAAGTATCGCGGACGAAATTTCGCCGCCATTTCAAGCAGTCCGCGTGAAGCGATCATCTCGATATTGGCAATATCGGCAGGTCGCCAAACGCCGCCTTTCCACGTATCGGGATAATTCGTCGCGGTTTCGAGCAAGTTCGTCAGCCCGCGCACGCCGCGGTTTTTCCGCAAATCTTCTTCCGTCACGGTGACGGGCGACATCAGATTCGCGCTCGCCGCTTCGGACAAGATTCCGATCGAGTTGTGATAATACGGCGCGGAGCGAAAACCGCCGTGCCACCACGTATCGTAAGTCGAATTCGTCGCGACGCCCGCGATGTTTTTTGACTGCAGATCAGCCGCCATCTTATAGCCGATCAGCCCGACTTCGCGCAAAATCGACGGCGCGACACGCGGATTGACCGGATCGAAAAACGGCGGAATGATAAAGCGCGACGCGTTTTGACCTTGCTGGTGAACGTCGTAAACGATCTCGGGAAACCATTCCTGCCAAAATAGTTTCGTGATCGCTTGCGTTTCTTTGAGATTCAGCATAAACCAATCGCGGTTGTCGTCGTGTCCGGCGTAATGGTGATAAAGTTCGGGCGGCGAAGTGCCTTCCGATTTTGTCCCCAAAGTTTTGCGATACCAGTTGGCGACAATATCAACGCCATCGGGATTCGGCGACGGGATCAAGAGTAGGATCGTGTTGTCGAGAATCTCTTTCGTCGCTTCGTCCGTCGCGGTCGCCAGCTCGTAGGCGAGATTCATCGACATCTGCGACGCGACGATCTCGGTCGAATGAATCGAACACGAGATCGAAACGATCGTTTTGCCGTTTTTGAGAAGATTTTCGAGTTCCGCCGTGTCTTTGATCGAATTCGGATTCGCGAGTTTGGCATTGATCTGCCGCAGTTTTTCGAGGTTTTTGATATTTTCCGCCGAGGAAATAAACGCGACGATCAAAGGTTTGCCGAGCGTTGTTTTGCCGATTTCCTTAACCAAAACCTTGTCGCTTTTGGCATCAAGGCGCGTAAAATAATTCGTGATCTGCGACCAATCGGCGATGGTTTTATCGTCCGTCGGCTGAAAGCCCAGAACGGATTTCGGCGTTGGAACCTGCGCTTTAACAGTGGACAGTGAGCAGTGGACAGTGGTCAGTAATAGAAAACTAAGAAAAAAATACCTGATCACTGTCCGCTGCTCGCTGACGGCTGCCTGTAAAATTTGAAATTTGAAATTTGAAATAAATGAATTTGATTTTAGACTATTAACCATGCAAAACCTTTCCCTTGAAGCAATTCGAGATAATAAAAAATTAGTGTTTCCTGTCAAAGAGTCTAACAAATCGCGCTTGCTCGGCAAACTGCACTATTGGTGGTGCTGGTTTGCGGCGGCAATGCTGCTTTTGGTGGTCGGGACGCCTTCGATCGCGTTTATGTGGATCATCAACCGTAAGATCTGGCTTTATCCGTTTGCTCTGTGGGGCGCGAAAACGTGGCTTAGATTGTGCGGCGCAAAGGTTAAGGTGCGCGGTTTGGAAAATCTCAAGGACGGCGAAAATTATGTTTTTATCTCGAATCACCGTTCGTATCTCGACACGGCGACGCTTTTTGCGCATACGAGCCGCCGCATCGGATTGGTCGCCAAGAAAGAGCTTTTGAAAGTTCCGATTCTCGGGGTCGGAATGGGTTTTGTCAATATTATCGCGATCGACCGGACGAATGCGGAAAAGGCTTTGCAGTCAATGAAAAAAGCACGCGAAGTGATGGACAAAGGCTATTCGTTCGGTGTTTTTACGGAAGGCACGCGCGCCCTGCCGGGCGAGCTTTTGCCCTTTAAGAAAGGCGCATTTCATCTCGCTCTGCAAACCGACGCGCCGATCATTCCGGTCGCCATTAAAAATACGGATTGGATGATGGGCAAAAAAACCGGTTTGGCTTCGGGCGGAACGATCGAAATGGTTTTGCTCCCGCCGATCGAAACAAAAACCGCCGAAGCCGAAGATCTAATGGAAGTTCTGAGAAAAACCCGCGAAGCGATTGCGGAAGAGCTTGGTAAATGAAAAATGGAAAACGGAAAGTGGAAAGTTAAAATCATAACTTTCCACTTTCCGTTTTCCATTTTCCGTTAATTTACGGTTTTTTCGGTGTCGGCGTCGGCGTCGGTTTGGGTTCGTCTTTGACTTCCTGTTCGTCGTCGCCGATCTTCACGTCGGTTCTGCCGACACGGTAGTTTGCGTATTTCACGCGGACCTTCATTCGCACGACCTGTCCGTTATCAAAAACCAGCTGGTCATCGGATGTCGAGAAAACCGGAAACCAATATTTTCCGTCAACGCTGTCGCGCCATGTTTCCATTACCGGAAAACGCTCTTTGCCTTCGGGGACGGCTTTGCCTTTTGATTTCACGATCATTAGATCCGTGTCGTCGACCCAGATTCTGCCGGAGAAAAATTTCTGCGTCGATTTTTTCCAATCCGGGATAACTTTCGGCGAAACATCGAAAACGTATAAGTCGAGCTCGTCGATTTTTTCCTTGCCGACGAATGAAAAATTGTATTGACTAACGTATTTGGGTTCGATGGCAAACGGGTTGATTCCGCCGAGATTTTCCAGATCGGCGGCGGTAAAAGTAATTTCCGTTAAGGTCGGGACGGGAAAATAAATGATCTTCTCAAAGCGTGTGCCGTCGCCGTTAAACGTCATAAACGAATTGCGCTGGTAGGTTCCGGTGATTTGCCCGCCGAGCCCGAGGGTTTGAATTTTGGCATCGCGGTTGAAGGCATAGATACTCA
>DATLOR010000461.1:0-8466 GCA_035536135.1 Pyrinomonadaceae bacterium | reverse complement strand
CATCGCGGTCGTCGGGCACAATTCGACCGCGTACCAACTCGTCAATCTGTTACTAAAGGAAAGCAAATACACGATGCCGCCCGAAACGGATTACGGCAAAATCTGGATTCTGCGCATCAAAAACGGCAAGGTTAAGGATATGGTGATTAATTATTAATTTTTTAGCCACGAATGACACAAATAACACGAATTATTTTGAGTTTTTATTCGGGTCATTTGTGTCATTCGTGGCTGATTTTTTCTTGAATATGCGAAAACGCTTTGTCATTCACGAACATCACGCCTCGCGCCTGCATTTCGACCTGCGTCTGGAAATCGGCGGGGTTCTTAAAAGTTGGGCGGTGCCGAAAGGCGTTTCGATGAATCCGGCGGATAAAAGATTAGCCGTTGCCGTGCCCGATCATTCGCTCTCGTACATCAATTTTGAAGGAACTTTGGCGGAAGGCACTTACGGCGCGGGACGCGTCGCGATCTGGGACAAAGGTGAATTCGAAGCGGAAAACGCGGAAGCCGAGCTCAAAAAAGGAAAATTGATCTTCACGTTTTACGGCGCAAAACTGAAAGGCGAATTTACGCTCGTCAAATTCTGGAATCACGAGAAAAACTGGCTGATCATTAAATCGAAGGACGAATTTGCCGATAAAAACTTCAAGCTCGAAACCGTTTTAGAACCGAAAAAATAACTTTAGGCAATCGCTTTGCGCGGCGTAATGCTTGAGAAATAAACCGCGATCAGCGCAGCAATGATCATAATTCCCGCCGCCGTCCAGAATGTTCGCAGAATCGTGGAACTGTCGACATGATTCAATGAATTATTCAGCAGAACGCCGCCGACCGCCGGACCGATGGCGCGGGCGAGACTTGCGCCGGACTGCATCACGCCGAGCGATCTGCCTTGCTCGGTCTCGCTCGAAATTTTTGACACCAGGCTCGTGATCGCGGGCGAAGCCATCGAATTTCCGATCGCCAGAACCGCCGTGACGACCAGCAAACCGAGCAATCCGCCGATCTCGGGACTGATATATGGAATCGCAAAAAGGCTTGCCGCCATCAGCAGACAGCCGATGATCATCAACGGGTTTTCGCCGAATTGCCCGACGAGCCTGCCGAAAAGACCGCCCTGAAAAATGACCGCGATCACTCCGATAAACATAAAAATATAGCCGTTTTGTTCCGCCGTGTAGCCGAACCGCTCGATGGTGTAAAGCACAAACGCGTAGGTCATGATCGAAAACGACGTGACGAGGAAAAAATACATCGCATTGAGCGTTCCGAATTTCGCGTCTTTTAAGGATTCAAAAAGTTCGACGATCCGGTTTTTGCGCTCATCCGGCGTCTGGAATGGTTCTTTGTAAACCGATTCAGGCAGAAAAAAGTAAACCAAAACGGCGTTGATGAAAGAAAGTAAGGCGGCGAAAAAAAACGGCACGCTGATTCCGTAACGGCTCAAGATCCCGCCGATCGCCGGACCGAAAATAAAGCCCAGACCGAACATTGCGCCGAAAAGTCCCATTCCTTTGGCGCGGTTTTCTTTCGTTGTGACATCGGCGATGTAGGCTTGCGCGGTCGAGATGTTGCCGCCCGTGATTCCTGAAACGATGCGCCCGACAAAAACCATCCAGAGCGCGAACGCGAATCCGATAAAAAGATAGCCGAACGCCGAACCGATGATCGAAAAAAGCAAAACCGGTCGCCGACCTTTTTTGTCGGACAGACTTCCCAAGATCGGCGAGAAAATAAACTGCATCAGGCTGTATGACGCAAAAAGAATCCCGATTTCAAACGGCGTGGCGCGAAAAGTTTCGCTTTCAACGTAATAGGGCAATGCCGGAATGACGATGCCGAAGCCGACAAGGTCAATAAAAACCGTCAAGAAAATGATGATCAATGGTTTGGTGAAAAACTTTTCCGGTACGTTTCCCGTAATTTCTTCGGCAACTTCTTCTTGGTTCATTATGCTCTAAGACAAATTGTCCTTACTGCTCAAAAACTTATTTTGTAGTAAGATAACAAAGATTTACCATAACATTTTGGGGGAATTTGCAAAAGGAATGCAGAAAGCTACAAATATAAAAGTATTCTTAATTTTAATCTTTGCACTTGTATTTTCTATGTATCAGGAAACACCGGCTCAGCGCAAAAAAACGAAAACGCCAAAAACGACGACGGTTGAAGCGAAAACCGTTCCGCCGGAAATCAGTTACACAATCGGGATGTCGAAACCCTGGACGCATCTTCTGGAAGTCGAAATGCGTTTGAATTGGGCAAACATGCCCGCGCAGGCTGAAATTCAGATGCCGGTCTGGACGCCGGGAAGCTATCTCGTGCGCGAATACGCGCGGCACGTTGAAAGTTTTGCGGCAAGCGATACGAGCGGAAATGCTCTAACATGGCGCAAAACGAATAAAAATACGTGGCAGATCGACGCGAAAGGGGCAAAGGAAATTGTCGTAAAATACAATGTTTACGCGAACGAATTGACCGTCCGCACGAATGAATTAAACGACGAACACGCATTTTTCACGCCCGCCGCGCTTTTGATGTTTCCGAAAGATCAATTAAAAGCGGGTTCAACGGTGAAAGTTAATCCTTACAAAGATTGGAAGATCGCGACCGGTTTGCCGAAAGTCGAAGGAAGTGCGAATGTTTTCCGTGCCGAGAATTTCGATGTTCTCTACGATTCGCCGTTTGAAGTCGGCAATTTCAACGAAATTACATTTACCGTCGAGGGCAAGCAGCACCGTTTTGTGATCGAAGGCGAAGGCAATTACGACCTGAACCGGATTGCCAGAGACACGGCGAAAGTCGTCGAAGAAGCCTATAAGATCTTCGGCGAACTGCCGTATAACGATTACACATTTATCCTGAATTTGCGCGGCGGCGGCGGGCTTGAGCATTTGAATTCGACCGCTCTGCAATGGAATCGCTTCGGCTTTTCGGGCAACCGGCACAACGATTTTATGACGCTCGTCGCGCACGAATATTTTCACTGTTTTAATGTCAAACGCATTCGTCCCGACGCGCTCGGACCGTTTGATTACAACAACGAAAATTATACGCGCCTGCTCTGGGTCGCCGAGGGCGGCACGGCTTATTACGAATCGGTTCTCGTCCAGCGCGCCGGAATTATTTCCCCGAAAGAATTCTTAGACGGCAAAGCGGCGCAGATCCAGGGTTTGCAGGATCGCCCCGGAAGATTTGAAACCAGTCTGGAAGAAGCGAGCTTCGACGCCTGGATCAAATATTACCGGCAGGACGAAAACGCGGTCAATAACCAGATCTCGTATTACGACAAAGGCGAATTGGTCAATTTTTTGCTCGATGTGGAAATTCGCTCCGCCTCGAAGGGCGCGAAATCTCTGGACGATGTGATGCGTTATCTGTACAACGAGTTTTACAAAAAAGGCAGAAATTACACGCCCGAAGATTATCAGAAAACAGCGGAAATGATGGCGGGCAAATCGCTCGAAGATTTCTTCTCGAAATACGTTCGCGGACGCAGCGAGATCGATTACAACGCGATTTTAAGCGGGCTCGGTTTGCAGTTGAAGGACAATAAACCAAAGACCGAAACGCCGTATCTCGGTGCGAGCTTGCGGCAGGACGGCGACCGTTTGACGATCACCTCCGTGCCGAAGGAAACGCCCGCTTATGAGCTCGGCTTGAACGCCAACGACCAGATCATCGCGGTTGACGGAATCCGCGCCAACCAGACCTTTTTGCAGAATTATATCGGCGAAAAGAAGGTCGGCGATAAAATAAAGCTGACGGTTTTCCGATTTGACGAGCTCCGCGAGATCGAGATCACGCTGGGCGGTCGCGCGCGTTCGGCGTATCAGATCGCCGCGCTCGAAAATCCGACCGACGAGCAGAAATCGGTTTACAAAGCTTATCTCGGAGCGGATTTAAAGTAGAAAAGTGAAAAAGTGAAAAGGTGAAAAAGTGAAAAAGTAAGTTGTCAAAAATCAACCAATGCTTTTTCGCTTTTACCCTTTTTCACTTTTTCACTTTTATAGAAATATGCGAATTACCAAACAATTTATAGTTTTTACCTTGCTGCTCGTGACCGCTACGGCGTGTCAGAAAGGTATTTTTGAATCTTCGACCGTTTCGCCCGCGACGCTCCGAGATGTTCCTGCCTTAAGGTTGAGTTATCGTTACGAGGCGGACGTTCCCGCGCCGTCAGACCCGACAAAACTTGCGCCGCCGGAAGAAAAAAACGCGGCGGTGCAGGCGGATTTTGACGCCAATCGTCCGCAGGAAATTCTCGTTAAAACGATTTTTTCGCCGAACAAACAACGGATCCTGACGGTTTATCAGCGGCTCGGCGACCCGGACGCGTCGTTCCGGCTCGATATGTACAGCGCGGACGCGAAGTTTTTGCGGCGCGTGACGCCGGAAACGATGACGGCGGATTTTCCGGACATTATCGTCTGGTCACCCGATTCGGCGAATGTCGCGTTTGTCGCGATTGCGCGGGAAGGCGGGCTGAACAGCCTGACGCCTCTGCCGGTTCCGCCTGCGGCAAACAGCAACACGAATAGTGCAGCGACCAAAAACGCGAACACGGCAAACGTAAACGCGAATGCCAACGCCAACACCGAAGCGACGCCCGAAGCGGTGACGCCGGTCGCGCCGGTCGGCAATGCCGCGCCGGATGTGATCACCTTTCGCACCGAACAGATCTACATTTGTAACTCCGAAGGGCTCGATCTCAAACCGGTTACGCAGAACGAAGGCTTGATCTATTATTATTTCGTCTGGTCACCTGACAGTTCGATGCTCGCGTGTCTCGCGGCGACTTACCAGGAATGGCGTTATTTACAGATGCAGGCTGACAAAAACGGGGAAGTTTTCCTGCCTAAAGGCAGACCGCGGATCGTCGAAAAAAACGGGCGTGAACGGCGGCTCGATGATAACTTAACGGCGGCACAGCCCGTCTGGTCGCCGGATTCGGCAAAGGTCGCGGTCGGTTACGGCTACGACAAGCAGAACCCGCAAATCCGCATTTACGATTCGATCGGCAACCAGCCGACACAAGCCGCGATCCCGCTTCGTAATCAGCTTTTGATTTCGTCGCAAGCCTACGACCAAAAAATCAATAACGAGCAAAGTCAGCAGGCGAACGCGAACACGGAAGCGAATGCGAATACAAACACGAGTCAGCCGTCAATGACCTTGCCCGACGAAAAAACGCTCGTTTCGTTTCAGCCGATCATCGCGCTCGAATGGTCTCTGGATAAAGAGCTTTATTTTCAAACAGGCTTTGTCAAACAATACAAGACCGGCGACGGCGCACGCAGTTCTCTGCGCTGGCACCGGCTCGTTTTAAGTCCGCAGGCGACTGCGATCAAATAGTTCATAGAGTTTTGGAGTTCGTAGAGTTTGTAGAGTTTTTTAGTATTCTACAAACCCTACGAACTCTATAAACTAACTATGAACTACCAACTCATAACGGCTTCACAAAAGCTTTCTGCCGGCTTCAAAAAAGCAATCTTCATCCGCCTCGCACCGATCAGTATTTTGAGACGAAATGTATCGTTTTTGATACTGCCCAATATCAAAAATGACAGTTTTTTCTTTTAGAAAAAATACCGCTTTCATCACACCGTCACCCAAAACCCCTTCTTTTTAATGTTTTATACACACGCATCAAAAAATCGATTGCGGCATATCGCTTGCAAACCTGGTTTCTTCAAATATTTATAACGGAGAATAAATATGGATGGAAACTTAGACTTAGATGGAAAAGATCATGTATATAATGCAGTCGGGACTTCCGGACGAAAGTGCAAATGTACGGATAGAGATAAGTCCTGGCTTGCTCACTGGGTGCGCGGCGCCGAAAGGGATTTGCCGGAAAAATGCCAGGCGTTTGGATGCCGTAATTATGTTGAGGTCGGGGCGCACGTCAAAAATCCTGAAAACCTGACCGAAATATGGATCATTCCATTTTGCCAGTATCACAATAAGCGTCCCGACTATGAACCTGTTCTGCTTAAGAAGGGCTTTATACTTGTCGGCGCTAATTGGCGGATTGATTGCATTTAATGCGGTTGTTGAAAAGCGGGAACTTATCGGAGGGATAACCGGCGATCAGTTTTTGATGTTCACGGCAAATAAATTTTACTCAAAAGTGACGGAGCGAAAGGAAGGTTAATTATTTTACATACTCCGCGGCGGGAGGTCGAAAGGCTTTCCGTTTTTTGTTGCTCATTTATTGTAAGAACATCTTCTCACGATTCGCGCCTTGTGCTATGATGTGGGCGATTTAATTATTATAAACTGTGTCAAAACCACCCTTTTCGAGACTAATTAACCTAAATCTTAGAATCGGCATCATAAGAGTTATGAAACCGCTAGTTTTAACCACCTTATTTCTGCTTTCGTTCATTCCTTGTCGTGCTCAAGAAACAGGAAATAAAAAATTCTCGCCTGCCGGTTTAGAGTTAGTAGTTTCAGACGTTAAGAAAACAAAAACTACTCTTGAAATTGAACTAACGCTTAAAAACAAAGGTTTAGAAAGCATTTTGACCATGTCTCCGATAATTGCCGCCGATTTCAAAACAAGTTATTTTTTAGGTCTTAACGACGAAAGTAAAACGCTTCAAATCAGACGGCATTTCTTTTCCTATCCGAATTACATAACAGATACGCCAGACCCTTGTTATGCTTTGTTTATAATCGAGGCTGGTAAAAGCATTAGGGAAAAGTTTGTTTTAGGCTATCCAATGGCAATCAATAGTTATTTATTTGGCATTAAATCCGATATTAGCAAATATGATAAATTCAACGCTCAAATCGGAATCCTGCCTTTTAATAATGCCATTTACTGGATTCGAGAAAGGAGACCCTTTGGTCAATGTGTGATGCCCAACGATAAAATCGAGAATGGTATTTATCAAGGCAAAACGCTTGTTGAAACACAACAGATTTTATCTGCCAACGCAAATTAAATTCGTCTCCCAAACGCCGACTTATAAGACAATCGAAAAACAAGGGTTGTGCCAAAATCGACCCTTTTTGCAACAAATTCCTTTTCAATTTATTGGAGCTTAACGGTATTTATCAAATTAGGACGGTCGTCGAATGGGCGTTAACCCGGAAAAATGATTATGAAAACAGTAATTATACCGTTTGTGGTTTTACTTCTTTGTTCGTTTCCTGCTTTTGCTCAAGTTTACCGCCCCAACGATACCGCTCGGCAACAGCGGAGCAAACGACATCGGCGGCAAGTTCAATTTTCCCGGCACTTACAGCGTTAGATTCAACACGCTGCGGTCGATTTTTATGGATCTGGCGACCGAATTAGGAGAACAGAAGTTCAAGTAGGTTTTCGTGCTCCATTTTCACGGAGCGCCGAATCATAATCGCGCTTTGGATCAAGCCGGCGATTATTTTCATGATACCTACGGTGGGCGGATGGTTAACTTAACGGGTTTAATGCCCGTCATGATCGGCGGACCGGAAAATCGAAGCGACACTGACGTTAAAGAAGACGGCTTACAGATCCATTCGGGGATGAATGAAACTAGTATGCTGTTGGCTTTACGACCTGATTTAGTCAGCCCCGATTATAAGAATGCGCAATCTTTCCAGGGAACGAAAATGGAGGATCTGATTGAAATTGCTCAAAAAAAAGATTGGCTCGGCTATTTCGGCGCTCCCCGTCTCGCCGACACCAAATATTATATAAGTGGCTGGCAAACATATCTTTATGAAGCATTAAATACCGCAGACGAAATTCTGAGCGGGCTGGACGAGCGTAAAATTACTCGATTCGGTGATGAAATTAAAAAGAGCGCACCCGATGTACTGTTTGATAAAAAATCCTTAAAAAATGAAGCCGAAATAGAGCGCAAACAGCAAATCTGGTTGAAGAAACAAAATCTTAACTAATTGAAAATAATTCTTTAGTGAATACGTTTCAAAAAGGATACTTGCCGGCTTTTTGCAATTAGGGCACAAAAACGTTGGGAACGGGGCGGTCGCCCGCAGTGCCGAAGGTTGCAATTAAAATGCCCGCGGTTGTCCGGTTAACGAACCACGTCACGCTCGACGGGCGGAAGACCGCCGTGTCGAACTTGCCGTCGCCGTCATAGTCGCCCGGCGTCGCAAGATCGCCCGAAGTCCCGAACGGAACCGAGTAAAATGAGTTGTCTTCCGAGCGGAGAATGAACCATTCGCCCGTCGACGGTCGGAAAAAAGCAATGTCCGCCTTCCCGTCGCCCGAGTAATCGCCCTGCACGGGTTTGTCCGAGAATGTTCCGAAGGCGGCAGCGACGACGCTTCCGCTGCTGCTTCGCTGGATCCACCACTGACCAACCGAGGGACGATAGATGGCGATGTCGGTTTTGCCGTCGCCGTCATAATCCGCCGCGACGGGAACATCGCCCGCGAGCCCGAAAGTTGTGATCAGCGTGCCGCCCGAAGATCTTGAAATAAACCATTCATTGGTCGAAGGAC
>DATLOR010000460.1:0-46244 GCA_035536135.1 Pyrinomonadaceae bacterium | reverse complement strand
AGGCACAGAGAAAATTTAAAAATCCCTGTGCCTTTTTGTCTCTGTGATGAAAAATTATTTTACAACTTCAATCGCGAGCGTTTGTTGTCCCGAAATAACGAATTCGGCGGGTGCGATCAGTTGTTCGGAAACGATGTCCTGCGTGGTCGGTTTGAAACCGCCGACGGTGCGGTCGTTGTTCATCGTTGCCAGAACGGACGGCGGCAGATTCGGCATTTCATTGACGCCGACGATCGCGCCGTTCGTCGTGCGGATCATCTGCACATAAAGCTGATCAAACTTTTTGTTCTTATTGATCATAGTGACGAGCTCGGTCAGATCTTTCGGCACGAATTGCTGAATAACCGAAGTTTGCTGAAGCGTCGTGCCGTCGGCAACCGTGATCGACAACGCGCCGCTCGGCGTATCGGCAGGAATCGTGACGGGAATTTTCTGGATGAAAATTTTGCCCGAATCGGTTCTCGCAAACGCCTGAACTTCGATCGTATCGCCCGCTTTGACGCGTGTTCGATCAACCGCGATGCGTTCGAGCGAGGCTGATTTGTTGCCGTCCGTCGAAACCGCGTTGATCGTGATTTTGCCGATCTCGAGATTCTCAAAATTGCTTTTCAAAAGCGTATTGACCGGAAGCGCGACCGAAAGCGCGGAGTATTGCGCGGCTTGCGCTCCGCCGAAACGGGTTTCGATTTTGACCGGCGCCTGATTTTTGATTTCGATCTGACCCGTCATTTCGACGGTCGCTTCACCGATGCCGCGTTCGTTGGCGACGAGCGAATTGTAGATCGTGATATTCAGGAGAAGCGGCGTCAGAAAATCGTCTTTCGCGACCTCGAAATTCAATGTCTGGGTTTGCCCGCGGCTGGTTTCGAGATTGATCTGGACGGGGATCATTTTCGGCGCCTGACCGAGTTTTCCGAAAACGCCTGTCGCGCGGTCTTGCGTCATCGAACCGACCATCGCGTCCGGTACGGCGAGCTTAAATGAATTGTTCAGATTCGGAATTACCGTCACGACGTGCGATTCGGACATCGGCAGATCCGACGTTCCGAGACTCAAAAACGGATGCCCGAAAGCATAGATCTTTTCGCCGTCGCGGTAGGTTACCGTGCCCGCCGCCGCCAATGAATAATCGCCGCGCGACAACTGCATCGAAACCGAATCGCCGCCGACCAGCGTGTTTTCGTCCGGTTGTTTCATCGGCGTCATACTCGCCGCGCCGCTCACTCCGGCAACCGGAAGCAGTCCGACCGACAATAGTTGCGGGGCGAACATATTCAAAACGTCCTGCGAAATTCCGTTAAAAGAAACGGGCGTCGCGATCGGCTGAAACGTCTGTCCGGCAACCTGCGCGAGCGATGAATTCGTGCTGACATTCGAAAGAATCGAGCTCGAAACAACGGCGTTTCGCGGCAGTTCAGGTTTCCAGTTGGTCGCCGCCAGCTCGGCAAACGAAACGGTGCGCGGTTCTCTGACCTTTGTTTTGACGCTCTGGCTCTGCTCGAAAATCTGGATCATCTGCTCGATCGGCGTGATGCCGCAGATCGGTTCTTTCGAGAACGGGAAACTGTAAGAAATTGCGCCGAGCAGTTTGCCGTTGACATAAACGGGCGAGCCGGACATTCCCGCGAAAACTGCTGTGCGATCCGCGCCGCCGCCCGAAAGCCGCCCGATGATCATATCCTGTTTCGGACCGATCGCGCCCGGCACGATGCCTAAGATTTCGACGTTAAATTCTTCGGCTTCGCTTCCGCGAAAGACCGTTCGCGCCGTTCCGCGCAAGCCTTCTTTGAGCTCGGAAAGCGGGAAAAAATTACTGTTGTTTGCAACAGCCGCATTATTTTTTTTGACGTTGACGGCTTGGGTTTGCCCGAAAGCCGATAAACACAGGGAAAAAACGACTAAAAGGACTGTAAAAAATTTTGTTTTCATCGGTTAAAACTCTTCCTTTATCACTGCCGAATATGGTAACATTTAACTCGGCATACCGAAAGTCTTTTTTTAAGGACTACCACTTAAGACACACCGAACGACTTTCAAGTTGCATTTTCTTTAATCAAACATTTCATTTTCTTGCATTCAATTGAAATTATGGCTATAACCAAACGTCTTTTTAAAAGTTTTTCGAGGCTATTTCTGCCCGTTTTTATTTTGGTTGTCGGCTCGATCATCGTGTCCGCCGTTCTGCTCGTTCAAAGAGCCGCCTTTGCGCCGAAGGCACGATATCTCGTAACGCCCGCAAAATACGGTCAGCTTAGCTCACGCGGTTCGCAGATCACGGACGAAACGTGGCAGAACACGGACGGTTCGACGGCTCGCGGCTGGCTTCTGCGCGGCACGCCCGGGTCGCCTGCCGTGATTCTTCTGCACGCTTACGGCGCCGATCGTTCGTATGTTTTGAATCTCGGTGTCAAACTCAACGAGGCGACCGATTTTACGATTCTGATGCCCGACGAGCGCGGACACGGCGACACGCCGCACGTTAAAAATACGTCCTTCGGCGGTCACGAAACCGAAGACGTTCTGGCGGCGGTCAAATATTTGCGCAGTCTGAAACCCGACGGGCAAACCGTGCTGGTCGGACAAAACATCGGGATTTACGGCACGGAAATGGGTGCGTTGACCGGAGAATTTGCCGCCGGAAAAGATGAAAGCATCAAATCGCTCGTGCTCGATTCCATCCCGAACGGCTCGGACGATCTACTCGCGCGGGCAACCGTCAAACGCTATCCTTTCGCCAGTTTCATCACGACCCGCGTCGCCAAACTCGGAACCTATATGTATTACTACGACGGGTTTTACCGCCGCGATTCGGCTTGCGATGTGGCGAAAGAGCTGAATAATCGACAGGTTCTGCTGCTTGCCGGTGCCGATGCGCCCGAATTTCAAACTTCGACGACCGCCGTCAGCCGCTGTTTTCCGGATTCAACCAAGATCGAAACCAAAACCGATCTCAACCCGTCAGGCTACAACATCACCAACGCCTCGCTCGAACAGTCTGAAACGTATGACCAGCGCGTGATCGGATTTTTCAAACAAAGTTTAGGCACTCCGGAAGTGATCGCTCAGAATTGAGAAATGTATTCAAATTGGAGCGCAGGCATCCCTGCCCGCCTTTCTTTTTTCACACGCGGGCAGGGACGCCCGCGCTCCGGCTACAAATCAATTTTCTTCTTCGTGTGCCCGTGGGTTTGAGAAATCTTGTGAATGTCCGCGCTTTCTTCCATCTTGCCGACGGCTTGGCGCAGAATTTCGCGCAAACGTTCCAATCTTTCGATGGTTGAGCGCGTTTCGACCATTTTGTATTTCAATTCGGGATCGAGATTAAAGGCGGCGGTGACAAGAAAGGATAAGGCTTGCGGTTCGGCTTGCGGGATTTCGGGAAGCTTGCCGTGTTCGCCGCTGAGTTTGTGCGCGGCTTTGGCGACGCGCGTAAAGAGCGCGAAAACTTCGTCCGAGAGCGGTTCGAGAACGGCTTCGTCTTCCGGGTTGTCTTCGAAAAATTCGACATCGCCGACCAGATAAGGGTCGCCCGTGTCAACATAATCGATCAAACGATAGCGGATCACGCCGATCGAGAGCAGGTTCGAGCGCCCGTCGGGCAGGTTTTGAATCTCGCGCACTTCCGCAACGCATCCGATCGTATCAACCGGCGGCTTTTCGGCTAAAGACTCTTCCTGATTAAAATACATCACGCCGAACATATTTTCTTCGAGCCCGATGTCCTTTAACATCTGCCGGTAGCGCGGCTCGAAAATATGCAGCGGCAAAAGCTCGTTCGGCAATAGAACGAGCGGCAACGGAAACAGGGGAAGATGCCTGATTCCCGCGACTTTTTCTGATGCTTCGGACATTGTTTTATTGTAAGAACCTAGAATGTAAAAGGCAAAGCAGAAAGAATTTCGATTGTTGGAAAAGTTGATGTATTAATGAAATAAATCGCTTCGGCGTCATATTATCGATTTATTAATATTGTTTCCGAAGATTTCAGTAGATAATCAGAATGCTGCACTCTCAACCGTTTGCCGTAAAAGTCTATTATTACAGCGCGTCCAATATGATCGAAACTGTCGCCGTAAAATCTCACCACCTCAGGATGCGGTTTATAGCGAAACATTACTATCCAACGACCGCCGTATAATTCATTATCGCGTTCATAGCTGTATGCTATGCGCTCCAGTGAATCACGGCGCATCTTCATGCCTTCTTCGTCCGTTCCCGGAAATAAGTTTTCAGGTGTCAGCTTCGATTTATCGTCAATCGGCGGAAGATCGGTGTAACCATTCTGGATGATAAAACATTCTGCTAAATAAACGGCTTCTTCCGCCTCAATTTCTCTGTTTGACGGTCGCGGACCATCGCAGGGATTTTCAAAAGTTGACTTTACAGGTGTTACTATTGAAATCGCCTCTGATAGATTTTTCCGGCTCGCTGATTCAATGTTTGAAAAATACCAAATCCCGACTGCTCCAAGACCGATGAAAAAGGTCAGAACAGCGAACATTAATTTTAACGGAAATCTTTTCATAACAATTTATAATCAGCTTTCCAAACGACAAAATCAAAAGATCAAGCAGTTTTGAGCGCGATAAAATCGGCGATTTTTTCAGGTTCTTCGTCGCTCAGAGCCATTCGCTTTGCGCCGATCACGGCGTCGGAGATGCTTTCGACATTTGTCTTAAAGCGGTTGTCGCGGATGATCAGGTCTTCGATCACGCGGCGTTCGAGTTTTTCGCGCGATGCGTCTTCTTCGAGATCGGCGGCGACGGCATATTCGATCGGCGCGGAATGATTTTTGATGCGGACGTGAAGCGCGTCGGTCATTTTCTGGGCTTCTTCGCGGATTTCCTTGATCTGCAAAAGCGAATTCGGAAAGCCGAGATGCCCGCGCAGGGTAATTTCGATGATCGGCTGCGAGATTTCGGATTTCGGATTTTGGATTTCGGATTTTTCGTTTTTAATGAAACCGTAATCGGCGGCGGTTCGGGCTTCGCCTTTTATTTTGGCAAGCACGCCTTCGGTAATGTCTTTCGCGTCGGCGTAACCCGAAACGTCAAAGCCGATGCGCTGGAAAGGTCGCTGGCGGTAATCGCGGATATGACGCGCGTTGACTTCGTTATTCTCGCCGACTTCGACGAGCCACGCGCCGCGCGTTTCGCGGAAATCGTCGATGCTCGTGATTTCCAGACTGCCCGGATTAAACGCCCAATTATCGATGTCGTACATTTTATGCGTATGCCCGAGCGCGACGTAATCCGTCACGGATTTTAATTCTTTGAGATTCGCCAAAGAAAGCGCGGGAATCGGGTGCGTCTGATGACCTTCAACGTCCGTGTGAAGAAGCAGAATATGAAACGCGCCCTCGCGGCGATGCTCTTTGATCGCTTCGGTGAGCATCGGGATCGCCCAGTTGGCGGACGCGCCGTACCAGTTCGAACCGAAGATCCGCGCATTGCCGATATCGATAAATCCGCCGCGAATATAATTTTCGCGGTCGTAATCCCACTCGACGTAACTGATTTTGCCTTCGTTGTTGTCGGGCTGCAAGAGATGCACAAGATGCCAGCTTTCGAGCGAACGCAGCCAGCTGTATTCGCTGTCGTTATGTTTCTGATCGTGATTTCCTTCGATCGTGACGACCGGAATGCCCGCGTCTCTTAATAAACTCAAACCCGCAAAAGCGTGATTCATCGTTTCGGGCGGAACATTGCGTTTATGAAAAAAATCGCCGCCCATCAGAACGAAATCAACCTTTTCATCGATCGCGTATTTCTTCAAAACATCGATCCACGCGTCAAAAAAATCACGCGGCGATTCGTTGAGCTGGTAACGCGTGCAGCCGAGATGCACGTCCGAGATATGGAGGAATTTCATAAGATCATTATAACAAAAATCAGCCGCGGATTAACGCGGATGCGCACGGATTAAATCAAATAATTTTTATCTGCAAAATCGGCGTTAATCCGCGGCTGATTTTCTTTTTTCCTCCTTTGCGTTAGTTTAGTTTTATGAATCTCGAAGATCTGAAAGCGGAAGCGGCGCGGCGTGCCGTGCAGTTTGTTAAAAGCGGAATGCGCGTCGGACTCGGAACGGGCTCGACCGCGCGATACGCGATTCTTGAAATTGCACGGAAAATCGGCGCGGGCGAGCTGGAAAACATTACGGGCGTCGCGACGAGCGTCGAGAGCGAAAAACTGGCGCGTGAAAACGGTATTGCAGTCGAGGATTTAGGCGCTCAGCCGTTAGACATCGCGATTGACGGCGCGGACGAGATCGCGCCGAATCTCGATCTGATCAAAGGCGCGGGCGCGGCGCTGCTTCGCGAAAAACTCGTCGAATTACAGGCAAGGGAATTTATCGTCGTTGCCGATCATACGAAAATGGTCAAACATTTGGGCGAAAAAGTTTCTTTGCCGGTCGAGATCGTGCGGTTCGGTTTTGAATCGACGATTCAAAGGCTCGCGAATTTCGGCGAACCCGTTTTGCGGCGTAAAAACGGCGAAATCGTCATCACCGACAACAGCAACTACATCGCCGATCTCAGGTTTTCAACCGACGATGCCCTGCATCTTGCGCGAGAATTGAAAGAGCTCGCGGGCGTCGTCGAAACGGGATTTTTTATCGGAATGGCGACCCGCGCCGTTGTCGCGTTCGAATCGGAAGTTAAGGAATTTACCCGCTAAATTTTCTTTTCTAAAACTTTCGCGCTAAATTATGCTTTATGAACAAAGTCATTCTAATCACCGGCGCGTCGAGCGGAATCGGCAAGGAAACCGCGAAACTTTTTCAAACGAAAAGCTGGAACGTCGCGGCGACGATGCGTGCGCCCGAAAAAGCGGAAGATTTGCAGCGGATTGCCGACATCGAAACTTTTCGGCTCGATGTCACGGACGTTGATTCGATCAAAAAGGCGATCGCCGACGTTCTCGAAAAATTCGGACGCATTGACGCGCTCGTCAACAACGCGGGTTACGGGCTCGTCGGCGCGTTCGAAGCCGCGACGCCCGAACAAATCGAACGCCAGTATCAGACGAATGTTTTCGGCTTGATGAACGTCACGCGCGAGATTCTCCCCATTTTTCGCGCGCAGAAACGCGGCATTATCGCCAATGTCGCGTCGGTCGGCGGACGGATGACGTTTCCGCTTTACAGTCTCTATAATTCGACGAAATGGGCGGTTGAAGGATTCAGCGAGGCGCTGCAATACGAGGTCGAACAATTCAACATCCGCATCAAGATCATCGAACCCGGACCGATCAAAACAGATTTCTACGACCGTTCGGAAGAACTGACGCGCAAGGAAGGCTTAACGGCTTACGATTATTTTATCGACAAGGCTCTGCCGAATATGAAAAAAGCGGGCGAAACCGCGCCCGACGGTCGCGTTGTCGCCGAAACGATCTACGAAGCCGTGACCGACGGCACAAAGAAACTGCGCTACGGCGTGAATACGAAAAATATTCTTCTCGCGCGCAAACTTCTGCCCGATTGGGCGTTTTTCAGAGTCATCAAAGGCGCGATTTTGAAATAGACAGAAATTTTATTGCTTTCAAAGGCTAAAACGGATTATAAAATCCTTGTTAAAATAATTTCGGGGTGTATGGAAGTTTTATGAGAGGTTTCAAAGCAAAAAATTTCGTTTGTTTGATTTGGGCGATTTGCGTCGTTTCGCTTTTCTCTGCGCAGATATTTTGGTCAGCGAACGGTCAGATCAAACAGCCTGACGATAAAAGTGCGTCGAATTTGAAATCTGCCGACGAACTGATAAATTCTTTTGATGCGCTGATCCAGCAACGCTTTTTGACCGAGCCTTATTTCGGAATCCGCCGGATTGCACCGACTTATCCGACAAATCCGCATCTGGAATCTTTTTATCCGAAAAACGAAGACGAAACGAAAAGCCGCGCGGAATTTGAAAAAGGCGGCTGGAAGGTTTTTTTGTATCTTTTCGGTAGACAAGCCAACCCGCGTGTCGTTGACGGCAAGCCGCAAAAAGAATTCAGCATCAAATATCGCATCAATCAGCCTGTTCCGGTCACGAAAAAATTAAAAAGCGAAGATTTACCGAAAGGCGAGGAGTTGATGAAGGATGTCAAAAAAGCTTTTTTAGCATTTCAAACTCCGAACAGCGCGAACGAAAATAATTATGAATTCAAAAAGGGAAGTTGGAATTATGTTGCCCGACCCGTTCGCGCCGCCAACGAAACCTGCATCAAATGCCACACCGATTACGTGATTACCGGGAAACTCGATAAAAATACGTTTAAGTTCAGAAAACGTCAGGTCGGCGATACCAACGGCGTTTTGGTTTACGGATTTAAAAAAGACGATTAGCTTTCTCTTCCGGTCAGATAAAAAAATACGATTTTCGAAACCGCAAATAGTTCTGAAAATGACGGTCTTACAGTTTATTTGCGATGAAAATCTTAAATTCAAAGAAGCGGAAATTCCTTGCAGGTTTGCTCGTTTTGCCGCTTTGGTTTTTTGTTCACACTTTGTATATCGTCGCTGACGGTTTGAATGACGAAATCGCCGTGGCGGATGCTGCGGTCGTTTTGGGAAACACTGTTGAGCGAAACGGTCAGCCTTCGGAAAGATTGAAGGCGCGGCTTGAAAAGGCGGTCGAGCTTTACGAACACAAACTGGTCGGAAAAATAATCGTCAGCGGCGGATTCGGCGCGGAAGGTTTTGAAGAAGCGGACGTGATGCGCGATTATCTGGTCAGCCGGAATATTCCCGAAGGCGATATTATTCTCGATAAAGACGGCTATAACACATACAAAACAGCGGTCAACACAAAGCAAATAATGGAGCGCCGAAATATGCGGAGCGTGATTATCGTTTCGCAATATTTTCATATCACGCGTTCGCGGCTTGCATTTCAAAAAGCAGGAATCGAAAATATCTATGCGGCACACGCAAATTATTTTGAGCTGCGGGATGCTTACTCCATTTTGCGCGAGTTTACAGGATTTTATTCATATTTAATTGGTGCAAAATCGTAAAATACGTTTTTACAAAATAACTGTTTATTATTAACTTTTGTTAATTCTAATTTAATTTCTTATGACAAAAGGGTATTTTTTGATAGCCAAATCGCGCAAAAAGTGCGAAGATAAATCACGAAACGTTTTTTAACAATCCGTCCATTCAAAAAACTTTCCCTGAATTGACTGCCGAAAGACTGCAATTCTGTTTCGGCTTGGGAGCAACTTATGAAAATTCTACTTTATAACCCTGATAACGGTGTTACACGAAATTTTATGCCGCATCTTTGGATGTTTCTTTTGCAATCGCTGACACCGAAAGAACACGAAGTTATTTTGATTGACGGCAATGCTAAAGCGATGACCCGCCCGGAACTCGTGCAATTCTGCAAAGACGAAAACATCGGCTTGGTCGGCATCGGTTCGATGACGCGAATGGTCGCCCGCGCTTATCTGGTCGCGGATTCTCTTCGTGAAGCGGGAATCAAAGTCGTGATGGGCGGACCGCACGTGACGGAATGTCCCGACGAAGCATTGGGCAAAGACGGCGGACCGCGCCACGCCGACGCGGTTGCGCTCGGTGAAGCCGACGAAACCTGGCATTTGATCGTCGAAGACGCCGCCAACGGCACGCTCAAAGAAATTTATCAGCCCGAAACGGACGCGAAAGGCAACGATAAAAAACCGAGTTTACAGCCTTATCCGCATATCCCCTGGGAAACTCTGGATTTGGAACAGTTCAGCCTCGTACCGAATTTTTTGCGCGGAATGATGTCGAAAATGGGCGCGGGCTGGGGCAAATTTTTCGTCGTGCCGATCGAAACCGGACGCGGCTGCCCGTACGGCTGCGAATTCTGCACCGTCACCGGATTTTTCGGCGATTCGATTCGTTTCCGCACCAACGAATCGGTGATCGAAGAGCTTTTAAGGCTGAAAAAACGCGCCAAAGAAGAAAAAGGACAAGTCGCCGTTTTCTTTATTGACGACAATCTCGCGATCAACAAAAAACGTCTGAAAGGACTTCTGCGCGATATTATCGCCGCCGACGCGCAATTGCCGTGGGTCGCGCAGATCAGCGCGAACCTTTTGGCGGACGAAGAATTGGTCGATCTGATCGCCGACGCGGGCGGGAAATGGGTTTTCATCGGAATGGAATCGATCGATCCGGCAAATATGGCGGATGTCAACAAAACCTTCTCGAAACCCGCAAATTATAAAGACGTGCTCGACGGTCTTGCCCGGCGCAATATTTACGCGATCACTTCGTTTATTTTCGGGATGGACAACGACACGGTCGGCGTCGCGAAAAGAACCGTCGACGAGATCGAAAGCTGGTCGCCCGGACTGCCCGTTTTCGGACAGCTCACGCCGTTTCCGTCAACGCCGCTTTACGACCGTCTGGAAAAAGCCGGACGTCTGCATCGCCCGAAACACTGGCTCGAATTCGCGCCGTTCGTGATGGCGCACAATCCTCTGAAAATGACGATCGACGAAGCGAAAGAGGAAACCTTCAACGCCTGGGCGCGGTCGTACTCTCCGGAACGCAACTGGGAAGCGATCAACGCGATCAAAGACGCGCCGATCGACGTGCGCATCGGGCATCTTGTCGCACGCCTCTTTTTCCGCGGAATTTATTTCCCGCAGATGAGCAAATCGGCGTGGATAAAATTACTTTTCGATAACCGCAAACCGATTTTAAGCCTCACCAAAGAGGGCTTGAAAACCTGGCGAAACGCGCGAAGAAACCGAAAAATTACGTCGGAAGAAGCCGTACCGACAACTTAGAACTTAATCTTAAAAATAACTACAAAACAACGCGAAAAAGAATTGATTCTTTTTCGCGTTGTTCGTGTTTTTTCAGAATTAAAGCAACAAAGATTAGAAAATCGCCTGACTGTTATTTGCCTTTCACCTTAAATCGCCCCAATTCATTCAAAAGCGAGCGGAGTTTGTTCAGTGCCGCCGCGTGCGCCGCGCCGTTTGAAGCGAGAATTCCGTTGTGATTCTGCACGTCGTGCAGATCGTAGCGCAGCGGCAATCCGAAAAGATCGGTCATGCGCCCGCCCGCTTCTTCGAGAATGATCTGCGGAGCGCAGCTGTCCCAGAATTTTGTGCGCGGTGAAAGATGAATGTAAATATCGGCGATCTGCCGCGCGATCAAACCGATCTTTAAACCGACCGAACCGCGCTGAATTTCCTGCTTGAATCCGAAATCCTCGATGATCCGGTGCATTTTCGGACTGCGGTGATTGCGGCTCGCTGCCAGATTCATCGCCGTAAAATTCGTTTTGGCGGAAACCTGCAAACGTTCCGCCGGCGCGTTTCTTTCAATCAAAAACGCGCCTTCGCCCTTGGCGGCGTAAAACAATTCGTTGTGAAACGGCAGAAAGACAACGCCCAAAATCGGTTCATTATCTTTGGTCAAACCGATCTGCACGCCGAAATCGCCGTCTTTTTTGATAAAGCCCCAGGTTCCGTCGATCGGATCGATCATCCAGACGCGTTTTCCGATCATCCGGTTTTCCGCGTCGTCCGTTTCTTCTTCCGACAAAATGGCGTCTTCGGGAAAGGCTTCGGCTAAACCTTCGACGATAATCCTGCTCGCCGTCCGGTCGGCGATCGTCACGGGTTCGGAAAAATTATCCGCGCCGAATTTTTGTTCGGCGATGATTTCGAGAGCGTAAAATTCCAAAATTCTTTCGCCGGCTTTGCGGGCAAGGGCAATCGCGGTTTCGAGTTCTTTTTTCAGCATTACTTTCAAGTGTAAAACAAATTAAACGGAAAATGGAAAATGGATAACGGAAAATGAATACCGTCTTGAGTTCTATCCAATTTTCCATTTTCCACTTTCCGTTTTACACTTGATATCTATGGCAGAAAGTTTAGCATTTTCAAAAACTTCGGACAGAAGCAAAATTTACGAAGAAATTGCGCCGCAGGTCGCAGCGCTTGTTTCGGGCGAGACGGATCTGGTCGCCAATCTGGCGAATATCACGGCAATTTTAAAGGAAGCGTTCGGTTTCTTTTGGGTCGGATTTTACTTGAAAAAAGGAGATCAGCTTGTCTTGAACGCGTTTCAGGGAACTCTGGCGTGCACGCGGATCGATTTTGACAAAGGCGTTTGCGGGCACGCCTACACGACGCGCGAAACGGTCATCGTTCCGAACACGGACGAATTTCCCGGTCACATCGCGTGTTCGTTCGATTCGAAATCCGAAATCGTTTTACCGATCTTCGATCAAAAGGGCGAAGTTTTCGGCGTTCTGGACGTGGACAGCGATAAACTCGACGATTTTTCTGAGGTTGACGCGGACGGTTTGCAGAGAATCGTCAAGATTATTGAGAAAATCATTTAAGAAATTAGCCGCGGATTTTCGCGGATGCGCGCGGAATCAGCAAGTCAGAACCGCCTGCGTGAGCGGGCGGACTTTTGTTACATAACCGGCATTTTGAATGAAAACTTACCCGCCCGCTCACGCAGGCGGTTCTGACCATAACATCCTCGGTTTATCCGCGGCAAAAAAATTATGACTGAAAAATTCGCAACGCCGGAAGGCACAAAAAAATATTCGGAAAGATTCAAAAACGCGGCAAGCGGACATTTTCGCGCGGCGCAAGGTTTGACGCTTTCATCGATCGGCATCGGCACCTATTTGGGGAACTACGATGCGGCGACGGACGCCGGTTACACGGAAGCCATCACAAAATTCGTCGAGTCAGGCGGCAATGTGATCGATACGGCGGCGAATTACCGTTTTCAGCGAAGCGAGCGAAATATCGGGCAGGCTCTGCAGAATTTGAGCGCAAAAGGCTTCGGGCGCGATGAGATTTTCGTTTCGACAAAAGGCGGGTATTTGCCTTTCGATAATGAACCGCCAAGCGATGTGCGCGGCTATTTTCAAAAAGAATTTGTCGACAAAGGCATCGCAACCTTCGACGATCTGGTCGGCGGAAGCCATTGTATGACGCCCGGTTATCTGCAATCGCAGATCGATCAATCGCTCAAAAATATGAGTTTGGACGCGCTCGATCTGTTTTACATTCACAATCCCGAATCACAGCTCGGTGCGGTTGATAAATACACGTTCGAGGCGCGGCTCGCAAAGGCTTTTGAGAAATTGGAAGAAAACCGCGCCGACGGCAAGATCAAGTTTTACGGCGCGGCGACGTGGAACGGCTTTCGCGTTGCGCCCGATAATCAAAGCTATCATTCGCTTGAAAGAATGGTCGGCGTTGCGCGGCAGATCGGCGGCGAAAATCACGGATTTAAATTCATTCAACTGCCGTTTAATCTGGCGATGCCCGAAGCTTATCTGTTTAAAAATCAAGCCGTCAGCGGAAAGGTGTATTCACCGCTTGACGCTGCCGCCGAGCTCGGCGTTTCGGTGATGTGCAGCGCTTCGATCCTGCAGGGCAAGCTCACGCACAGCGTGCCGCTTCATATCCGCGAACTTCTCGGAAAACCGACGACCGACGCGATGACAAGTATTCAATTCGTGCGTTCAACGCCGAACGTTCTGACCGCACTCGTCGGGATGAGCCGCGCGGCGCACGTCGAAGAAAATATGAAACTGGCGGAAATCGCGCCAGTTTCCGAAGCCGGGTATGTCAAACTATTTCAAACTGCGGAGGGAAATTAATGGAAAACGACCGGATTACAAATTACGCGGAATTTTGGGATTTTTACGTTGCGGAACATTCCCAGCCTTTGACGCGGCTTTTGCATTTTGTCGGGACTTCGCTCAGTCTGGTTCTGCTGATCTGGATAGTTCGCAACGGAACCTGGCTTTATTTTCCGCTTTGTCTGGTGATCGGTTACGGATTTGCGTGGTTTTCACATTTTGTGATCGAGAAAAACAAACCCGCAACCTTTAAATATCCGCTCTGGTCGTTTATTTCCGATTATAAAATGATGTTTTATATGCTCACCGGCAGAATGAACGCGGAAGTCGAGCGTGTTTCGCAGAAATAAAACGAATCAAAAAACAGGTCAACGACGTATTTCAGGCTGAAGAAAAAAGCCGGTTTTGTCTGCTTGGGGAAATAAATGTATGATTAATTTAAGTAATGATTTCGTACATAATGAAAAGATTTTCTTCTACGGGAAGGCAAAACCGTGCGCGCTGGGTGCTTATCTTCGGCGTTTTGGCAGGGTTATTTTTCTCGGGCGGGGAAGGGATTCAGTTGTTTCCGTTCCCGTTTGCCGAAGCCAATAACTCTAAAATCACAGCTTCCGTTCCCGAACAAAATCCGAAATCATACGCTTTTTCAGTTTTCAGTTCCCGCAATTATTCCACACAACTTAAATCCAAATTTCAGAAAGACACCGATCAATATTTGTCCGGCGGAGGTTGGAAGCTTGACCGTTCGGAAACCCGCATAAATTTTTGTTTGCCGCCGGCTCAGAATCGGAAGGAAGCAAATCTTTCGCATATTTCGCTTGTTTTAAGCTCACAATCCGACCGCGCTCCGCCGATGGTTTAACTGCTAATATTTGTAATATTTAGTTATTTCGGCTGAGGTTTGCACTTGCCGTTGAAAGTTTTTTTTTCACGTTTTTCCGCTGAAGGATAAATGTGAAAAATGCAGTTGGCGCGAGCTCTCTGTCGGCAGATGATTATGAAATCTCGGTTTGAGAGCGCTACGTCCCGCAGTTTACCTGGCAAGTCATTCAAGCTGAAGATAAATTCCCGAAGCATTCTAAAATTGCTTTGAGAATCCGCCAAAATTAAACACATTTGAGGAGTACGAACAATGCACACACCACCGCTGTTTGCAGATTTATTAATTATTTTAATGGTTTCCGTGCCGGTCGCTTTTGCCTGTCTGCGTTTGAAACTGCCGCTGCTCGTCGGTCTGATGCTCACGGGAATCGTCATCGGACCTTACGGGTTGGGATTGATCAAAGAGCTCGAAGCGATCGAAATTCTCGCCGAGATCGGCGTGATGCTGCTGCTTTTCACGATCGGGCTCGAGTTTTCGCTGCATCGCCTGCGCGAGATGAAACGCCTCGTGCTGGTCGGCGGCGGTTTGCAGGTCGGTCTGACGATCGCCGCCGTCACGCTCGTCGCGGTTCTTTTCGGCAGAGGCTTTAATCAAGCCTTATTTTTCGGATTTCTGGTGACGCTCTCATCCACGGCGATCGTTTTGAAAAGCTACGCCGAACGAAAGGAAGTTGACGCGCCGCACGGACGCGCCGGGGTCGGGATTCTGCTTTTTCAGGACATCAGTATCGTTTTGATGATGCTTCTCGTTCCTGTCTTAGGCGGAAAAGACGCCGCGTCATTCGGCGCAGTCGCCGCCAAGCTCGGCGGTTCGCTGGTCGGTTTGATCGTGATCGTCGCGGCTGCGTGGTTTCTCGTGCCTGTCATGCTTAAACAAATCGTCGGCTTAAAAAGTCCCGAAGTTTTACTCCTGCTTGTCGTTCTGCTCTGTCTCGGAATCTCGTTCGTGACGGCGCAATTCGGTTTGTCACTCGCGCTCGGCGCATTTATCGCCGGAATGGTTTTAGCCGAATCGGATTTCAGTCATCAGGTGACGGCGGATATTCTGCCCTTCCGCGATGTTTTCAACAGCATCTTTTTCGTTTCCATCGGAATGCTTTTGTCGCTCAGTGCGCTGGCGGAGAATGCGTTTACCGTGTTTCTGTGGGTCGTCTTTCTCGTCGTCGGGAAGGCTTTGATCGTCTGGGCGGTCATTCAATTGCTCGGCTTTCCGCAGAGAGTTGCCGCGATGACCGCACTCGGGCTCGCGCAGATCGGCGAATTTTCGTTTGTTTTGGCAAAAGCCGGGCGCATCGTCGATTTGCTTCCCGATTCCGATTATCAAAGCTTTCTCGGCGCTTCGATCATCTCGATGATCATCACGCCCTTTATGATCGCCGCCGCGCCGCGCTTCGGTTATTTGGTTCAATCGATCCTGCCCGATAAAAAAGGCGCGGACGCCGCCGAATCCGACCCGGAAGAAGATTTGCATATCACGTCAACGGGCGGGCTGAATAATCACGTGATCATCGTCGGTTACGGATTGAACGGTCGCAATCTCGCGCGAGTTTTACGCGCCGTGACCGTTTCTTACACGATTCTCGAACTTGATGCGGAAGTCGTGCGCGAGGCAAAAGAAAAAGGCGAAAAGATCAATTTCGGCGATGCCACGCGGCGCGAAGTTCTGCATCACGCCGCGATCGAAAACGCCAACGCTCTCGTTCTGGCAATGTCCGACCCGCAAGCGGCGCGGCGCACGGTAAAACAAGCCCGCGAGCTAAACCCGAAAATTTATATCGTCGTGCGGACGCGCTACACTTCGGAGATCACCGAACTGCTCAAAGCCGGTGCGGACGAAGTGATTCCCGAAGAATTTGAAACGAGCATCGAAATATTTTCGCGTGTTCTCCTGCGTTACGGCGTTGACCGGCACACGATCGAAAACCAGATCGAAAGAGTTCGCCGCCAGGGTTATGAAATGCTTCGCTCGCCCTCGATCCAACGGGTTGAAATGTCGAATTTGAATGCGGCGCTCGAGGCGGCGACGACCGAAACCGTCAAATTAAGTCCTGATTCTCCGGCGGTCGGGAAAAATCTCGGCGAGCTTAATTTGCGCAATGCGACCGGCGCGACGCTGATCGCCGTCGTCCGCGGCGATAAAACAAAGATCGGTCCCGGCGCAAACTACAAACTTCAGGAAAACGACATTCTCATTCTGTTCGGTAAAGCGGAAAAGATCGAGCAGGCAGTTAAGATTCTACAATCCGAAGGGAAAACAGGGGGTTTTAACCCGTAAATCAGCTTTAAAGCTCTGAATAATCGAACACCACAAAAAAAGGTCAATCTTTTCAGATTGACCGATTAAGGGGGAAAGAATGTTAAATGTTATTTTATTCAGTCGGCATATAAGCCGTATTGTCGCCGGTTATGTAATTGTCGGCTTGCGGATTGGTGTCGCTGACCAAAACGCCGTCGCTGACCAGAACGCCGTCACTGACCAGAACGCCGTTGCCGAGCGTGTCGTTGCCGAGGGCGGTTGAGCCTAAGAACAACAACCCGTCGCTGACCAAAACGCCGTTGCTGTTGATCTTGATTGCGCCTTGATAAACATTAACGCCGCTGGTTGTGAAAGCTGAACGAACCAGAGAAGTTCCCGACATTACAGTTCCGTCCGAAACCAGCACGCCGCTTGAATACATCCCTTGTTTGGTCGTCATCAAAGCATCGCCGTAAAGAAAACCGAAGTTTGTGACAACGCCTTTGCCCCACGGATAGCAGGTAGCTGAGAAAACGTAAGAACATTGTCCCGTGCCTTGCGGATTGCTTAAGCTGCCGTTGAGCATTGCCGTTCCGTTTGATAAAGAAGCGGCGTTGGCTTTGAGCAGATTGAGAACTTCGGTTGCGCCTTTGATGTTGAGAAGTCCCGCACCTTGTTCGAGCGTGTTCGCGCCTTTAATCGGTTGAGCCGTGTACATCAAAATCGCTTTGGCAAGTCCGGGCGTTAAATCCGGTCTGGCTTGAAACATAATCGCGGCGGTGCCGGAAACAATCGGTGTCGCCATCGAAGTTCCGCTCATATACATTATGCCGCTGTAATCGTCCGCGCCGTTATTAATAACGAGCGCCGGATATTTTTTGATAATGCTGTTCGCATTCGTTTTGGCTTTGGCTGATTCCGCGCCGATGATTTTATTGCCCGACGCGACAATGTCGGGTTTGACCAGATTGTCGTAATTTCTGACACCGTTCACAAGAGTGTAACCGCGCGTCGGACCGCGTGAACTAAAGGATGTTACTGTGTCATCGTTTCTTTCTTCCGTGCCGTAGGTGTTCGCCGCGCCAACCGTTAAAACGGAAGGCTCGATACCCGGCGAATTAATGTAGCCGTAGAGTTTCTTGCCGCTCGCGTCTTTGCCGTTGTTGCCTGCCGAAGCGACGACCAGTATTCCGGCATTGTAGGCGCGGCGGGCGGCTTTGCAAAGCGGGTCGTTGATATAACTGTCTTTCGGCGGCGTGCCGAAACTCATATTGAGAACGCGGATGTTATAAGCCGCTTTGTTGGCGATCGCCCAATCAATCGCCGCGATCGCATTACTGGAAGTTCCTCTGCCCTGATCGTCCAAAACTCTTAAATTGAGCAAATTGGAATACGGCGCGATGCCGTTATAACCTGCGCCGAAGAAATAACTGCCTGCCGCCATCGAAGCGACGTGCGTTCCGTGTCCATATTTATCGTCGGTCGTGCCCTGTCCAGTAAAATCTTTGCTGAAAACAACGCTTCGTCTGCCGCCGTTTAAGAAAAGATAATGGTCGCCGTCAATTCCGCTGTCTAAAATAGCGATTCCGACACCTGTTCCGCGGCAATCACCGCAACCGTTGACGTTTCCCCACGCCGAATTCGCCCCGCTTGTCGTCGCAATATGTCCCGCAGAGGCAACCGCGCGATCAGGCGAAATATAAGCGATATTCGGATTTAGAGAAAGTTCCTTGATTTTTGATAAAGGCAGTTCCGCACTGAGCATTCCGAGCCGGTTGAAAGACTTTTTGAGTTTTCCGCGGACTGCTGTCAGATCTGACAATATCAACCCCGATTTTTCTTTGTTCTCCTGTATTTGCTGCGTGAGCAGAATATCAAACTCCTGCGAGTCAACAGTATTTTTCGCCATCTCATCCAAATCGAAGTTTGATTCAAGCGTGATGATGACTTTCTGCATCTCATCGGCTCGGAACCCATAGTCTAATTGATTAACAAAGTCTTCCATGTCGGGCGAAATTTTACTTTTTGCCTGATATGGAAGTTGTTTGGTCGTCTGTTTTGCTTCCGATCTGGAACGCGGCGCGATTTGTGCCGATACATTAAAGGCGAACATCTGTCCGAAAAATGCAAAGAGGGCGGCAATTGCCAAAAAGCGGTTTGTATTAATTTTATAAAGTTTCATTCTTTCCACTAACCTAAAAGACAAAAAGATTTAAGCAATCTGGGATCGCTTAAATCTTAATCAATATTTATGCCAAAATGATTGAGCAACGGTAAGTTGTTAAGGAAACTGGGTTTTTAAGATTTAGAGCGGCACGGGGAAAAAACGGATTCAGTCATTTTGACCGAATCTGATTTGTTTTTGATTTGATGTGATGTGGTTTGAGCGAATCAGACAGATTCAAAATACTGTGAGATCAATTCCAATGAGCGATTTTGGCGATACGAAATATTAAAATGCCCGTCGTCAAACTCTTCGTGGATGTGCGGAATATCAAAATCGCGCAGTTTTTTGCAGAAAATGCGCGCGCCGAGATCGAGCGCGAATTCGTCTTTCGTTCCCGCATCGATGTAGAGCAGTTTCAATGATTTCAAACTTTCCACAGACTTTTCCACAAGCCGCACAGGATCGTGCGCGAGCCATTTTTCCCAAACGTCGGCGCGGATTTCGCCCGTTTCGAGATCGAACGGCAAGTCGAATTCCGCGTTTTTGGGAGAATAACACGAGCTCATTCCGATCATATTCAAGCCTGAAAAATCGTCCTTGCCTTTTTTCGCGTCTTCGTTCCAGAATTTTTCGATGAGTTTTGAGGGATCGCCTTTGATGGCGCGAAAAGCCTTTGGAATATCCTGCAAATAACAATGCTCGAAATACGCGTCGCCGCTCGTCGAACAAGCCAGACCGAACAGATCGGCGTGGCGCAGAGCCATGATCAAAGCTCCGTAGCCGCCCGAAGATTTGCCCATCACGGCGCGTGAATTTTTGTCTTTGATCGTCTGAAAAGTTTCGTCCACGAACGGCACGATTTCCTTAACAAGATAATCTTCGTAATTGCCGGTCGCTGTAGAATTGATGTACTGCGAACCGCCGTAATGCGTAAAACAGTCGGGCAGGACGGCGATCATCGGTTTGATTTTGCCTTGATTGATCAGATTATCCATTCGCTCGGCGAAATTCGGCGTAAAAGCCGAATCGTTGAGCATCATCTTCCCGCGTCCCGTGAAACCCGTCAGAACATAAACCGACGGGTAAAATTTTTCCTCGTCGTAATCGGGCGGCAGGTAAACGATCAGGTCGCGGATAAATTTATCGCCGAGCGGATTATTTTCGAGAATTTCACTCTTGTGCTGTAAAGTTATAACAGTTCCTTGCTTTTGGTTGGTTGCGGACATAACATTGGATTTTATGATGAAATGGTCTGAAATAAAACTGTCAGGAACGGTGTTTTGGAGAAAACCGATCCGAAATCCGAAATCCGAAATCCGAAATTGAATATGGCGGGCGATTTATTTCCAAATGTCAATTCTTTGAATCCGACGATCGAGTTTTTAACGGCGATGGTCACGCCGACGCTTTTGATCTCGGCGACGGGTTCGCTCGTTCTTTCAACTTCGACGCGGCTCGGGCGCGTAGTCGACCGCGTCCGCGAACTGGAACAGCGTTTGAGCGATCTGATCACGATCGAGGACAAAACCGGAATTCCGCTTTATGAAAAAAGGCTTGATACGGTCGTTAATCTGCTCGACAAAGTGACGACACGTTCAAGAATTTTACAGCGGGCGATGAGTGCGTTTTATTACGGGCTCGGATTTTTTATCCTGACGAGCGTGACGATCGCAATCGCCGGATTTTTCAATATTTATCGCGGATTGCCGATTATCGTCGGCGTGGTCGGCATTATGTTTTTGTTTTACGGAAGCATTCTGATGCTGCTCGAAACGCGGATGGCGACCGCCACGGTCAATGCCGAAATGGATTTTACATGGGCGCTGGCAAACACGGTCGCGCCGAAGGAAATTATTCACAAATATATCTACAATGCCAAAGGAAAACGCCGCCTCAGACCCAAAGTTCTTGAAGCTCTGGAAGACGGGCGAACTGAAAAAGAGAGTTGAGCAATTAGAAAAACTGCTCGAATCGTGCACGGTTTGCCCGAAAGATTGCGGCAATAATCGCCTGAAAGACGAAATCGCCGCGTGCTATTCGGGCAGGCTTCCGATCGTTTCGAGCTACACGGCGCATTTCGGCGAAGAACCCGTTTTGTCGGGAACACGAGGCGCGGGCAATATCTTTTTCGGCAACTGCAACCTGCGCTGCGTTTACTGCCAGAATTATCAAATCTCGCAAACCTGGAAAGAACAAAAGAAAAACGAAGTTTCGCACGAGCGTCTGGCGGAAATGATGCTCGAACTTCAGGCGAAAGGCTGTCATAACATCGGATTCGTCTCGCCGACGCATTTCGCGCCGCAGATGGCGCGCGCCATCTTGATCGCGGCGGAAAACGGTTTGCGCCTGCCGATCGTTTACAACACGAACGCTTACGATTCGGTCGAAGTCTTGCGCCTTTTGGACGGAATCGTTGACGTTTATCTGCCCGATTTGAAATACGCCGATTCGGACGCCGGATTCGAGTTTTCAAAGGTGCGCGGCTACAAAGATTTTGCGCGCGCCGCGATCAAGGAAATGTTTCGTCAAACGGGCGATCAATTGATTTACGGCGCAGACGGTTTGTTAAAGCAAGGTTTAGTGATTCGTCTGCTCGTTTTACCGAACGATCTCGCGGGAATCGAAGAAAACCTGACCTGGATTCGCGACGAACTTTCGCCCAAAGTCGCGATTTCATTAATGGCGCAATATTATGCGACCAATAAAGCCGCTTCGGACGAACGCTATATTTTACTTTCGCGCCGAATCTCGGAGCGCGAATGGTTTTCGGCGATCGAAATCCTCGAAGAACTCGGCATGGAAGAAGGCTTTATGCAGGAATACGAATCGGCGTCACATTATTATCGCCCCGATTTTACCGATAAAGACAAACCGTTTAAGGATATTCGGGATTTTCAATTATAATTTGATCTGTAATCTTATAAGTGAAAAAAAATCAAAGATCAAAGGTCATTAAATATTATGAAAACAGGCGAAAAAGCACCGGATTTTACGTTGAAGGATTTGAATGGCGAGAGTTGGAGTTTGCACGATCATAAAGGCAAAATTGTCGTCCTGCTGTTTTATCCGGGCGACGATACGCCGGTTTGTACGGCGCAGCTTTGTTCCGTGAGAGATAATTGGTCGGATTATCAGGCGACGGGCGCGGAAGTGGTCGGGATTTCGACCGATTCTGACAAATCGCACAAATCTTTTGCCGATAAATACAATCTGACGCTCAATCTTTTGGCGGACGAGAAAGGCGAAGTGGTCGAAAAATACGGGATGAAATCGTGGCTTCCCGGACGTTCGGCGCGCGGCGTCGTGGTGATCGATAAAAACGGTACGATTGCGTATCACAAAGTGCAGAGTTTGAGTCTTTTTCGACCGAAAGATGATGAAGTTTTGGACGCGATTCGAGCGGCGGAAAAGAATTGAAACCACAGATAGACACGGATAAGCACGGATCCCTATCTTTTTATAATCCGTGTCTATCTGTGTTAATCTGTGGTTATAGCAATTTTTAGGAGTTTGTAATTATGGGTTTATTTTCGAATGATGGTTTTAAATGCTCGCGCTGCGGGCGCAAGGGCGAGCAAATGCAGTTTGCGCCGTTTCCGAACGAGCTCGGACAGCGCGTTTACAATGAGATTTGTCAGGACTGCTGGAAGGAATGGCTGCAAAAGCAAAATCAATTGATCAATCATTTCGGTCTGGATGTTTCGAGTCCCGATTCGCACGATTTTTTGTTTGATAACTTAAAGATCTTTCTCTTTAACGAAGGCGTCGAACTGACGCAGATCGATACTTCGAAAGAAGGCTCGGTCGAATGGTAACTTAGACGAACTCCCGAAGAAAAAGTTCCTCAATTTGGCAAAATACGGAGGACAAAATGGTTGGGAAAACATTTCTTTACCGCCAAAGTGCAAAAATCGGCTGGCTCTCCGGGCTTGCCGTTTTTTTGTGCCAAACTGCTTTGGCGCAAAGCGAACTTCGATTAAATCAGCAGATTGAGCGCGAAATCATAAAAGGATGAACCGCAGATTTTCAAGATCAAGCTGCCGACAACCAACTTTTGTCCGAGGAGTGATGTGAAATGTGGGAATGTGTTAATTGCAAAGAAAAAATTGAAGACAAGTACCGGCATTGTTGGAATTGCGGAAATCCCAAAACGGAAGCTCCGCCGATCTTATCGTCTGCCGAGCTTCACCCGATTGCCGATGAGCCGTCGTCCGAAGCCGAATCTGTACCTCAAAATAAATTTCCAACCGAAGACTTGTCGCCGCCGGAAGATGAATTCTTGTTGAAATACGGGGGTTCATCCGGCAATCAAGCGGCGTTTAAGATATTAAATTTAATTCCTTTGTTTTTGTGGCTGGCGGCGGTAATTTTCATGGCGGGTTTTACTTATTATTCGTCTCAAAGGACAACTGCTTTTGAAAATCGAATTTTGGAAGAAGCCGGAAATTTTAATAATCAGAAAGACCAATTTATGTTTCCCAAAAACTTTTTAAGGGAAAAAAATAGTGTCAGCAGCGGCAGCAAGGTGATGGGAAAAGTTCTGCCGCTCAACGTGAAAAATAATGAAGTCGATGGTTTGTACAACTACCTGCCGGACGATTTAAGACCTGCCAATCCGGATGAAGTAAAGACTATTCTGTGGCTTGATTGTAAATCAGATGAATTCGGGCGTTTTGAAGATGACACGATCGCTTATCGGGATAAATGTAATGCCTATTTAGTTGATAAAAACACCTCTAAACTTATTGCCGTGCAGGGTTTTCTCGGCGAAATGCCGCCTGCCTTGAAGCGGATGGGAAACAGTTATGCTTATGGAAAAGTGCTGCCGGAAGAATATGTTTCGTTTATCAGGACAAATCAACCGGAAAGCGAGCCGGCGGCGGACAAGTTTTCTTCGGATTCGCCAAATCATCATTTTGTTAGTAAATCCGAGCTGACTTATTCAATAATTTTATTGTGTCTTTTGGGTGCGGTCGGTTTAGGATGGATAGTCTACAAAATCAAGTCCGCCATTTGGCGACCGAACTAGAAAATAATTTGTTAAATAGTTCAAAAGCTAAATCCGCCGTTGGCATCGATACCGCGGCGGTTTTTTTGTTCGGAATATTTTACGTCGAAACCGTATTATAGAAATGAGCGAATACAATAAGCGAAGCAAGGATTTGGGGTTAGAAATTTATTTTGTCACAATTGTTTTACTGGAAGCTATGAAAATTTTGCAAAAGGTCGGTTTTCTCATTACGTTATTTTTAACGATCAACGGTATTTTATCGACACAGAATATTGTGAAAGCACAAGGAAAAGTTCGTGCGCCGGAACTGACAGGCGCGAAAAGCTGGCTGAATACCGATAAACCTTTGTCGATTGCGGGTTTGCGCGGAAAAGTCGTACTGCTCGATTTCTGGACCTACGGCTGTATTAACTGCATCCATATTATTCCGGATCTGAAAAAACTCGAGGCGAAATATGCGAATAATCTGGTCGTGATCGGTGTTCATTCGGCGAAATTTACCAATGAAGGCGACACGGAAAATATCCGTCAGATCATTTTGCGCTACGGCTTAGAGCATCCGATCGCCAACGATTCGGATTTTAAGATCTGGGAGCAATACGCCGTTAATGCCTACCCGACGCAGGTCATTATCGATCCGGCGGGTTACGTTGTCGGCACGGCGGTCGGCGAAGGTTATTCGGAAGGCGTCGATAAATTGATCGGCGCGACCATCGAAGATTTTCGCAAAAAAGGACTTTTGGATGAAAAGCCTCTGAAATTTGCTTTGGAGCGTGCGAAAGTCGGCGATCTGCCGCTCGCTTTTCCGGGAAAAGTTTTGGCGGATTCCGCCTCGAAACGTCTTTTTATTTCCGATTCGAATCATAACCGCATCGTCGTCACGGATTTAAGCGGCAAATTTATCGAAACCATCGGCAGCGGCAAAGCCGCGTGGTCGGACGGCGATTTTGCATCCGCCGCTTTCAATCGTCCGCAAGGTCTGGCTTTGGATGGAACGAATCTTTACGTTGCCGATACCGAAAATCAGCGGATTCGGGTTGTGGATTTGAAAACGAAAAAAGTTTCGACGATCGGCGGCACGGGAAATCTCGAAGATTTTACGGGCGAAGGCGGCGCGCCGCTTAAAACCGGACTTCGCTCTCCCTGGGATTTGTCGCTCGTCGGGAAAAATCTTTATATTGCGATGGCTGGCTCGCACCAGATCTGGCGGATGGATCTGGAGAAAAACCTGCTCGAACCTTATGCCGGAACACGCGTCGAAGCGCGGCTTGACGGAAAGCTCTCGCTTTCGGGATTCGCACAGCCTTCGGGAATCGTTTCGGACGGCAAAAATCTTTTTGTCGCCGACAGCGAATCGAACATTATCCGTGAAATCAACTTTCAGAAGGAAACGGTCGAAACGCTGGTCGGCGGCGATCTGTACCAGTTCGGCGACATTGACGGCGAAGAAGACGATGTCCGGCTGCAGCATCCTTTGGGCGTCACGCTTTATGACGGAAAAGTTTTGATCGCCGACACTTACAACCACAAAATAAAACTGCTCGACCCGCAAAAACGCACGGTCAAAACCTTTCTCGGAACGGGAAAATCGGGTCAGACGGACGGTAAAACGCCGACGTTTTACGAGCCTGCGGGACTCGCGATCGCCGACGGAAAACTTTACATCGCCGATACGAACAATCATGCGATTCGCGTCGTTGATCTGCAGACAAAGGAAGTTTCGACGCTGAAGATCGAAGGTTTAACGCCGCCGCTTGAGACAAAAAACGACACGGGAAACTATTCGCCGAATCTCAAGGAAAACAAATCAGAGATCAAAGAAATCGCGGCAAACTCGAACAATTCGCTTTTGTTGCAGATCAAACTGCCCGACGGCTATCACCTCAATCCGAGCGCGCCGAATCGTTACGAAATTTCGACCGACGACGCGAAAACCGTCAAGATCGCAAATCCGGCGCAAAAATTTACACAGCTTCCGCTGAATGTTCCGTTTCAAACTGTCCAAACGGGTAGTGCGAATCTGAAAATAAAGCTCACGCTCTATTATTGCCGCGAAGATAATACGGGAGCGTGTCTGATCAAAACGCTCGCGTGGCAGATTCCGCTGAAAATTACGGCGGAAAAAAAGGATTTTCCGCCAATAGTCCTGCAGGAAACGTTGTTTGAAAAATAAAAATATTACTACCCGAATAGGTAGCGTAATCGGTTCTGAAAAAGAGTAATTTTATATCCGGGGAATAAAACTTCTTTTTATAAACTTAAAACTTCGGAAGATTTACCAATATTATGTTTTCATCGATTGACCAATTAACAACTGTTGTTTCCGGCGCTCCCTTACCGTTTTGGAAGAAAACCGAATCTGCACCGCTTTATTTTCATCTTGTTTTGCAGGTGACGAGCGAAATCTCGGATGATGAACAGGAAATCCAACTGAAAAAATACATTGCCGGATTTGTCCGTAAAACCGGCGGCTCGATCAAAACCGTCAGCTTTGCCCAAAACCGCGTGCATCTCTTGGTCGGTTTGTCGCAATTTTGCGCTCTCGGCACATTTGTCAGGGAACTCAAGCTGGTTTCGGCAACCTTTGCCAGGCGCAAGCTCGGCGTGGAAACTTTCGAGTGGCGCGAAAAATACGAGGCTTTTACCGTCAGTTTGTCGCAGATCGAGCGCGTTCGCAGTTATATCAGCCGCCAGAAATGGCTCGACGAACAGGAAAGCTACGCTTCAAGCTGGAACCGCATTGCCTCGCGCGAACTTTACTAAAAGAAATAGCAGCGAAAGATTTTAGCGTTTCAAATTAGCGTTTCAAACGGGAATTCGGAAGAGATCGGCGGAACCACCGATTTTTACCGTTTCCAAATAAAAAAGCGACCGGGTTTCGAATTGAAATCCGGTCGCTTTGGGTTTTTATGAATCGTTGACAGGTTTTAGAACTGTTGAATATTCAAGATGCTCTGTAAGATCGTGCCTAAAATATTCACCGAACCGTTGCTATTGTTTCCGTATTGGTTACGACTGTTAAATCCGTCCTGGTAACCGCGTTGGAAACCTTGCTGGAAGTAATATTGATACTGCCGCGAATCAACATAATTCTGGTAACCGTAATTTCCGCTTCGGTAAACTGAATTGTTGTTATAGTTATTCGAACGTCGGCTGCTGCGGTCGTTCTGTCCGGCACGGAAACCTTGTTGATAACCGGCATTGACAGCCTGTCTGAGCAATTCCGCGCCGCGATTGTCGGTTTGATAATAACTGCCGTTGCGATAAACGCGGTAGCGCGCCGTTTGCAGTCTCTGCTGCTGGTTTGCCAGTTTCTGCCGCTGCTTGATAACTTTTTGCTGTTGTTTGACAACTTTCTGCTGTTGTTTCTGAACCTGTTTTCTGTTTTGCGCATTGGCAACATCGTTTGTTCCCAGGATTGCGATAAAAGCAAAAGCCGCCGCGATCATTGTTTTCTTTAAGCTGTATAATTTCATTGTATTTCTCCCCTATAATTCCTTTTTAATCTCTTGATTGTCAAGAACTGTCAATTTATGTAAATAACTGTATTAGAACGACTTACGTTCTCTTACTTGATGTTAAAGCAATGCTTGTGCCAAAGCGCAAAACATTAGTATTTAACAAAAATCCGGAGTTTCGAAAATAAAACCGAACACTAAACAGTATGAAAATAGACCGTATCGGCTTTATTGCCCGAAAACAGCCGTCCGGCGTGGGAAATCGACAATCGGTTGGGATACTCATTGCACAAAACGCATTTTTGCCATTTAATTAAAACGAATGCTCAATGCCGCCGCGCTGATCAATCTTTTGGGTTTTACGGTCGGAATCGCGCTTTACGCGCTTCTGCTCTTGATGGTCGTGCGGCATCGCAAGACGAAGGAAAAAGGCGCGACCGATCTTTTACTTCTTTTGACCGCCGTGCTCGGACTTTTGTGGAATACGGGCGAGCTTGCCGCGCTTTTTTGGAAGGATTTCAGGGGCGCGCTGGTTTCGCCGTTTTTGCTCGCAATTTCGTATTCCGCGCTCGGATTTCTGCCGTCGGTCGTCGTTCATTCGGCTTGGAAAAACAACGAGGGCGAAAGCCGGAATGTGCGTTGGCTGACTTTTACGGCGTATGGTTTGAGCGTTTTTGCCGCCCTGCTTCATTTTCAATCGGCGATCTTTAATTCCATCGCGCCTTCGGATTTGGCTTTGCGCGTTCTGACCTTCGGTTCGCTCGCGCTGCTCGCCGGACTCCTGATTTTTACGTTTCGCCAAAAGATTCAAAACAAAGCGGTTTGGATTTCCGCGCTCTCGGTTTTCGCTGTTTCGGCGCTTCATCTGAGCGGTCAGCAGGAAGAAAAATCGTGGCTCATCGAGCTCGTCGCGCATCAATCTTCACTGCCGCTCGCGCTTGCGATCCTGCTTCAGGATTATCGGTTCGCGTTTGCCGATCTGTTTTTGAAACGCGCGCTTTCGCTGCTTCTGCTCGCTTCGGTCGCGTTCGGTCTGTATGTTTTTGTCGCCGTTCCGCTGCTTGCGTGGCACGAAACGCACGACCGCAACGACGTGCAGGCGGCGGTTCTGGTCATCGCTCTCTGGATGACGACCGCGCTTGTTTACCCGTCGCTCCATAAATTTGCGGTTTGGCTGGTTGATAAAATAATTCTGCGGCGCGTTAATTACGAAAAACTGCAAGCCGATATCTTAATGACGATCGAAAAGCGCGACGATCTGGAATCGGTTCTCACGGAAGTTTGCGACGAATTAAAGTTTGCTTTAACGGCGAAAGAAGCAAATTGGACGCAAATTCTGCAAACGGAAACGAATTTTCAAGCCGTCAATTTTACGCCGCAAAGCGCGGAAATTTTTATTCCGACCGTCGAAAAGCCGTTTTATCAGATAAATTTGAACGATTTTGCAGGCGGCAGACGGCTTTTGTCGGACGAGATCGAAATGCTCGAAGCGATCGCGGTTGCGGCGGCGCGGCGAATCGACGCTTTGCGCGTAACCGAAGAACGCTACGAGCGCAAAGGGCGCGAAGACAAGCTCGCCAAACACGCCGCCGAAGCCAAGCTTTCCGCGCTGCGTGCACAGATCAACCCGCATTTTTTGTTCAATGCGCTGACGACCATCGGTTATCTGATCCAAACCGCGCCGGACAAAGCGTTTCAAACGCTGATGAAACTGACCCAACTATTGCGCGGCGTTCTGCGTTCGACCGAAGAATTTTCCTCGCTCGGCGAAGAAATAAAGCTGATCGAAAATTACCTGGACATCGAGAAAACGCGGTTTGAAGAACGTTTACAGGTCAAGATCCAGATTCCGCAAGGGTTGAAAAAACTGCGTGTGCCGTCTTTGATTCTCCAGCCTTTGGTTGAAAATGCGGTCAAACACGGAATCTCCGAAACAAGATCGGGCGGCGAAGTGCGGATTTCCGCCGAACTGAAAATCGAAGCGGGCGAGACGTTTTTGTATCTGAACGTTTCGGATACGGGCGCGGGATTTGATGAGAAAAAAATAAGCCCGGACGGCATCGGTCTGGAAAATATCCGTCAGAGACTTCGTTCGCATTACGGCAAACAGGCGCATTTGACGATTGAAAGCAATTTACGAAAGGGAACCCGCGCCGAGATAAAATTGCCCGTCAAGGCGCAGATTGTTTAGTTTTCAATTACGAATTTCACATTACGAATTACGAATTGAAAGAAAATCTTTCAATTCGTAATTCGTAATTTACTGAAAGTTTATGAACAAACTTCGAATCATCATTGCCGACGATGAACGTCCGGCGCGGGAATTTCTGAAGGCGGTTTTGCGCGAGTTTGAAGATGTAGAAATCGTCGGCGAAGCGGAAAACGGCGCGGAAGCGGTCGAGATCATCAAAAAAAACAAGCCAGATCTGGCATTGCTCGATTTGCAGATGCCCGAAATCTCGGGACTCGAAGCCGTCAGGCTTCTTAGAAAATCGCAGATGCCGCTCGTTGCTTTCGTGACGGCTTATGATGAATATGCGGTGCAGGCTTTTGAGGTCAACGCGGTTGATTATTTGCTGAAACCGGTTGAAAAATCGCGTTTGAGAGAAACTTTGAACCGCGCTCACGAACGGCTCGAACAGGAAGACTGGCAGGCGAAAGAAACCGAAAGCGTCAAAAACGCGGCGCAAAATTACACGGAAAGCGCGCGCAAGGAATTTCTTGAAAGAATTCCCGTCAGAAAGCGCGAGGAGATTTTTTTAATTCCGGTAAACGAAATTGCTTCGATCATTGCCGACGGCGAATTGCTGCATCTGACGACTGACAAAAATCAAAAATACGTGATCAATTACCGCTTGAAGGATTTGGAAACGCGGCTCGCGCCAGACCTTTTTATTCGTCTTTCACGCGGCGCGCTCGCCAATCTCGCGCAGATCTCGCGTGTGAGCCCGATGCCCGGCGGAACGTATTTAATCGCTTTGAAAAACGGGCAGGAAATCGCTTCGAGCCGCCAGCAATCGCGCATCCTGCGTGAAAAAATTCTCAAACTATAGCTTCAGCAAACCGCTTATTTTGAATAATTAACCGTTCATTGAAAACCTCTCGCGCATATCTAACGTATCTTGCTAACCTGTTCCTTTCGGATTACTGCGCCGATTTTCGGCAAAATTAATATGAAATACAGCAAATATCTTTTAAATATTACAGCCGTTTTGTTTATTTTTTCAGTCGCGGCGTTTGCCCAAAGCGCGAAAATTTCGGGCAAGGTCACATACGGCGGCGAAAACACGGTTCTCCACGACGCTTCCGTCCAGATTCTCCAGCTTAAAAAATCGGTCAAAACCGACACCGAAGGCAATTATGTTTTTGAAAATGTGCCCGCCGGACGCTACACGATTCTTGTTCACAACGACGGTTTTACCGACGCGAGCAAAACGATCGAGGTCGCCGGCGCAGATCTGGCGCTCGATTTTCAGATGGAAATTTCTTCCGTCAAAGCCGAGGTCACGGTGACGGCTTCGGGTTCCGAGCAGTCAACTTTCGAGGCTTTGCAGACGGTCGAAACGGTGGCTTTGAGCCAGATCACGACGCGCAGCGGTTCGTCGCTCGGCGAGGTGCTCGACGGGGAATCGGGCGTTTCCAAACGAAGTTTCGGCGCCGGTTCGTCGCGTCCCGTGATTCGCGGATTCGACGGCGACCGCGTTTTGGTTGCGCAGGACGGCGTGCGTTCGGGTTCGCTCGGCTCGCAATCGGGCGACCACGCCGAAACGGTCGATACTTTGAATGTTGACCGCATCGAAGTGGTTAAAGGTCCGGCAACTTTGCTTTACGGGAGCAACGCGATCGGCGGCGTGATCAATGCCGTCAGCAATCACGAAGATAAAGCGGACAAAGGTTTTCGCGGCTTTTTGACGACGGTCGGCGCGACCAATCCACGGCTCGGCGGACTTTCGGGCGGGCTCGAATACGGCTGGAACAAATTTCTCGTGTTCGGCAACGGCAGTTTTCAGGACGCGGGCGATTTTCGTTCCGCGCTCGGACGCGTGCCGAATTCCGCGAGCCGTTCGGTGAGCAGTACATTCGGCGGCGGCTATTACGACAAAAAAGCTTTTTTTACGACCACTTTAAATATTGACAACCGTCGCTACGGGATTCCTTTTGCCGCGTTTATCGAATCGGGCGGCGCGTCGAACGAGGAAAATATCGACATCAAGCCGCGCTCGTATAATCTGAAATTAAAGGGCGGTTTCCGCGACATCAATTCCTTTGTCACGAGCGGAAACTTTACGTTTAATTACAACACTTATCGTCACGACGAGCTCGAAGACGAAACGGTCGGAACGACTTTTCGCAACAAAACCGTGTCGTATCGCTCAATGTTCGAGCAAAAGGCAAAAGGCAATCTGACGGGACGTTTCGGATTTGAAGGCTTTAACCGCAATTATCAGGTGACGGGCGAAGAGCGTCTGATCGACGGCAAAGTCAAACACGATTCATTTTCGGGTTTCGCATTGGAAGAACTGAAATTCAAGCGCGTCACTTTTCAATTCGGCGGTCGCGTCGAGCGAAACGCCTACAATCCTGAAAACACGAGCTATCTCGGCCGCAGTTTCACGGGATTTTCGGGCGCGGCGGGCATCCGCGTCGGGCTCTGGGACGGCGGCGCGTTTGTTCTGAATTATTCGAATTCGTTCAGAGCGCCTTCGCTCGAAGAGCTTTACAACAACGGTCCGCATGTCGGGACGGTCGCGTTCGAGATCGGTAATCAGAACTTGAAACCCGAACGCTCGAACGGGCTCGATTTTAGCCTTCGTCACCAAGCCGACAAATTCCGCGCCGAGCTTAACCTGTTTTATTACAGCATTAACAATTACGTTTATCTCGCCTATTCGGACGCGGACGGCGACGGTCAGGTGGACATCGAGGACAATTTGCCCGTGCTGCGCTATTCGCAGGACAAAAGCCGGTATTTCGGCGCGGAATTTAATTTCGACGCGGATGTGAACAAATATTTCAATGTGTTTTTCAATGCCGATTACGTTCGCGCTCAACTGGTGAACTTAAATTTCAATCTGCCGCGCATTCCGCCCGCACACGCGAAATTCGGGTTTGATTACAAATTAAAAGGCTTTAACGTGCGTCCCGAAGTTGTTCTGGCGAGTCCGCAAACCAAACTTTTCCCGCTCGAACGCCGCACTGCCGGTTACGGGCTTTTCAACGTTGCCGCCAACTATACGATCGGCAAAGCGCATCTGGCGCATATTTTCAGCGTTAATGCCTACAATTTATTCGACAAGGAATACCGAAATCATCTGTCGTTCATCAAAGAACTCGCGCCCGAGATCGGACGCGGCGTGAAATTTTCCTACACGGTTCGGTTCTTTTAAGTCCCAAGTCTCAAGTCCCAAGTCCCAAGTCGCTGTTTTTTAACTTAAGGCTTGGGACTTGGAACTTGAGACTCAAAGTTGCACGCCTTTGACGGCTTCGTAAGAGCCTGCCATTGATTTCAGTTTTTTGCGCGGTCCCATCAAGATTCCGTATTTTCCGTCGGGGCGGAAATAATAAACCGTGCCTTCCCATGCTCCTAAATCGAGCGGCGAACCGTCGCTTGACCATTCGTACTGCTGGATCGTGTCCGAAGCGATGATGATCGAACGCGTGTAATAAGCAAGCGTCGCGCACAGAAATTTGCCGTCCGTCGTGATGTCGCTGCCCGTTGTATCCGCCATCGCGCACGAATTGAACACGATATAGCGGCACATTCCGCGAATCTTTTCCCAATCGCCGACATTATCCGAAGTTAAACCGTCTTTGCCGAGTGAAACGCCGAAACCGCCGCGTTTTTTACCGTCAACGATCATCGAACGTCCGTGCGCGATGATCGAAAGCGTTTCGATGCGACCGCCGAAAACTGATTTCACCTTGAGCCAGTTGAAGATGTAATCGGCGGAAGAATTTTCGTCTACCGTGAGCGTAAAACCCGCGCCAAAACTACTCGCCGCCGTGCCTTTGGCGCGTGTGTCGTGAATAATCTGATGTTTGATCATTTCAAATTCTCCTTAAAAAAGTTTGTTGACAATGCCAACTGCTCGCCGGTTCTCGAAAAAGAATTGGCGTAATTGCAAATTTCGACCGCAACATCTGCCATTGTTTGTTCGCCTGTCTTTTTCTGCGCCGAACGCTTTTTCGTGACGCGGACGGTTTCGATCTCAACAAAAATTTCTCTTGTAATTTTGCGTTTCATAGCCGGACCTCTTGCCGAATTTTGTTCTAAACGCCGAATCTTTTGCCTAAACCGACCGCAAATTTTTTGGAGAATGCGACCATGTTTTTGTAAAGCTCGCCGGAAGCCGCGATTTTTTCGAGTTTTTCCTCCAATTTGTCCCGCGTGATCGTGCCAATGTAACGGTCGACGAGCTGACCGCCCGCGAATAGCAAAATTGTCGGAACGCTTCGAACGCCGTAAGCCATTTGAATGATCGGGTTTTCGTCCACGTCTAATTCATAAAACGTTACTTTGCCGCGGTATTTATCGGCGGCGTTTTCAAGCGTCGGGCGAATCATCCGGCTCGGTCCGCTCCAACTTGCCGAAAAGCAAACGACCGCCGGTTTTTTGGGAATGATGACCAGTGAATCGAAGTTGGAATCGGTGATTTTAGTAATTTTGTCGCTCATTAAATATCTCCTTTTTTAGTTTGGTTTTTGTGCCTGCTATGACTATTAAACCCGATCCGGCACATCGAAATCTTTAAGTTCTTCTGAAGTTTTTCTGAATGTTTTCTGAAACAAGGCGCGGGAAAATTTCTTTATCCCGCGCCTTGTTTTTTATTTTTTACGGAAGCGGTTTGCCGTCCCAATCGCCCGCAATCGGCTGGTCGGTATTGATCTGTCCGAACAGAAAAACATTGCTGATGTTGATATTGTCGTTCGTTAGGAAAAACTCGGTGGTCGCGGGTCTCCAGACGCCGACCGTATCAACGCCGTCGCCGTTCCAATCGCCGGCGGTCGGTAGATCGCCGTTTGTCCCGAAATTAAAGACTTGATCGATGTTCGGTGTCAGCACATTGTCGTCGGTCAGGAAAAATTGACCGGTGCTCGGGCGAAAAACGCCGACCGAATCAGCTCCGTCCGCGTTCCAGTCGCCCGCGACGGGCAAATCTTCGGCGATCCCGAAAGTGACGGTAATTTCAACATTCGGACTCGTTGCCGTTGAATTGGTCAGCAGAAACTGTCCCGTCGAAGGACGATAAACTCCGGGTGTTTCGACGCGGTCGTTGTTCCAGTCGCCGACGACGGGCAAATCTCCGGCTTGACCGAAAGTGATGGTTTTCGGCGGCAGAACCAAAATTGGGAAATTGGAGTCGCGAACCTTCCACGTCCCGTTTGAAAATGTGCCGATCGTGTCGATCCCGTCGCCGTTCCAATCGCCCGAAACGCCTTTTTGTCCCGCGATATTCCCCGTCAAGGTTGCATTCACCGGAACGACATTCGCGATCGATTGCGTCAGAATAAAGACGGAAGTCGGACGGAAAACGCCGACCGAATCGAGCCGCGTGTCGAGAATTTTCGCGACAAAGCCGTCCGCATTGTCCGTCGTTGGTTTGACGACGCCGGCGGTTGTCAGCAGATTGGTCGAAGCCGTATCGCCGCCAACGTAGATAAAATTGCCTTTGACGGCGATGCCTTCGCCGTTGTCATTGCCGTTGCCGCCGATGTAGCTTGACGATACGATGCCGCGCCCGAATTTAACTTTTGTCACAAAAGCATCGCGCACGCCGCGCCGCGTTGATTGAAACGGAAGCGCGAGCGGAAAGTCGTTGGAAAGCGTGCTTCCCGTGATGTAGATCGAACCGCTCGAATCGACCGCGACATTGTTTGCCCGGTCCTGATCGGCGCCGCCTAAAAAGCTCGAATTGACGAGCGACGTGCCGCCCGCGCTGATCACCGAAACAAAGGCTTCGTTGATCTGATTGGTCGAGCGAAAAGCGTTCTGAAGCGGGAAATCGAATGAACCCGTCAGCCCGACGACTACCGCCTGACCGCTCGCATCGACCGCCACGCCGTTGCCCTGGTCGGTGCCGCCGCCGCCGAGAAAAGAGGCGTAAATTACGGAAGCATCACCGCTTGCCGCCGGATTGAATTTTGCTACCCAGCCGTCTTTGCCGCCGCCGATATCGGGTTGAAAAGCGTTTTTGACCTTGAAACTGTTTGAATTGGTGATGCCCGTAACGTATGCGTTATTTGAAGAATCCAAGGCAACGCTAAAGGCTTGTTCGTCGGAAAAGCTAACCGCACCGACCGTGTTGCCGATACAGGACGAGTAAGTAATATCGCTGCCCGAAGCATTTAAGACTGTCAGAAAAGCGTCCTGGCTGTCAGTGCTTGTCGGGAACACAAAGCCGCAGCCCTGATATTTGTTTTTAGTCGGAAAAGCGATATTTGAAAAAGTAAAACCGACAACATACGCCTTTCCGCTCGAATCCACGGCAACGTCGAAACCTTCGTCTTCATCCGTTCCGCCTAAAAAGGTCGAATAAACAAGTCCGCCCGTCGCGTTAAGTTTTGCGACGAAAACGTCATCGTTGTTGATAACGCCGTGCGTCGTGTCGTACGCGCCCGAAGTCGTCGGGAAAAAATGCGAGGCAACGCCCGTGACATACGCATTATTGCTCGCGTCGAGCGCGATGCCGCGCGCCGTATCCGAACCGTTGCCTTCGAGAATCGTGATGTAAACGAAATCCGTGCCGTCGGCGTTGAGCTTGGCGACATACGCGCCTTCGGCATCATTGTCTTCACGGGTTTCACCGTGAAAATTCAACGAATCCGTCTGTCCCGTAAAATAGGCGCTGCCCTGTGCGTCCGCCGCGATCTCAAACACGTCGTCAAACGTCGAGCCGCCGATATACGTCAGATAATCCAAAGCCGGGTCGATCACGAGCGGCTGCGATTTATCGTATGCGCCGAGCGCGAAGCCGATTTGGGATTTGGGATTCGGGATTGCGGATTGTTCGCTGAGAACGTATTTCGCTTCGACTTCGCGTTTTTCGCCGTTGATCGTTTGATAGGCAAACGGTTTTTGCTGAACGAGTTCGGCGTTTTGGGTTTTGACAACCAAATTTCCGCTTTCATCGATCGAAACATCCTTTGCGCCGTCGAAATTTAACCGGATCTGACTGGCGTCCGCATTCGGCGCGAGCGTGAAATCATATTCGAGCTGTTTGTTTTCATTGCCGTAAAAGACGGCATCAATTCCCTGGTAGAGATTTTTGTAAGTGACCCGTCCGTAATTCGGCACATTCTCAAAACGCTTTTTGCCGATGTAATAATTCGTTTTGGTGATCGTTTCCGTCTCGCCCGAAACGGTCGGTTTCGCATTTGCGCCGGCAAACTGCATTTTCAAAACATCGGATTTCGTCTTTGCGGCGGTTTTCGGAGCGTCCGTCAGATTTTCGGATTCCGGCACCGCCGCGGGAACTTTCAGCGAAAAAACGGCTTCCGTGTCCGCCAGATAGAGCGTATAGCCCGCGCCGCGCGAAACGAATTTCGCCGCGCGGTCGGTTTGTCCTTTATTCTTTTCAAAGAGCCGGGACATTTTGCGGTAAACGGTTTGTTTTAATTCGTTTTTATTTTCCGAAACCGTTGCGGAAATATCTCTCATTTTTTCAGCCCGGATTTTTGTCTGCGCCGGGAAAACGAGCGAAATTATTAAACCCGCTAAAATAATTAAACTGCCCAAAAACTTCACATTTGAAACTTCACGTCTTTTATTCATTATTTTGTCTCCTAAATTTTTTTTTCGATATTTGTTGTGGTTGATGAGTCAATTAAAGCGCCGAATGGAAGGCAAAATCTTTAGGAAATCTTGAATTTGCGCTGAAAGTTTTCTGAAAAACTTATGAAGAAAAAAAAGACGAACCCTTTTGAGGTTCGTCTCTTTCGGGGATAGATGCAGGCTTTCAATTATGAAATTTCCGCTTCGATGCGTCCGCCGAGTTGGAAAATTCTTCCCAGATCGTCGGCATTGCGCCAGGTTTCGACAATGCGCCCGCCGCTGATTTTGTGAATAAACATCGCCGAAAATTTCTGCACAATTCCGCGTCCGGGAACGCCGAAAAAGCTCTCCTGGATACAGGTATTGACAGCCCGCACGACAACCTTGTCATCTTCGGCAATGATGTCCAGGATTGTCCACGTTTGCTGGACTTCGCCGATGTGGCGAAAAAGTTCGCGTACGCCTTCCGCTCCGTGCGGAAGTGCGGGCGGACCGCCGTGCATTTTCCAGACAGGCGATACCATTTCACAAATTTCCTCGATTTTATGTTGGCTGATTAACTCGATCCAACGCCGCGCTAGTTTTTTATTCTCTTCGATTTGCATAGTTTTCCTGATTATTTACACAAGAATGACGGGCTCAAATTTGAACCCGTCATTCCCGGCTGTTTTGAGGAGAGATTGTTACGGAGCGATCGCCGCGCCGACCGGAAGGTCGCCGGTTTGTCCCCACGCGAACGAGAAGAACGAGCTGTTGCTGCTTCTCAGGATAAAGTAATTGCCGTTCGACGGTCGCCAGAAGGCGATGTCGGTTTTGCCGTCCTTGTCAAAGTCGCCCGGTGTCGGTCGATCGCCGTTCTGTCCGAACTGCGCGGCAACGGTTGCGCCGGTCGAGCTGCGGTTGATCCACCACTCACCGACCGAAGGACGATAGATGGCAACATCGGCGCGCTGGTCGCCGTCAAAATCACCGCTCACGGGAATGTCGCCGTTGGATCCGAACGGAATAATGCCAACCGTGTTGCTGCCGCTGTTAAGAACAAAGAAGGTTGACGCTGAAGGACGGAAAACCGAGGCATCGGCAAAGCCGTCGCCGTCAAAATCGCCCAGATGGAACTGCGAAGCACGCGGTTCGCCGTAGATAAAATCGTCCATCGCGACGACATCGACGCCGTTCACGCCGTCGTTATTTGTCGCGCTCAGCGGTGCGTTGCCGCTTTCGATCACGACCCGCGCAATGCGTTCGCCCGCGTTAAAGGAAATGCCGACAAACGACAAGCCGTTATCGAGAACCGGCGCCGACGCGGCTGAGAGCTGTCTGCCGTCCACTCCGTAAACGCGGATCAGCGAGCGGTTGCCGCCGGTCGCCGAATCAACATCGGTAAAGACAACGCCGAAACCCGAAACGGTTGCCGGAGTGTTCGTGCCCGGAATCACGAAGCTGACTTCCATAATGTGAGCATTGCGGATGGTAAACAAGCGCTGTGCGCTGAAGGTTGTAAAAATCGCCGAATAATTTGCATTCAAATTAGCGAAACGAACGGGCACGCCCGAAGCGGTGGTCGCGCTCACGGCAAATTGATTGAGCGCCGCGCCGGTTTCATCTTCGACCGCGTTAAAGATCACGCCGCGCGGGCTGTTGACATTGAAAAAATCGACCGGTAAATTGTTCGGCTCGGCAAAATTATCGGGCACGCCGTCCCAGTTGATCTCGCGTCTGCCGGAGGTGAACGAACCGCCGACACCGTTATTCGCGCCGCCCAGATCCGTGCGGAACTGGTCAACGATCGATTGAAGCGCTGCCGTGTCGGCACCCGAACCCTGCCGGACGACCGGCGCGGCTGAAACTGAACCGATAAACACGAGCAGTGCAAAACTGCTCAAGAAAAACAAGCTAATAAATTTTTTCATACTCTTTATGTCTCCTAAAAGTCTTTTTTTAATTTTTTTCAGAAACGCTGTTCGTTTCGTTGAAGCTAGAATAATCTTGAAGAAGTCCGAAAATCTTTAGTTTTTTCTGAAGTTTTGCTGAAAGTTTTCTGAAAAACTTATGAAGAAAAAAAACGAGCTCTCAAACTTTGAGCTCGTTCTTTTCTGAAAAAAGTTTAATTTAATAATTGACGAAGCGCGCAAAACATTAGTCGCCGGATTCTTCATAATCTTCATCATCCTCGAGAAGATAGTTAAAATCGCCTCGGCTGTCTGCGATGATCTGCTCTATGTAGCGTAATTTATAATGTTTGGTGCCGAGCGCGGCGAAAATATTCAGGGCGGCGATGGTCGAGAAGTTTTTTCCGACCACGGCATAGCCTTTCGACGGTTTGATCGTTCCCGTAACATTTACGCGATAACCGTAGTTAGACAACATTTTATTGGCGTATTTCTGAAAACTTTTTGTTATTTCGACAACGCCCCACGTCGTTCCGTCAAAGGCGGAAGGAATCTGGCTCGAAGGTATATTCCAACTGTATTCCGCACCGACGGAATTAAAAGTGCTGGAGATTTTTCCTTTTTTATAATGTCGCGGAATGTAATTGAACAGTGCTTTCACGATCCGCACGTCGTCCAGACGATTTACGCCGTTTGCGCCGACTGTATTGTCAATATTTAAGATCTCCAGCGGTTTTCCCAGATCATCCATTATTGTTTCTATTTTTGCCATTTTAATTTTTCTCCTTTTTTTATTTTTTTCCTCTAGAACTAAAATTCAATCTCGATCCAGAGCTGTCCGAGCATTCCGAACGGCATTCTTGAATCGAATTCCTTGATCGTTTTGCAGATCTGAATCATCACCTGATCGCCGAGCTCCTGGTCGTAGACATCGGAAGTGCGCTTGAGATCCAACACGAATGCTCTGACCATCGGAAAACCGTAGTCCTTGATATTAAATGTGCTGTAGGAAAAAAACGTGTCGCCCGCGCCGTGAACGGTCACACCGATCTGATTGACGATATTGGTCAAATCCGCCAAACATCCGTTGAGCAGTCCGCCGAATGCGGCGTTGATCACGTCCTTGCTTTTCGAGCCCTGCGCGATGACCTTGCCCGCCAAACCCAAACCCGGCAATTTCGACATCACCGAAATTGCGTCCGAAATCCAGAAATCACCTTCGCTGTATTGCTCGTAATTGCGTGAATAGAGCGTGTTGCTGGTTGCCGATAAACTAAAACCGATCATTTAAATTTGTCTCCTTAAATTTTTATTTTGATTTGGCGGTTCACGCCTGATGTCATCATTAAAGCCTGAGACCGGAAGCGAAATCTTTAGGAAATTCTGAAAATTTTCTGAAAAAAATATGAAAAAAATACAGGCTCCGAAGAGTCTGTATCTTTTGAGAAAAATTTTTATTGAATATTTACGGAGCGATCGCCGCGCCGACCGGAAGGTCGCCGGTTTGTCCCCACGCGAACGAGAAGAACGAGCTGTTGCTGCTTCTCAGGATAAAGTAATTGCCGTTCGAAGGTCGCCAGAAGGCGATGTCGGTTTTGCCGTCCTTGTCGAAGTCGCCCGGTGTCGGTCGATCGCCGTTTTGTCCGAACTGCGCGGCAACGGTTGCGCCGGTCGAGCTGCGGTTGATCCACCATTCACCGACCGACGGACGATAGATGGCAACATCGGCGCGCTGGTCGCCGTCAAAATCACCGCTCACGGGAATGTCGCCGTTAGTTCCGAAAGAACTGATACTGACCGTGTTGCTGCCGCTGTTAAGAACGAAGAAATTCGCCGTTGAAGGACGGAAAACCGAGGCATCGGCAAAGCCGTCGCCATCGAAATCGCCCAGATGGAATTGCGAGGCACGCGGTTCGCCGTAGATAAAATCGTCCATTGCCACCAAATCGTTATTATTTACGCCCTCAACGTTTGTGGTCGCAATAATTGTGTTGCCGAGACCGATCTTAACGTGGGAAATGCGTTCGCCGGCATTAAAAGTAATACCGACAAAACTCAGTCCGCCATTCGTTGAGGGAGCTAAAGCCATACCGATCTGAGTGCCGTCAACCCCGTAACAAATTATACCTGAACTGCTTGGGAGATCGACGTCGGAAAAAACCACGCCGAAGCCGCTGACGGTCGCCGGAATATTTGTTCCGGGAATATAAAAATATACGTCCAATATCGGAGAATCATTGAGTCCGTTTGCCGTCGGATGGACGACTGCAAATAAACGCTGAGCCGAGAATGTTTGGAGAAATGTGTTCGGATAACTCGGATCAATCTCGCCGAAACGAACTGGCGTGTTTGTCGGATTCATGCTGTTCGCGCTGACGCGAAGATCCGCGATAACTCCGGCTGTAAATACTGCACCGCGCGGGCTGTTGACGTTAAAGAAATTCACCGGCAGATTATTCGGCGAGGCAAAATTATCGGGCACGCCGTCCCAGTTGATCTCGCGTCTGCCCGAGATGAACGAGCCGCCGATACCGTTATTCACGCCGCCCAAAGCAGTCCGGAATTGGTCAACCGTTGCCTGAATCGCCGCCGCGTTTGCTCCTGCGGCGGTTCTGGTGACTTGCGCTCCTGAAATTGAAATGACAAACACAAGTGTGAAACTGCCCAGCCAAAACAAACGAATAAAGTTTCTCATATTTTCTCCTCAAATTTGATACCTGCAAAATTTGCTTTGCGTGATCCGATTTAGTTCCCAACGGGAGAAAAATCCCTTAGAAATTCAGAGCGTTTCTGAATTTTTAAAAGTTCTGTTTATAACTTGAAATTTCTTTACAAACATCATATTCCTAGAATTAAGTTTGTCAAATTGAGAAGGCTATTGCGGCGGGACGGTTTTCTGAGTTTTTCTGAAAATTGGCGAAAATGGTCAAGGGGCGGCGAGTCGAATTCATCACCGTTTTACAAACCAGGCAAGTTTTTTTCCTCTAATCTTTGATCAGCTTGATCCGCGAAAGGTTCGTTTTTTCCTTCATACAGGCGAGAAGCGAGACCAGGCAAATATAAATCTCGCCGTTCGCGCCCGTTTCAAAATGGCTGTGGTTGATCTTGATAAACTGGAGCAGGTTTTCGGCTTGCGTTCCAAACAGCGACGAGGCTTCGCGCAGGGAAACAAAATCGACTTCGCGCCCGCAATCTCGACAAAACATAAGATGAGTTCTGGCTTTTTTTCTCACGAGCTGGACGCGTTCAAACTCGATGATCAATTCCCTCTGTTTCTGAATTTTCATAATGGGCTGTTTCTACTCTCGCAGAAGATAATTTGTGTTTTTCACAAACTGCGCTAAAATCGGTGGTAATTTCCACAATTCAAGGCGTAAATTTGTTTTACCGTAAATCGCGCGGCAAATTCTTTAGAAAGTTATGAATTTTTTCTGAAGAAATTATGAAGAAGCAAAATGGAGAATGTTTCAGGGAAAATCTATAGTTTCGACAAATTTCAGATGGATTCGGACGAAAGACTGCTTTTCGACGGCGTAAAAACCATTCCGCTCGCGCCGAAAGTCTTTGACACATTGCTTTTACTGGTCGAAAACGCCGGACGGGTTTTGAGCAAAGAGCGAATGCTCAGAGAGATTTGGGAAGACAGTTTTGTTGAGGAAAACAATCTCGCGCAGAATATTTCCTACCTGCGGCGGATCTTGGGCGAAACCGGTGACCTGAAATTTATCGAAACCGTGCCGAAATACGGTTACCGCTTCATTGCGCCGGTTAGTTTGGTTGAAAACACAACCGAAACCGTGACTTTCGAGCGTACGCAGGCGCGGATTTTGATTCGCGAAGTCATCGAAGAGGAAGAAGAAGGCGAGAAAGGGAGAAAGGGAGAAGAGGAGATTATTTTTGACTCATCTGCCGGAGATTTTTCTTCCCAACTCCCTTTTTCCCCTTCACCTCTTCTTGCCGCTTCAGTTCCGGAAACACGATATGTTGAAAACGGCGATGTGAATATTGCTTATCAGGTGATCGGCGAAGGCGATCTGGACATCGTTTTCGTGATGGGCTGGGTTTCGCATCTCGAATATTTCTGGAAGCATCATTCCTTTGCCTCGTTCTTAAACCGGCTCGCGTCTTTTTCGCGGCTGATTCTTTTTGATAAACGCGGCACGGGACTTTCGGACAGAGTTCCGCTTTCCGAGCTTCCGACGCTCGAGCAGCGTATGGAAGACGTGCACGCCGTGATGGATGCGGTCGGGTCGGAACGCGCCGTGCTGATCGGCGTTTCCGAAGGCGGACCGATGTGCTCGCTGTTTGCGGCGACCTATCCCGAAAAAACGACGGCGCTCGTGATGATCGGAACTTACGCCAAACGCATCAAGGACGAAGATTACCCGTGGGGCGTATCGCAGGAAGACCGCGAAGGTTTTTTCGAGCAGATGCGGCGCGATTGGGGCAAACCGGTCGGTATCGAAGAACGTGCTCCGACCATGGCGCACGATGAAGAATTTCGCAACTGGTGGGCGGAATATCTGCGGATGGGCGCAAGTCCGGGCGCGGCGGTCGCGCTTACGAAAATGAACGCCGAAATTGACGTGCGCAATGTTTTGCCGCTCGTGCGCGTGCCGACGCTGGTCATTCACCGGAGCGGCGATCTCTGTTTGAAGGTCGAAGAAGGTCGGTTCGTTGCATCGCTCATTCCGGCGAGCAAATATGTCGAGCTCGGCGGCATCGACCATCTGCCGTTTGTCGGCAAACAGGAAGAGATCCTCGATGAGATCGAGGAATTTCTGACAGGAATGCGGCATTCGGAAGAGTACGACCGCGTGCTCGCGACCGTGATGAGCGTCAAGATCATTGATCCGGCGAATCAGGCTCTCGAAATCACGAACTGGGATGATTTTATGGCGCGTTCGGGCGTTTACGTGCGCCGCCAGATCGAGCTTTTCAAAGGCAGGGAAGTTTCGTTTGACGAAAACGGACTGCTCGCGGTTTTCGACGGACCGGCGCGCGCGATTCGCTGCGCGATGGCGATCAACGATTCGGCGCAGCGCCTGAACCTGCGCGTCAAAACCGGCTTGCACACGGGCGAATGCGAAGTGCGCGGCGCGCAGTTCAGCGGTCTGGCGGTCGAACTCGCGCAAAAAATCGCCGACGAAGCACTTTTGGGGGAAATCCTCGCCTCGCGCACCGTCAAAGATCTGGTCGCCGGTTCGGGCTTGAACTTTATCGAAAACGCCGTTAAATCCTTCCCCGAAATCCAGGGCGATTGGCGGCTTTTTACCGTCAAACGTTAAAAACGTTTTCAAATCAAAAGTAAAAAGTAAAAAGGCAAAAATAAATGGCTTTTTACTTTTTACTTTTTACTTAACTGATTCTTTCCAAATGCGCAAAATTTCGTTATCCTTTTCAAAATGTCAACGGAAATTGCCATTACATTAGGCTTATTGCTGGTCGCGCTGATTCTCTTCGGCACGGAGAAATTACCCGTCGATGTGGTCGGGATCATTCTCGTGATCGGGCTCGTGATGACCAATGTTTTGACCGTCAACGAAGGTCTGGCGGGTTTTGGCGATAACGTCATCATCATCATCGGCGGGCTTTTTATTTTAACGGGCGGGCTGATCAAGACGGGTTTGGTCGATCTGATCGGGCGTAGGCTTTACCGGATTGCGGGCAATAACGAGTTTGTGCTGACGGCTTTGATCATGTTCGTCGCCGCCGCGAGCGCTTCGGTGCTGAAAAATACGACGACGACCGCGATGTTTTTGCCCGTCGTGATGGGACTTTCCGAAAGGGCGAAGATTCCGCCTTCGAAACTTCTGATGCCGCTCGCGTTCGGCGCAATTCTTGGCGGAAGCTGTACATTGATCGGAACTTCAACAAATCTGGCGGTTTCGGGCGCGATGCAGCGTTACGGAATGGAAGGCTATTCGATGTTCGAACTGACCGCCGTCGGGTTTATCACCTTTGCCGTCGGGATGCTTTACATGCTTTTTTTCGGAAGACGAATGCTTCCGGCGCGCGGCGGCGAAGAATCTTTTACCGAGCAGTATCACATCCGCGAATACATTTCCGAACTGCTCGTTCTGCCCGGTTCACATTTGATCGGCAAAACTTTGGGCGAAGCGAATCTGAATATGGAGCTCGATCTGAACGTACTCGGCATTGTGCGCGGCAAGGAAACGAAGATCGCGCCGAATTCGCGCGAACGCATCGGGCTGAACGACCTTTTGATCGTCGAAGGTCGCCTTGCCAATATTCTGAACGTCAAATCGGAAGCCGGACTCGAAATTAAGGCGGATTTCAAGCTCAACGACGAGGTGCTCGAAGGCGGCAGCATCGAGCTTTTTGAAGTGATGGTGATGCGCGATTCGCGGCTCGTCGGGCAAACCTTGAAATCGATCCGCTTTCGGCAGACCTACGACCTGACCGTTCTGGCAGTCAATCGTCACGGCGAAACGATCGTCGAAAAACTCAGTGAACTGCGCCTGAAATTCGGCGACGTTCTGCTCGTGCAGGGCAAGCGCGAGGAAATCGAGCCGCTCGTCGTCGAGGGCGAAATGCTTCTTCTCGAAGACGTTTCAAAAGGCGCGATGCGCACCGAAAAACGCAAATGGGCACTCGCAGCGTTCGGTCTTTTTCTTGCGCTGTCGCTCTCGAAAGTCGTCATCGGCTACGATATTCCGCTGGCAATGTGCGTTCTGTTCGGCGTTTTACTGCTGCTGGCGACAAAAACCGTCCGTTATTCGGAACTCTATTCGCTGATCGATTTTCGTCTATTGGTTTTGATCGCCTGTATGATGAGCTTCGGCGTCGCGATGGAAAAAACGGGAACCGACAAATATCTCGCCGCGTTGATCGTCCAGTATTTCGAGCAATACGGCGCGGTTGCCGTTTTGGCGGGATTTTTTATCCTGACCGTCGCGCTCACCCAGCCGATGTCGAACCAAGCCGCCGCGCTCGTCGTTCTGCCCGTCGCAGTTAAAACGGCGATCGCTTTGAACCTGAATCCGCGCACTTTTGCCGTCGCGATCACCTACGCCGCGTCGTTTTCGTTCATCACGCCGCTCGAACCTGCCTGTGTTTTGGTTTATACGCCCGGGCGCTACAAGTTTATGGATTTCGTCAAGATCGGCACGATTCTGACGATCGTCGTTTTTATCGTCGCCATTGTGCTCGTTCCGATTTTCTGGAAACTTTAGTAAAAATTAGCCACAGAGAATACAGAG
>DATLOR010000459.1:0-5002 GCA_035536135.1 Pyrinomonadaceae bacterium | reverse complement strand
CGGACGGCGACTTTTTTATTCAAAAAGTCGCGCCTGCGGAAATTCCGCAATATTTGAGCGCGGCAGACGCGGCGGTTTCTTTTATCAAGCCGTGTTATTCAAAACAGGCGTCTTCGCCGACGAAAAACGCCGAATATCTGGCGTGCGGTTTGCCGCTCGTGGTCAACGGCGGCGTTGGCGACACGACCGAGCTGACCGAAGCGGACGAAGTTGGTGTCGTCATTGAAAGCTTCAGCGCGGAAGGTTACCAAAACGCGCTGTTAAAGCTTAACAAGCTGTTGGAAGACAAAGCGGCATTAGCCGGAAAATGCCGCGAAAGTGCCCGCAAGAGATTTGATTTATTTAATGTCGGCGGCGAACGCTACCGGCGGCTTTACCGCAATCTTTTGCAAAGGTAAATGCCAGTTGTTAGAATTTCCAGTTACGCGAATTTATGAAAGTTTTAGCTATCGTACCAAGTATTTATGACACCTCGCCCGGACAGCGCTACCGCATCGAACAATGGGAACCGCTGCTGCGCGAAATGGGCGTGGAACTGACCTATTCGTCTTTCGAAACCGCCCAATTGCAGCAGATTCTTCATCAAGACGGCAATACTTTGCAGAAGATCCAGGGTGTTCTGCAAAGTATCAATCGCCGCCGCAGCGAGCTGAAATCGATCAAAGGCTTTGATCTGGTTTATGTTTTCCGCGAATCCGCTCTGCTCGGTCCGGCATGGTTCGAACGGCGCATCGCGCGCTCCGGGATTCCGATGGTTTTCGATTTTGACGACGCCATTTTCATCGCTTACAAAAGTCCTTCCAACGGCTATCTGAGTTATCTGAAATTTCCGAATAAAACCGGCGAGATCTGCCGCCTTTCGACCCACGTGATGGCGGGAAATCAATTTCTGGCGGATTACGCCAAAAAGTTTAATGAGCGCGTGACGATCATTCCGACGACGATCGATACGGAAAAATATCAGATGTCGGAACAAAAACCCGAACCCGAAACCCTGACCATCGGTTGGAGCGGAAGTTTTTCGACGGCGCAGCATCTGGCAACGCTGAGCGATGTTTTACAGGAACTCGCACGGCAGGAAAAATTTCGCCTGCGCGTGATCGGCGCGCCGAAATTTGAGCTTCCGGGTGTTGACATCGAAATTATCAAATGGCGTTCGGAAACGGAGGTTCAGGATTTACAGCCAATCGATATCGGCATCATGCCGTTGCCGGACGACGAATGGAGCAAAGGCAAATGCGGTTTGAAGGCTTTACAGTATATGGCGCTCGGCATTCCGACCATCTGCTCGCCGGTCGGCGTGAACTCGGATATCATTCAGGACGGCGAAAACGGTTTTCTCGCAGACGGTCAGGCTGAATGGATCGAAAAGCTGAAAAAACTGCTTCATTCGGCTGAGCTCAGACGAAAACTCGGAACGGCGGGACGCGCAACGGTCGAAAAAAGTTATTCGGCAAAATCGCAGGCTCCGCGCGTACTGGAAGTTTTCCGGTCGGTCGTCAAAGAAAAATCTTACGTTTAGGAAAATTTACTATGGAAAATTTAAATATTTTGGTGACGGGCGGAGCGGGCTTTATCGGTTCGCATTTAGTTGACGCGCTCGTCGAAAAAGGTCACCGGGTTCGCATTCTGGATTCGCTCGTCGAGCAGGTTCACGGCGATAAAATTCCGGACTTTCTCAATAAAGAAGCGGAATTTATCAAGGCGGATGTCTGCGATGCGGAAGCCGTTCGCAAGGCTTTGGACGGAATCGACGTGGTTTATCATGAAGCGGCGGAAGTCGGTGTCGGGCAATCAATGTATGAAATTGTCCGTTATGTGAAAGCCAACGATCTGGGAACCGCCGTCCTGCTCGAAGAGATCATCAAACGACCGGGACAATTCAGGAAACTGGTCGTCGCTTCTTCGATGTCGATCTACGGCGAGGGCGCGTACATTTGCGAAACGTGCGGCAAAACCGTTTACCCGCCGCTTCGTTCGAGCGAACAGCTCGAAGCGCACCGCTGGGAGCTCGAATGCGCTGCCTGCGGAGCCGAGCTCAAGCCGACCGGCACGACCGAAGAAAAAACGCTTTTCCCGACCTCGGTTTACGCCGTCAGCAAACAGGATCAGGAGCAGTATTGTTTGAGCGTCGGGCGCGCCTACAAGATCCCGACCGTCGCGTTTCGTTATTTTAACGTTTACGGCACACGGCAGGCTCTTTCAAATCCGTATACCGGTGTCTGCGCGATCTTTTCGGCACGCCTGATGAACAACGAACGCCCCGTAATTTTTGAAGACGGCGGGCAGACGCGGGATTTTGTTCACGTCAGCGACATTGTGCAGGCAAATCTTCTGGCGCTTGAAACCGACAAAGCCGATTATCATGCCGTCAATGTCGGAACCGGTCGGGCGATTTCGGTCGGCGGGATTTCGCAGCTGCTTGCCAAGGGTTTAGGCAAGGACATCGAGCCCGATTTTGTCGGTAAATTCCGCGAAGGCGATATTCGCCACTGCGTGTCGGATATTTCCAAAGCGAAAGATTTGCTAAACTACCAACCGAAGGTCAATCTTGAAGAAGGTTTGATGGCGCTGCTCGATTGGGTGAAAGACCAGCGACCGGACGACCGCGTGGCAGCCGCAACTGCCGAGCTGGCGTCGCGGAATTTGGTGAAATAGTCGGGAGCCGGGCGAGACAGAGATATTTTATGAAGGCAAATGCGGATGCAAAAACGGTTGAAGGATTTGGCGAAGAATGGAGCCGCTTTGACCAGACAGGAATGTCTGAAACCGAGCTCAACGAAGAGTTTGCCAGGTATTTTGCCGTCTTTCCGTTTGACAAGCTGCCTGAAAATGCCGTTGGGTTTGACCTCGGCTGCGGAAGCGGTCGCTGGGCAAAATTGATGGCAAAAAGAGTCGGGAAACTGCACTGCATCGATGCGAGCGCGGAAGCCCTGAGCGTTGCGAGAAAAAATCTGGCAGAAGCGGAAAACGCGGAATTTCACCACGCTTCGGTCGACTCGATTCCGCTTGCCGACAATTCGATGGATTTCGGCTACAGTCTGGGCGTTTTGCATCATATTCCCGACACGGCGCAGGGCATCGAATCGTGCGTGCGGAAACTGAAGCCGTCCGCGCCGTTTCTGGTTTATCTTTATTATGCTTTTGATAATCGTCCGGCTTGGTTTCGCCCGGTTTGGAAAATTTCCGATGTTCTGCGGCGCGGAATTTGTGCACTGCCGTTCGGTTTGAAAAAAAATGTGACGGATCTGGTTGCCGGTTCCGTTTATTTTCCGCTGGCTAAAACGGCGCAGCTGCTCGGAAAGATCGGGCTCAATGTTGATGCGTTTCCGCTTTCGGTTTACCGGCATCACAGTTTTTACACGATGCGCACCGATGCGCTTGACCGTTTCGGGACGCGGCTCGAACAACGCTTTTCGCGGGCGCAGATCACCGAAATGATGACGGCGGCAGGGCTTGAAAACATCAAATTCAGCGACGGATTTCCTTTTTGGTGTGCGGTTGGTTTTAAGAAAGGTTGAGTGAAAAAATTAGTATTTAATGAAACAAACGCTCAAAAAAATATATCAAAAATTGCCTTTCAAACAGCCGATCTTTAAATTGGTCCGGATTTTTATACGTCCGAAGGAAAATGTTTACAGGCATCTGTATTTTCACGGCGATTTTTTAGTGCAGGTCGATGATTCTCATTCGTTTCTGATGACGCATTACGGATTCGAACTGGAGAACTCATTGTTTTGGGTCGGAATCAGAGACGGTTGGGAAAAAAATTCTGTTTCAGTGTGGATTAAACTTGCTAAAAACGCAGATGTGATCGTTGATATCGGAGCAAATACGGGAATTTATTCATTAATTGCCAAATCGCTGAATCCTCAGGCGCGGATTTTTGCTTTTGAGCCGGTGCCTCGGGTTTACGAAAGATTAGTTCATAACAATTTGCTGAACGGCTATGATATTGAATGCTTTGAATGCGGCATTTCAAATACGGACGGAACGGCGATTATCTATGATACGCCGACGGAACATATTTATTCGGTGACCGTCAATAAAAATCTGAATGCGCCGAGCGCCGAAGTAATCCCGACGGAAATCGAAGTAAAAAGGCTTGATACGATCATCGATGAATTGGGAATTGAAAAAATAGATCTGTTAAAAATAGATGTCGAGACGCACGAACCCGAAGTTTTGGAAGGATTAGGCGAATATTTATCCAAATATCAGCCGACTATATTGATCGAAATATTAAATGACGAAATCGGGGGCAAAGTAGAAACCTTAGTTAACGAACAGGACTATTTATATTTTAACATCGACGAAAAATCAGATTCAATCCGAAGGGTTGAAAGCATCACAAAGAGCGATTATTACAATTATTTACTTTGCAGCGAAATAAAAGCTCGGGAATTGAATCTGATAAGCTAGATTAATTTTATGTATATTTTGGGTTTAACAACATTAGGCGATTCAGCCGCGACCTTGATCAAGGACGGCGTGCCGATCGCGGCAATCGAAGAAGAAAGATTTTCACGAAAAAAGCATCACAGCGGTTTTCCTTATAAGGCAATCGAATATTGTCTGGATTATGCAGGCATCACTTTGAAGGATGTCGAACATGTCGGGCATTACTGGAAACCGTGGATCTTACGACACAAAGCGATGCAGGCGCTGAAGGCGGCATTGATTTCTCCGGCGATGTTCAAGGCGCGGGCAGACCGCGGGGTGGCGCAGGTTTCCGAGAGCTATCTGGGAATGTTCAAGCACCCGCAGAGACTGCGTGACCATTTCGGCGCGTCGGATTTTAAGTTTCACTATCTCGAACATCATCAGACGCACGCGGCGAGCGCGTTTTTCGTTTCGCCTTTCGATTCGGCGGCGATTCTGACGTGGGACGGTACGGGCGAAGACACGACGACGCTTTTTTCGCACGGCAAGGGTAATAAAATCAAGGTCTTAAAGCGCATTAAACTGCCGCATAGTCTGGGACAATTTTACTCGGCGGTAA
>DATLOR010000458.1:0-23639 GCA_035536135.1 Pyrinomonadaceae bacterium | reverse complement strand
ATTTGCGCGATTCAGGAAAAATTAGACGAACTGCGCGAGACAAAATGGGCGGAGCTCGTCGAAATGCAGCAGCAGCAGATAAGGCTTCTCGAAAAACTTCTGCGCGACCAGATCAAAGGTCATTGAACATTTATCATTGATCATTTATCAGGATCTGCTCGAAATCCGAATCCGTTGAGAAATGTTCAATGACAAATGAAACCTTACAAGTTATCGGACATAACTCACGAGTGATACGGGTAAACTCAAAGACTTTCGCGCGAAAACTTTATGATAAATGTTCAATGTTAAATGATAAATGAAACGCGGTGCCTTTTTCGGGTTCGCTTTCGACCGTGATCTCGGCTTCGTGTTCCTGCAGGATCTGTTTGACGACGACCAGACCCAAGCCGGTTCCGCGCCCGCGTTCTTTGGTCGTAAAAAGCGGCTGAAAGATCTTCGCGCTGGTTTCTTCGCTCATTCCCGCGCCGTTGTCGGCAAATTCGACAAAGACTTTCTTCCGGTCAAAAGTAGTTGAAATTTCGAGCTTGCCGCCCTTCGGCATCGCGTCGAGCGCGTTATTGACGAGATTGAGAAAAACCTGCTGCAGTCGATTCGCGTCGCCCGCGATCATCGGCAGATTTTCGGCTAAATTCGTTTTGAGCTCGACCTTGTTTTCTTCCAGAGTCGGTTCGACCGCGTCGAAGATCTTGCGCAGTAAATCGTTGAGATTAAGCGGAAGATGCTCGCTCGCGCCGAAGCGCGTGCGGTCGAGCATCTCGCGGACGATCTGTTCGATGCGTTCGATCTGCGTGTTGATCGTCTGCAAGCGATTGGCTTCTTTTGAATCTTCGGGAACACTTGTTTGGAGCAATTGAACGTGACCGCTGATCAGATTGAGCGGCGTGCCGACTTCGTGGGCAAACTGCGCGGCGGTTTGTCCGGCGGCGGCGAGGCGTTCCATTTCGGTCATTTTTCGCGTCGTGCGGAAAAGTTCGAGATTGGCGGTTTCGAGCTGTTCGTTTTTCTGCGTCAGTTCCGAGGTCGCTTCGCTGACTTTTTCCTGCAGGATCTCGTTTTGTTTTTCACGTTCGGCGGTCATTTCGCGGATCTGCGACATCATCGAATTGAAATTGTTGGAAAGCTGACCAAACTCGTCCTGTTTGATCTTTTCGGCAATTTCCGCCGACAAATTTCCGGTCTTGGCTTTTCCCATCGCCGAGAGAAGCTTTTCGAGCGGCTGGTAGACCAGATTTTGAAAAAGCATATAAAACGCGGCGGTCATCAAGATAATCGTCGCGAGCGCGATCCAGATCAGATTTGAGATATATTTTGAAGCGATACTCGAAACCGTATCGAGTTTTTCGACAACCTCGACCGCGCCCGAAACCCTGTTTTTAATGACAATCGGCGTGAAAATGCGAAAAAGCGAATCGCTCGAACCGGCTTGCTGAGAATTAATGATCTGCGAAGCCGCTCCCGAATACAACGCCGTCAGCGTTTCCGCCGGAATTTTTTCCGAAGGCGGGCTGTCAATGGAGGCGGATTGTTCGACAAAATTATTATTTTCCAATCGCCAGACGCGAACCGTGACGAGCTCGGGGTGCGTATTGCTGACAAAATTGGTTAACTGCTGCAGATCGTCGGAATTGATCTGGTCGGAATAAAGCGAAATATATTCGGCGATATTCGCGGCTTCGAGTGTTGCCAGATCCTTTTGCTCTTTTTGAATCTGCACGGCGATATTTGCGCTGATCACGAGAAACGAAACGATCAGCAAAACAAGCGCGACCGCCGAGGCGATCAGAGCAGTTTTAATATGCAGTTTGAGCGATGGCATATATCGCCATTATAATCAAATTTTTTATTATGAAAATACAACCTGCGGAAAATTTGCAAGGAACGATAAATTTACCCGGCGATAAATCGATTTCACACCGTGCCGGACTGTTTTCGGCGATGGCGCACGGCGAAACGCGCATCGAAAATTTTGCGACGAGCGCCGATTGCGCTTCGACGCTTTCGTGTTTGGAACAGCTCGGCGTTGAGATCCGGCGCGAAGACAGCACAGTTTTCGTGAAAGGCGTCGGCAAAACGGGTTTCAAAGCGGCGAAAAGTGCGCTCGATTGCGGAAATTCGGGAACGACGATGCGGCTTTTGGCGGGAATTTTGGCGGGACAAAATTTCGATTCCGTTTTAACCGGCGACGAAAGCTTGTCCGGCAGACCGATGAAGCGCGTGATCGAGCCGTTATCGCAAATGGACGCACGCATCGAAGCGACGGAAAATCACGCGCCGCTCAGGATTTTCGGCAAAAATCCGTTAAAAGCGATTTCGTTCGAAGGGAAAGTCGCTTCGGCGCAGGTTAAAAGCTGTGTTCTGCTGGCGGGTTTGAACGGTGACGGCAAAACTTCCGTGCTCGAAAAAACGCCGACGCGCGACCACACAGAAAGAATGCTCCGCTGGTTCGGTGTTGACGTTGACGAAACTGAACAAGCAAACGGCAAATTGATCACCGTGCAGGGCGATGCGAATTTGACGGCGAAAGATTTACTGGTTCCGTCGGACGTTTCTTCCGCCGCGTTTTTTCTCGTCGCGGCGGCTTGTTTGAAAGGTTCGGAAATCCTTTTACCGAACGTTGGTTTGAATCCGACGCGCAACGCGGTGGTCGAGGTTTTAAAGGACTTCGGCGCGGAAGTCGAGGTTTTGAACTTAAAAGAAATCGGCAATGAACCGATCGGCGATCTGCTGGTGCGCGGAAGAGGAAACGGAAATTTGCGATCGAAGCTTTCGTCAAACGTTTTGCGCGGCAAGATCATTGCCAATTTGATCGACGAAATTCCGATCCTCGCGGTTTTCGGCACGCAGATCGAAGGCGGACTCGAGATTCGCGAAGCGTCGGAACTGCGCGTCAAGGAATCCGACCGCATCAGATCGGTCGTCGAAAATTTGCGGAAAATGAATGCGCGGGTCGAAGAGTTCGAAGACGGTTTCCGGGTTGAAAAATCCGAGTTAAAAGGCGCGAGCGTTGAATCGTTCGGCGACCACCGGATCGCGATGGCGTTTGCCGTTGCCGCGCTCTTTGCGACGGGCGAAACTCAGATCGCGAACGCCGAATGCGCGGCAGTTTCGTTTCCCGCCTTTTTTGAAACCTTGCGAAGTGTGTCAAAATAATTGTCCACTGAGATGAACGAGGAAAAGCGCGTAATTTTGACGGGATTTATGGGCGTTGGCAAATCGACGGTTGCCAAGCATCTCGCGCATTTGCTTGAATGCCAGCGAATTGATCTCGATTCGATGATCGTTGAAAGCGAACATCGAACGATCGCCGAAATTATCGAACAGGAAGGAATCGAACAATTTCGCCGCATCGAAACGGCAACTTTACGCCGCATTTTGGAAGCCGAGGCAAAAATCATCGCGCTCGGCGGAGGCGCGTGGACGATTGAGGAAAATCGCCGTTTGATAAAGTCTCATAATTTTACGACCGTCTGGCTCGAATCCACATTCGAGCATTGCTGGCTCAATATTTCCGCCTCAAAACGCGTTCGCCCGCTGGCGCGCAACAAATCCGATGCGCTCAAACTTTTTGAGGAAAGACAGCGGGTTTATTGTCTCGCGGACTGGCATTTTATTATCAAGCCCGAGCTGAATTCATTTGAAATCGCCAAGCAGATTGCCGAAGAAGTTTTTTCATTTAACGTAAATTAATAAAAATTTCCCGCCGCGAAAAAGGTTTTATACAAACTTTTCAAATTAATCCTGCATTCATTTTTCCTTGTGTATAATTGCAAAATGCGCGTTCTTTTGGTTGAGGATGATATTCGGATCTCAAACTTTGTTGCCAAAGGTCTGCGCGAAAACAGTTATGCGGTTGATACGTCGGCAAACGGCTCAGACGTGCTTTATCAACTTTCGATCAACGATTACGATCTGATCATTCTCGATGTGATGCTTCCCGAGAAAAGCGGTTTTGAAGTTTGCCGCGAACTGCGCGCGAAAGACATTAAAACGCCGGTTTTGATGCTCACGGCGCGCGATGCGGTCGAGGATAAGATCGCGGGACTTGATTTCGGCGCGGACGATTATTTAACAAAACCTTTTGCTTTCGATGAACTGCTTGCACGGCTGCGCGCCCTGCTCCGGCGCAATAAGGAAATTCGTCCGCCGAAAATCGTCGTCGGCGATCTGGAAATCGACACGGCGGCGCAGAGAATCCGGCGCGGCGGGCGCGAAATTCCGCTGACGACCAAAGAATATGCGTTGCTTGAATACCTCGCGCGCGAACGCGGGCGCGTCGTCGGGCGCGGCGAAATTGCCGAACACGTCTGGGACGAAAATTTCGATGCTTTTTCAAATTTGATCGAGGTTTATGTCAAGCGTCTGCGCTCAAAAATGGACGAAGGTTTTGCCGTGCGGCTGATTCACACGCGGCGCGGCGCGGGCTATATTCTGGACGAAAATGTTTGATTCGGTGCGCATACGTCTGACGTTCTGGTATGTCGGCATTCTGGCGCTGGTGATCGTCGTTTTCGCCGTCCTGATCTACTTTTTCACGGTCAGGGTGCTGAACCGCGATTTGAATGCGCGGCTCGAAGAAATGGCGCGCAATTTCAAGGTCGCGCTCGACGCCGAACGATCGGACGAAGAAGAAAATCGCCAGCCCGATGAAATTATCAGCGAAACGCTCAACGAATTCGGTTTCCGCGATTATCAATTCGCGGTTTTTACCGGCGACGGGCGTTTGATTGATTCGACCGTCAAATTTAATTTACCGCCCAATATCGAGAATTCACTGCCTTTGAGCGATGCGAAAATCGAGCACGAAACTTTTCGTCTTTACGTTTCGACTTTTCAAATTGAACAAAATCAATATCGACTGCTGATTTTTTATTCGCTCAAAGAACAGCAAACCTTTGAAAATCGTCTAATCAAAATTTTTCTCGCAGCGGTTCCGCTGACGATTCTTTTTGCCGGAATCGGCGGCTATTTTCTCGCCCGGAAAAGCCTCGCTCCGATCGTTGAAATGAGCTTGCGGGCATCAAATATCGGCGCGACGAATCTGCACGAACGTCTTCCGGTCGTAAATGAAAAGGACGAACTCGGCACGCTTGCCGAAACTTTTAATTTGCTTTTGAGCCGTCTGGAAAACGCTTTTGCCCAACAAAGACGTTTTATGGCGGACGCTTCGCACGAGCTTCGCACGCCGCTCGCGATCGTCCGCGGCGAATCGGAAGTCGCGCTTTCAAAAAACAACCGCAAATCCGAAGATTACCGCGAATCGCTCGCGATCGTGCACGACGAAAGCAAACGTTTGACGCGCATTGTCGAAGATCTTTTTACACTGGCGCGGGCAGACGCGGGGCAATTTCAAACTAATTTTACGGAAATTTATCTTGACGAGATCTTAGCCGATTGCGTGCGTGCCGTGCGCGTTTTAGCGGAAAAACGAAATATCGCGATTCAGCTCGAAGCCGGTGAAGAAATGCCTTTTCAGGGCGACGAACAGCTACTCCACCGAATGTTTTTGAATCTGCTCGATAATTCGGTCAAATATAACCGCGAAGGCGGAACGATCAGGATCGAAACGCAAAAAAACGGCGGCGATTACCGCATCACATTTTCCGACACCGGGATCGGCATTGACGACGCCGACAAAGCGCAGATTTTTGAGCGATTCTACCGCGCCGACAAAGCCCGCAGCCGCACGACGGAAACAAACACGAGCGGCGCGGGCTTAGGTTTGGCGATCGCCGGTTGGATTGCCGAACTTCATCAAGGAAAAATCGAACTCGTTTCTTCGGGCGAGACGGGCAGTGTCTTCGCCGTTATTTTTCAAGACTCAGGGAAGTAATTAAAAATGCCGAACAATCAAACAAATCAAAAAAAATCGCTTTTCGCGGAACTTTTCGGGAAGATTCGACAATATTCGGGCAAAAAATTGTTGATCGGATTTATTTCTGCGGTCGGCTGTCTGATATTTTTTTTGTGGCTGGCGGAAGAAGTTTTCGAAGGCGAAACAAAAATTTTTGATGAAACGGTTCGGCAGGCAATTCACCGCATCGCCGCGCCGTGGCTCACGCAATTGGTGATTTACATATCGTTTCTGGGCTCGTTTGCTTTTTTAACTTTCGGCGTTATCACGGCTCTGATAATTTTCCTGATTTTGAAATGGAAGGACGCCTTGATCATTCTGCTCATTACAATGGCGGGCGAATCTATTTTGGAAGTTACTCTTAAATTGTATTTTCAGCGCGCGCGTCCCGAAGCGTTTTTCCCCTATCCGCCGCTTGAATCCTACAGTTTCCCGAGCGGACACGCGCTCGGTTCGTTTTGCTTTTACGGGATTCTGGCGTGGCTCATCACAACCCGCTTAAAAAGCCGCGGCTTGAAAATTTTGACATTGATCTTGGCGGCAATCCTGGTTTTACTGATCGGACTTTCGCGCATTTATCTCGGCGTTCATTTTCCGAGCGATGTGGCGGCGGGTTTCGCGGCGGGTTTTGTCTGGATTTTTACGGTCGCCGTCAGTAATCACCTGCTTGGCAAGAAATCTGCCGCAAATTAATCAAAACCCTTCTTTGTTAATCTTCCGTTCATTTTCAAAATTGTAATCTGGAATTCCGGTTTGAATTTCAAGGAGATTTTATGAAAAGAACGATTCTGTTTTTATTGATCGCAGTATTTGGTTTGGGAACTTTAACTGCCGACGCGCAGACGAAAAAAATCGGTATGAAACGCGCCCGTGCAATTGCGACGAAAGCGGCGGCGGGCAAGATCAAAAGCTCGGAACTCGAAAAAGAAGACGGCAAATGGATTTATTCGTTCGATATTCGTAATGCGAAAGGCACGATCACGGAAGTAAATATCGACGTTTACAGCGGCAGAGTGATCAGCGCCCGTGAAGAGAACGCCGAAAAGGAAGCCGAAGAAAAACGGCTCGAAAAGAAGAAAAATCAGTAGTGTTCGGAGTTTGAATTGGCAAACAGAAAGCTATTTTTCATTTGTATGATTTTGCTGCTTGCGAACCGGGTTTTTCCGCAAACCGGTTCGCCGCAGATTATTTCCGTCAAAAAATCTCCCGATGAAACACGGACAAATGTTGACGGCGCAAAGCCTCTGACGCTTTCCGAAGCGGTTGATCTGGCGTTAAAACAAGCGTCAAATTTTAAGGCGGCGCAAATCAACGAACAGATCGCGGCGGAAGATGTGCGGCAGGCAAAAGCGGGATTTTACCCGAAAGTTTCCGTCCAGCCGAACCTGATCTACACGTCGCCGTCGTTCGGTAAAACCGAAACGGTCGAAGCCTCGGGCGGCAATATCACGATCGTTCGTTCGCGTGTGCCGTCTTTTCTGGGCGCAAACGCGATCACCGAATATCAGGGTTTGATCAATGCGGCGGGCGAAATTGACGTTTCGGGAAAACTCAAAGCAACGCTCGAAAAAAATAAAGCGCTGCTCGAATCAGCGCGGACGGGAAGCGAAATTGCACGGCGCGAATTGATTCAGTCGGTCGGCGATGCTTACTACAATCTCGCGCTGGCGACGACGAAGCGGCGCGGCGCGGCGCAGAATCTGCAATCGGCGCAGGAATTTGAATCGAACACGAAACTCCAGCTCGATGCCGGAGAAGTCGCGCCGGTCGATCTGGTCAGAGCGCGTTTGCAAACCGCGCAGCGGCGCGACGAACTCATTCAGGCGCAGACGGAAGAAACAGTCGCGGCGGACGCTTTGAAATTCCTGGTCGGCTCTGATTTCAACGCGCCGATTGCCGTTGAAGAATTGCTTATTCAATTGCCCGAAGAAGGAGAAATCGAGCGTTACACCGAAACTGCCGTGGCTTCGCGTCCCGAATTTGCACAGTTCGAAGCCGATAAAAAAGCATCGGAGCAGGATGTGAAAATCGCGCAGGCGGAACGCAAGCCGCAGATCAATTATTCGGTCAGCGGCGGTTTTATTTCCGATTCACTGCGCCCGAACCGGATCGGCAATTCGACCGGCGTGCAGGCAGCGGTCGGCGTCACGATCCCGCTTTTTGATCGGGGCGCGAGCCGTTCGCGGGAAACGCAGGCAAAACTTAAATTACAGCAAACGGAAAATAACAAAATTTTGGCTGAGCGGCAGTTCGTTCAGCAGTTCTTCGCGGCGCGGACACAGGCGATTTCCGCCGCTTCGCGTATTAAACAGCTCGGCGACAGCATTAAAGACGCGGAAATGAATGTGTCGGCTTCGCTCGCGCGTTACCGGGCGGGCGAGGCTTCGATCGTCGAGGTCACGGACGCGCAAAATTTGCTGATCGCGCAAAGGCAATCGCTTTATCAGGCGATTTTCGATTATCAAACGGCGCGCGCCAGACTTTTGCGGGCGATCGGGAAATAACGGAATTTTGGATTTTAGATTTTAAATTTTGGATTGGGTGAAATGAGCGAGGAAAATTTAGATAAAAAAGAATCTGATCAAATCGTTGAAGACGCAGAAATTTCGACCTCGGAAACTGCGGAAAGCGACGAAACCGAAGCTTCGCCGCGCCGTAAATTCTTTGTCATTCTCGGCGTTGTCCTGCTCGTTTTTGTTTTGATCGGTCTTTATTTTTATCTCGAACGCAATCGATCCGCGAGTGAAACGCCGGCGGAAACAAAGGAAGAAACGGTGGTCAGCGTGAAGGTCGCGACGGCGGAAAAGCAGACGATCGCGCAGGAATTCACGGCAATCGGAACGGTCGCGCCTGCCGAACAATCTACCGTTGCGGCTTCGATCTCGGCGCAGATCAAACAAATGCGGCTCCTTAAAAATCAGTTCGTCAAGCAGGGCGAAGTGCTCGCCGTGCTTGCTTCGCAGGATTTGCAATCGCAGCGCAACGAGGCAAAAGCCGCGCTCGACGAAGCGAAACTGAACCTCGAAACTCTGCAGAAAGTCACGATTCCGCAGACGCGGGCGCAGACGGAAAAAGATCTGTCGGACGCCAAGGCAAATGCCGACAACGCGCGCACAACTTACGAACGGCGCAAGGATCTATACGAAAAAGGCGGACTTTCGCTCAAAGAACTCGAAGCCTCAAAGTTGGCTTTGCAAAACGCCGAAAACGCTCTGCGGCTCGCGCAGGCTAATTCCAAACTGAACGCTTCCGCCGTTAATCCGAACGCCCGCGCCATCGCCGAAAATAAGATCAGACAGGCGCAGGAACGCATCAATACGATCGACGCGCAGGCAAATCTGGCGGAAATCCGCGCCCCGATTTCGGGTGTCGTGACCGATCAATTTCAATACGAAGGCGAATTTGCCGCGCAGGGCGCACGGCTTTTGACGATTTCCGCGATCGGCGCGGTGATCGTCAAAGCGAATTTTTCCGATACTGTGGTTGCCAATTTGCAGACGGGCGATGCGGTGACGATCTTTTTACCCAGCGCGCCCGATGAACGAATGGCGGGAAAGGTAACGCAGATCAGCCGTTCGGCGGATGTGCAGAACCGAACGGTCGAGGTTTGGGCAAATTTTGAGAACGGACGCGGACTTCTGCGTGCCGGCGATTCGGTGCAGTTCGTTATTTCCGCGCGTCCGGCGAACGACGCGGTCGTCGTTCCCGTTTCCGCCGTCACGCTCGACGCTTCAAATTCCGATGAAGGAACGGTGATGACGGTTGACGACGCCTCGATCGCGCACGAAACAAAAGTCAAGGTCGGCATCAAGCAAGGCGATAAAATTCAGATCATCGAAGGCTTGGAAGGCGGCGAAACTGTTGTTACCGAAGGGAATTACGCTTTGCCCGACGGCACGAAAGTGGAAGCTGCGAAAGAGGAAGAAAACAAAGATGAGGAAAAATAATTAGCCGCAGCCAAAAACTTCTTAACGTTTTATGAATTTCGCACACACAATTACAGAACAAAAACGCGCCGTGATGGTGCTTGTTTTGCTTGTGTGCGCCGCCGGAATTTACGCCGCGTGGCAACTGCCGACGGCGATTTTTCCTAATACCGATTTTCCGCGCGTCGTGATCACGGTTGAAAACGGCGAAGTGCCCGCCGACCAGATGCTCGTTTCCGTGACGCGCCCGATCGAAGAAGCGATGAACGGAATCCCCGGAATCGAGCGCATTAAATCGACGACCGCGCGCGGTTCGGCGGAAATCAATCTGTTTTTCGATTGGAAGTCCGACCCGAAAGACGCGCTCGGACTCGTTCAGACCAGACTGCCGCAGATCAATCTGCCTGCGGCGGCGCAAATTACGCATGTCGATCGTCTGACATTCGCGGTTTTTCCGGTGGCGGGTTACAGCCTGACTTCCGAAAAACGCGACACGACCGCGCTTCGTGAACTTGCGACCTATACGATTCGCCCGCGTCTCGCACGGCTTTCGGGCGTTTCGGATATTGCCGTGACGGGCGGCAAGGTGCGCGAATATCACATCGAAATCAACGCCGAAAAACTCGCGGCACGAAATGTCACTCTGCAACAGGTTTCCGACGCCGTAAAAAATGCCAATATCGTCGCTTCGCCCGGATTGATCGAAGAAAATCATCAGCTCGAACTCGCGCTCATCAGCGGGCAGGCAACGACGCCCGACGAACTCAATGCGATCGTCGTCGCGACGGTCAATGGCGCAAATGTTTTGATTTCCGACATCGGAAGCGTCAGAGAGGGAACCGAACCGAACTACACGATCGTCACTGCCGACGGGCACGAATCGGTTTTGATCAATATCTTGCGCCAGCCCGACGCGAATACCGTCACCGTCACCGATGAAGTCAAAACGGAGCTCGCTTTAATCGAAAAAACTCTGCCGAAAGATGTTCGCATCGCGCCGTTTTACGACCAATCTCTGCTCGTTCGCGATTCGATGAATTCGGTCAGGGACGCGATCATTTTAGGTTTGCTCTTGTCGGTCATCATTCTCTACGCTTTTCTGCGGAACATCGGCACGACTCTGGTTGCGATTCTCGTGATTCCCGTGACGATTCTGGCGACTTTTCTGGTGATGTACCTGGTCGGGTTATCGTTCGATCTGATGACGCTCGGCGGCGTCGCGGCGGCAATCGGCTTAGTGATCGATGACGCGATCGTCGTCGTCGAGAACATTTACACGCATCTGCTGCACGGCGAATCGCGCCACGAAGCCGTTCAAAAAGCGATCTCGGAAATTACCGTTCCGATCATCGGTTCGACAATTACGCCCGTCGTTGTTTTTCTGCCGCTCACGCTGCTCACCGGGATCACCGGTGTTTTCTTTCGTTCGCTGGCTTTAACGATGGCGGTCGCGCTTTTGACCTCGCTGGTTCTGGCGCTGACTTTCACGCCGGTTCTGGCGGAAAAATTCGTGCGGGTCAAAAAGAAAGATGATCCGGAAGAATTCGGCAAAGTTTTGAGCTTGATCGTTCGACCTTACGAATGGCTTTTGCGTTTCGCGCTCAAAAATCGGCTGATCGTTCTGGGAATTTGCGTGCTTATTTTGATTTTTTCCTTTGTGCTTTACAAAAATCTCGGCTCGGAATTCCTTCCCGCGTTTGACGAAGGGGCGTTCGTTCTGGATTATGTTGCGCCGGCGGGAAGCTCGCTCGAAGAAACCGACCGTATGCTCCGGCACGTCGAAGAAATGCTCAGGGAAACGCCCGAGGTCGAGAGCTATTCGCGGCGCACCGGCTTGCAGCTCGGACTTTCGATCACCGAACCGAACACGGGCGATTTTCTCGTTAAACTAAAGCCTGCCCGAACGCGCAAAACCGAACAGGTAACCGACGATCTGCGCGGGCAGATCGAACAGAGCGAACCGGCGCTGGAAGTCGAATTTATCGGCATTTTGTCGGACTTGATCGGCGATCTGGTGAGCTCTCCCGAACCGGTCGAGATCAAGGTTTTCAGCGACGATAAGACGGCTTTGCACGAAAAAGCCGACGAGATCGAAGCCGCCATTCAAAAAATAAACGGCGTCGTCGATACCAATGCGGGCGTCGTCGTGAGCGGCGCGGCAATTACTTTTAAGGTCGATCCGCAGCGTGCCGCGCAGTTTGGAATGAATGCCGGCGACATTGCTGGTGCGGTTGAAACGGCAATGACCGGGAGCGCGGTTTCTTCGATCCTGGAAAAAGGAAAACTCGTTGCCGTGCGCGTTACGCTGCCGAAAGAGGCGAGCAAATCTTTGGACATTTTGAAAGGTTTACAGATTCGTTCCGCGTCGGGCGCGCAGTTTCGGCTCGACCAGGTTGCCGCGATCGAATACGACAAAGGGCAGACCGAGATCAACCGCGACGGTCTGCGGCAGATGGTTTCCGTGACGGCGCGAATTACGGGCAGCGATCTCGGCACGACGATCGAAAAAATCAGGACCGAGCTTGCCAAGGATGTCAAACTTCCCGCCGGAATGACCATCGAATACGGCGGGCTGTATGCCGAACAGCAATCGAGTTTCCGCGAATTGGCGGCGGCTCTGGTTTTGGCGATCGTCCTGGTTTTTCTGGTGTTGCTCATTGAATTTCGTTCGTTCGCCCATCCGGTTGCGATCGTTACGGGCGCCGTGTTGGCTTTGAGCGGCGTTTTGTTTGCGCTGTTTGTGACGAAAACGACGCTTAATGTCGTAAGTTTGATGGGAATGATCATGGTGGTCGGAATTGTCGCCAAAAACGGAATTTTAATGCTCGATGCCGTGAGCGAAAACTTGTCGAAGACAAATGATTTGACCGAAGCTTTGACAATCTCGGGACGAAGAAGATTTCGTCCCGTGCTGATGACGAGTTTGGCGGCGATCCTTGGAATGCTGCCGCTCGCGCTCGCGCTCGGCGCGGGTTCGGAGCTTCTTCAGCCGCTCGCGATTGCGGTCATCGGCGGATTGATTTTTGCTTTACTGCTTTCGCTGGTCGTGACGCCGACGGTTTATTCGCTTCTATCGGGATCAATTTCAAAAAAATAAAAATGAGCAAAGATGCCGGGAAAACTTCTGTTTTTAAAAAAGTTGAATCCAGTTCAATTAAGTGAACTGGATTTTTTTTGAAAATAGTTTAATCTATATTGACATGCCCCGAATGAGTTATTAAGTTTTCAAAAATTGAAGATTTTTGGAAACTTTTGAAATGTCGAAATCAGTTGGAATTGGTTTCGATTTACTAAAATAAAGAAAGAAATATTAAAAGGATTTCTGGAGGAAATAATGAGAATTAAACTTTTAGCAGTTTTATGTTTGTCGGCTTTTCTGTTTTTGAGCGGTTGCAAAGGCGACGCCAACGCAAATGCGAATGTAAACAAACCGGCGGCAAGCCCGACGGCAGTGCCGAAAACAACCGAAACAGTCGCAACTGATACGGCAACGGTCAAGAAAATCGAAGACGCTTTGAAAGCCAAAGGATTTACCGATGTCAAAGTCGACGGCACGACCAAACCGATTACGATTCGCGGAACGGTTGCCAAAGGCAAATTAGCGGAAGTTGTTCAAGTAGCTCAGGAAGCTGCCGGAACGCCGGTTAAAAATGAAGTAACCGAAAAATAACGGAAAAAGGAGGATAAATTAAATGTCTTTACAGGAAAAATATCAATCATTAATTGATTTGGCGAATTCGTCGGGCATTTCGGGCTTAAATGTGACCGAAGGCGAAGGTTTTATCAGAATCGAAGGCGCGGCTCCGAGTGCGGAAGTCAAACAGGCGCTTTGGGATAAATACGGACAACTCGACCCCGATTATCGTTCGGGCGATCTGGTGATGGAAATTACCGCACCGGAAGCGGCGGCAAATACATACACCGTTCAATCAGGCGATAATTTGAGCAAAATCGGTTCAAAATACGGCGTGAGCTGGCAGAAAATCTACGAAGCCAACCGCGACAAACTCAACGATCCCGACAAAATTTATCCCGGTCAGGAATTAACGATTCCGTCTGAATAAAATTTTTGTTGCTTTTAATTTAAATGCTTTGATATGCTTGAGCCGAAGGGCTGGCAGATCAAAGCATTTTTATTTTGGAGGAAAAGTTTTATGCGTATCTTTTTACTCTCTTTTTGGGTAGCTGCTTTGTTTTCCAACATTTCGGCGCAAACCCGGCAAGAGGCGATCGGAAAATTAACTGAGCTAAAAAATCAGGCGGCGGTGCTTGAGAAAACGGTTTTGTCGCCCGACAAAAAAGACATTGAAGCCGCGAGCAAAGAAAAAGCCGGCGTTTTTCGAATTTTGCCGCGCGAAGTTTATGATAAGGGCTTGTTCAATGTGCGCGGCGGTGGGGCATTTTATTCTTTCACCAACAAATCGCACAGCTACGACGCGATCCCGCAAATCAGTCTCGAACAAAACTATCTGCAAGTCGGGTTTTACGGCGCCAGCTACGGTTTTCTGACGGATCTGGGCGAAATTCAGCTTGCCAAAATAGACGAAAAAACAAAGGGCGTGAATTTGCTGGCAAATTACCAGCCGCCGCTCGAATTGCCGAAAGCCCGCATTGAACAGGAAAAATCGAGAGGTTTTGAAGCCGAAAACGTCGCCTACAAAAACCGTCTTCCGGCGGTCGCCGGGCATTCCTACGTCGTGCGCGCAATCAGCTACGACGAAGCAGATGTGCTGGTCGCTTTCAAAATTTACCGCCAAGACACGGACGGAAGTTTGATCATCTTCTGGAAACTGCTCGAAAATTTTGAAAAACCGCTTTTGGCGAGAAAATAATAAAAAGCCTGTTTGAGAAATCAAACAGGCTTTTTTCTTGAGCGAAAAATTTATTCGCGCTTTTATCGAAAATTACTTTTTCGCTTTTGCTTTGTCCCAGATCTTCTGGACGAATTCGGTAACTTCAGGTTCGTTGCGCAGCGCTTTACCGCTCGCCATCTGCCAGCGTTCGAACCAGGAGATGCCCGATTTGCCGTAAAAACTTTCCGGCGTTTGATACGCTTCGTCGGATAATGCTTCATCCATCGGAACAAATTTGTAGCCGCGTTTTTCAATCATCCCGAAAAGCTCGTCCGAGGAATCCGTCACCAGGCGGCTCGGCGTGAGAACCATTGTTTGGGCAATGTCGCGTCCGAAAATTTCCTCGGAATACGCTTCGTAATGGTCGAACATCCGTGACATATAACTAATAAATTCGGCGCGAATGCTGGACATCGTGCTGACATCGTTGTCGTTTCGCGCCATATCGTAAGCATATGAATACATCCATTCCTGATTGTCGATCGTGTATTTGACGGGCGAAATCCCTTTTTCGAGCAGCCATTTGTCAAAACGAACCCGCTCATCCGCCGTTTTGCCGGTATTCAAAAAAGGATAGCTGAAATAGCGAAGCGGCTGATTTTTTTCTGCCAGAATCTTTCGCGCAAGAACCTCGTTTTTCTCGACTCCGGCAACATAATCTTCATACGGCGTATCGTAAAACGAGACGTGTTTGAAGTTGCCGATGCCGATCTCAAAACCCGCATCGCGCCACAAACGGACGATTTCTGCCCGTACGGGAAAGAGTTTTTCGCCGTCGGAAATCATTCCGCCCTGCAAAAAACCGATCGCCGGAACATTATGCGATTTGAGCTTTTCGATCAGCAGGCGCATCGTCGCGTCCGCGTCTTTCGGCGCGTTCGACGTGCGGTCTAAGGGCGGGATCGAAACAAAACCGACCGCGATCTTCCGGCTTTTCGTTTTTGTCTGGGCATTGACAAACGCCGCCTGATTAAACGAAAATACCGTTAGTAAAACTGCCGAGATCAAAGCCAAAGCAAATATCGCCGACCAAGCAGATGAGCTTTGTTTTATCTCGGTATTTTTTTGTAAAATTTTAGTTATTCTTTGCATTAAATTACCTCCGTTTGCCGCCGTTGCAAGCCGCGGCAATGTTTGATTCGCTCGCAGGCGAATTTCCTCTAAATTTGCCAGTGCATTGGCGTAAGTAATATGGGAGTTTTCAAAAATGCGCAAAACCGCCGCGTCCGTCGCGAATTCGCGTTCCTTGCGAATCACCGACGAGATCCACCACGCGCCCGGATGATAGAAAAACAAGACTTCGATCATGCTTTGCGCGAAATTAAAAAACGCGTCGTAGCGCCGGATGTGGACGAGTTCGTGCGCGATGATCGTTTCCAGTTCCCGCGGGCTGATTTGCAAAAAAACGCTTGCCGGAACCAAAATGACGGGTTTGAACCAGCCGATGACGACCGGCGTTTCGACCAGATTCGACTGGAAAATTTTAACCGTCTGCGTAATTTTTAATTTCGCGCACAGCGTTAAAAACATTTTCTGCCACTCAGAATCAGGCGCGGCAGTTTTGCGGGTTTTGTAAATATGAAGCTGCAGCGCGCCGCCGCCCAGACGAAACGCGAAAAAAGCCGCGCCGAGAAACCATAAACCGACGACGAACGGCAAAACCGCAGAATAATTTTTATTAAAGAAATACTGCAGATTTTCGAGCGAGGCGAAAACGTTTTTATCATTTGCGTCTGCCGTTTCCTGCGGAGTTCGTGAAAGAGCCTGCAAATCTTCCGTTTGGCGCGTGTCGTTACTCAGTGTTTTGGCGCGATTTGCCTTTGAATTGCGGCTTAGAAAAATGTTTGTCGAAGATTTTTCCGAAGCGAGCTGAACAAAGGTGACGACCGGCAGAATAAATGAAACGGCAAGCGCAAGAACCGCCGCGAGATACCGCACGTTGGCGGAAGACGAACGCAAAATGCGCAAAAGTAAAAGCAAAACGAAGGCGGCAAAAGCGATTTGCCAGAAAGAATGCAGAAGCGTCCAGCCGATGTTTTCGACGAGTTTCGAGTTTGTGAAAATTTCCCAGTTCATTTGTTTTTGTCCTCCGCTTCGGCGATTAATTTCCTGATTTCGACGAGTTCCGCGGCGCTCGCCGGTTTTGTTTCCAAAACGTGCTGAACCAGTTTCAGAGCCGAACCGCGAAACGCTTTTTCAAGCAGATCGGAAACCAGATTTTTCTGCGTCTCATCTTGCGTTTGCTTGGCGCGGTAAACGTGCGCTTTGCTCGCCGAATCGCGCTCGACCAAACCTTTTTCGTGCATGATCTGCAAAGTTTTCAAAACGGTCGTGTAAAGCGTCGGTTTCCGGCGTTCGTTGATGATCTCGTGAATTTCTCTGACGGTCGCCTGCCCGCGTTCCCAGAGCAGATCGAGAATTTCCAGTTCGGCAGATGTCGGTTTATTTTGCTTTGACATATTATCTACGAAAGATTTCGTATGGGCTGATATTTGAATATATACGAAAGATTTCGTAGATGTCAACGGCAAAGTTAATTTTTTTGCAAAATACCGCTTAGTGAAATAAAATTCTTGCACTTTGCAAATCGTAAATGTATCAAACGTCCGTCAATAAAGGATTTTGTTTTTGGAACCGGACTTGCGAAAGGTTCGGGCGGCTCTGTCCCGGAGCCTGAAAAAACAGGAGAAAGTTAAATGGAAACTTCATTTTATCTGCTTTTAATAATCGCGCATTTGGGAGCGTTCGACGTGCTTTATTTTCATATCTACAAATGCAAGCTGCACCTTCGTCCCGAATGTCATCGCGAAGTCTTCTGGCACGTTTGCCGTCACCTTATTTATGCGCTTCAGTTTGTCTGGGTCGCGAATTTCCGCTTTCACGGTTGGGCTTTGGCGTTTCTTGCGGTGCTTTACGGGGCGGATGTTTTTATCGCCTGGGCAGATGTTTGGGAAGAAACCGCGAGCCGCAAAGCGCAGGGCGGACTTCCGCGCGGCGAATATTTTATGCACGTTGTTTTGAGCGTGCTCGTCGGGCTTTATATGATGGCGACCTTTCAGGCGGTGTGGGGCGACCGGAGCCTTGAAACAGCAGTTGTTTTTGCGCCGCCGCAAGTTCCGTTTCTTTTGCGGGTTTATATGACGGCGATGGGCATTATCGCGTTCGGAAATTTTCTTTACGATCTGTATAAATGGCTGAATTTTAATAAAAACACCAAAGCGATCGAGGCGGAAATCACGGTTTGAGTTATGAAAAAAGCAAATAAAATTATCGTTGAAGCAATTATTCCGTGCGAGGTCGAAACGCTCTGGGAACGCTCGCAGGAACCCGCGCTGCATATTCGCTGGGACATTCGTTTTTCGCACATCAAATATCTCGAAGAATTGGACGAAAAAGGCTTTCAGTTGATGGATTACCGCACAAAGATCGGTTTCGGCTTGGAAATCAAAGGCATCGGGCGGTATTTGCAAAACACGCCGCTCAAGCATTCGACGTTCGAGTTTGAATCCGGCGATTGGAAATCGATCATCAAGATCGGGCGCGGCATCTGGCAATACAAACCCTGCGCGGAAGGAACTTATTTTCGCACGGTTTACGATTACGAAACGAATTACGGATTTTTCGGCGCGCTGGCTGACCGCGCGCTTTTTCGACCGATGATGCAGCTTGCAACGGAATGGAGTTTCGAAACTCTGCGGCGTTGGTGCGCAGGGCGCGAGCAGGAAGTCGAAAAACGCTATTCGTATCTCAAATTTATGCCGTTTTTCGTCAAAAGATATTTGGGTTTCGCGCCGAAAAAAGGCGAAGCGGAAAGCTGGCTCGGAAACGGGCAGGAAACGAATTTGAATCCGACCTATCAAACGGTTTTGCGCTGCGCCGTGTAATGAATGCTTCCCAGATTTTGCGGTCGGCGGAGGATTTTATGCGCGAAAAATTGACCGAATTTCGTGTTTGGCTTCATCATTAACTGCCCGTCGATCTTTAAAGTTCCGTTTTCGACCTTGCTTTGAAATTCGACCGTCAAACCGATCGAAGGCATCTGCCGACCGTGGAACAAAATTCTTTTTCCCTGAATCGAAAGTCCCCGGTTTTCAATCGGTTCGACGTGCATTTCGACCGAGGCTTTGAGATCCGTGAAAACTTCGTAAAGTTTGCCGTTTTCGACAATAAAATCCGAATCGAAGACGCGGTATTTGCCGTCGCAGTAAAGCTCGCGGATAAAATGCATCGAACCGTCTTTGCGCTCGAAAATGCGAAAACGCGCCGGAATTTCTTCGAGATCGGTTTCAAACAAACCCTGCCCGAAAAGCAGAGTCAAAAGCCGCGACCAGATACGAGCGGGCAAAGTCTCGAGTTTTAGAGTTGCCGTGACATCAAAGCGCGAGGGATTTGAATAAAATTCGCGGATCAGCGGATCGATTTCCGAAACTCTTTCGCCTAACACATTTTCGAGTAAATTCCAGTTTTCCGTTTCGGCTTTGCTCCCGCGTTCGCGTTCACGAAGCCCACGCCGGAATGTTTTTGAAACGCTCGCCGAAAGCAAAAAATAGCGCGTCATATCAACCGCGGTTTGGCGGTAGCTCAGAACATCCTGGGAGCTTTCATCGGAAAAATCGAAAACGGCGCGGGCGGATTCCGCCGCGTAACGACCGACGAGCCGCACGCACGCGGTCGAAAGTTTTTTGACCGTTAAAGCAAGACTGTCGGCAATCGCCGTTTCGTGCGGGATCAGCCCGGCAATCGCCGATTTATCCATCAGGCGCACGCCGAGCGTGACTTCGAGATGCTGTTTCAAAAGCAGCCACACGGGCGCATTTTTATGTTTTTCGGCTTCGGCGTAGAACTTTTCTTCGAGATTTTTCGCGCGGATGTTTTCGATGTCCTTAAAATGCGCGGTCAGCCAAAGCTCGTCGCATACTTCCGCCGGCATTTTGTTTTGACACGCTTGCGAGTATATTTTCCAATCTTCCGAGATCGGCTGATCTTTCGCGTCAACCGGCATTAAAGATTCGCCGATTTCATCGAAAGTTCTGGAAACGCCGCAAAATCTTCCCAGAGAGATCGCACACGCCGCCAATAAATGAAGCCGCGTCAGACGGCAAAAATTCTCGCCGTAAAATTTTTTTAATCTTAAAACGCGGCGGCGGGCGGCGAGCTGCCGTTCGGCAAAACTTTGCAGCTCGGACAAGTCCGATTCCGGCAAATACCGGCGCGCTTCCTGAAGGCTTTTGTCGCTCAGATGAGATTTTTCCGGCAAATTGGCGTTCATAATTATCGCTTTCAAATAATTACAATAACCTTAAATTTGAATTTTTCCGAGTGAAAGTCCACAATTTTCAATATGGCATTGGAAACGGATTTTATCGTCATCGGAAGCGGGGTCGCCGGACTGCGCGCTTCGATCGAATTGGCACAAAGCGGCGCGCGGGTCACGGTTCTAACGAAGGATAAAGCGAGCGAATCGAATACCGAATACGCGCAGGGCGGTGTCGCCGTCGTTTTGTCGGACGACGACAACGCCGAACTTCACGAAGAAGACACGCTCGTTGCAGGCGCGGGGCTTTGCGACGTGGAAGCCGTCGAAACGCTCGTGACGGACGGCACGAAATACATCAAGCAACTGATCGAATGGGGAATCGAGTTTGACCGCGAAGGCGGAAAACTTGCCTTCACGCAGGAAGCCGCGCATTCCAGAAGAAGGATTTTGCACGCGCACGGCGATTCGACGGGCAAGGAAATCGTCCGCGCTTTGATCGCACGGGCAAGGCAAGAGAAAAAAATCGTTTTGATGCCGTTTGCGAATACGGAAAGTTTGATCGTCGAGGACGGCAGATGCGCCGGCGTGCGGTTTCTGGATCCGATCCTGCGTGCTCCGCGCGAGATCTTTGCGCGCGCGGTGATTCTTTGCACGGGCGGCGCGGGACAGCTTTATCTACACACGACAAATCCGCCGGTCGCGACCGGCGACGGGATGGCGATGGCTTATTTTGCGGGCGCGGAAATGGCTGATATGGAATTCGTCCAATTTCACCCGACGGCTTTGAGCGTGGAAAATGCGCCGCGCTTTCTGCTCTCGGAAGCGATGCGCGGCGAAGGCGGGATTTTGCGGAACAAATTCGGCGAGCGTTTTATGGGGAACTACGACGAACGGCTCGAATTAGCGCCGCGTGATATTGTTTCGCGCTCGATCGTTGCCGAAATGCGAAAGACGGGAACGCGCAATGTTTTTCTCGATATGACCGCGCTTTCGGAAGAATTTTTGAAAGAAAGATTTCCGAAAATCTATGAAACCTGCAAGTTTTACGGTTTGAATATTGCCGAAGATTTGCTGCCCGTTTCGCCCGCTTCGCATTATTGTATGGGCGGAATCCGCACGGATCTGCACGGGCGCTCGACCATCGCGGGACTTTACGCGGCGGGCGAAGTGACCTGCACGGGCGTACACGGCGCGAACCGTTTGGCATCGAACTCACTTCTCGAAGGCTTAGTTTTCGGCGCACGCGCCGGAGAAGCCGCTATTACGGACAGTCCCAAGTCCCAAGTCCCAAGTTTCAAGTCGGAGAATTCAGAACTTGGGGCTTGGAACCTCGGAGGGACTATTTCGACCGCCGTGAAAAAACGCGTCAAGCGCGTGATGTGGGAACGCGTCGGGATTTTGCGTGATAAAGATTCGTTGAAACGCGCTTTGAAGGAGTTTGAACAAATCGCGCAGTCGAATCTTTCGACCTCGTCGCGCAATTTCGTGACGCTCGCCAAATTGGTTGCGACGAGCGCTCTCTGGCGCGAAGAATCGCGCGGCGGACATTTTCGCAACGATTTTCCCGAACGTGATGAAAAATTCCGTGTTCATTCGATTCAAAAACTCGGTGCGGAAATCTCTTCGAGCGAGAAGATAAATTTTTGATCGATAAAAGATAAAAAAGCGCACAAACGTTCGGCAGGTGCGCTTTTTTTATAAATATCTTGTTTTTTATTCGGATTCGGGAAGAATTTCGTCGAGCGTTTCAAGTAAATCCTTGCCGCGCAGGTCGGGTTCGCCGCGTTCGTGGCGGCTCATCGAAAGGATTACTCCTCCGGGCGTGATCAGAAAGGTGGTCGGAAACGATTCGATACGCAGCTGTTTGTTAAGAAAATCGAAAACGCTTTCAAATTTTGCCTGCGTCCATAACATATTATTTTCTTCGAGATTCCGTTTGACCTCTTCGAACGGCACCGGGTCGGTGTTCAGCCCGACGAGCACCAGATTCCGGTTCTTAAAGCGTTTTGCCGCCTCGCGCAGGTAAGGCATTTCTTTGCGGCACGGCGGACACCAGAAACCCCACACATCAAGCAGCACATATTTGCCGCGAAATTCCGAGAAGCGGCGTTTTTTGCCGTCAAAATCCGTGAATTCGAATTCGGGAAAGGCTTTACCGACGGCAAGCTCAATGCGTCTGTAGTCTTTCGCTTCATGCTCGCGCAGGACGATCTGATTTTTCTTCAGGTCAACTTTTTTGGTCGAAAGATAACTTTGCCCGACGCGAAAAACGATCGTTTCTTTTACGGTTTTGGCGGCTTTCGCGGCTTCCGGGGAAAGTTCGTTCATATCGATCTCACCGTTCTCGTCGCCGTCCATACCTTGCCAGCCTTCCTGAAAATCGATTGATTTATCGACAAAACTGTAAGCGTATTGAACTAAAACTTTGCGTCCGCCCAGGTCAACGCGCCCGCGCGCATAAACTTCCGTCGATTGCGTAAACAATCGCTCCTGCGGCGTCATCTTTTCGATTTTGTAAGATTTAAAGTAGCGCACGAAAAGCGCGCAGGTCGTGAAAAAGTTGTCTTTGACCGGCAAATTGACGGTTGTCGACCAGAGATACGGATTATCTTTCTCTTCCTGTTTTAACTCGAATTTCTCGTCTTTTCCGAACATCAGATCGTCATTCAGATCAACGAAAACGTGCGGCGTTTCAGAGTCTTCCTCTTCGACCAACAGGGCACGTACCGAGCCGTTGCCCTGCGGTTTGATAAATTGCCCGGCAGTCAGGTGCGCCGTCGGGTTCAGCGCGGTTTCGCTCTTGACCGCGTCGGCAGTAACGTATTTGAAGACGATTTTTTCGTGATCTTCGACATTGGCGATCAGCGCCGTATCGAATTGTCCGGTGTATTCCTTATCGCCGCCCGCGAAAACGGAAGCGGTCGCGCCGAGGATTAAAAATAAACAGAAGATTGTAAGTTTTAAGTGGTTTTTCATAAGGTGCAGCTCCATTTGTTACCGGCGTGTGACAATTATTTCGTTGAAGAGTCGCGGAAATATTTTGCGGTATGCAGTTGAAGATTGAAGAATTTTAATTTATTTGACGAAAACAATCAACGAAAATCTTTATCCGACCACTGACTGATCACGAAAAAAGCTGTGATTTCCGATTCAGAATCACAGCCTTTTCTTTATTGATTGAATTTCAATAGATGAAGAAATTTCATCCCTTATTTCTCATCCCTCATCCCTACTAAACTCCGGGCATTGCTTTTTTAAGCGGTTTGAGCAGCAAGAATAAGACAACTGCCATAAACAGAGCCATTAACGCGAGAACGAGGAAAAAACTCGATTGCAGCCAGATATCCCAAAAAATACCGATTTGCGTCAGTTTATTGCCGATCGCGGTGGCGACAAACCAGCCGCCCATCAATAAACCGCGTTTGCTGATCGGCGCGACTTTTGAAACCAACGAAAGCCCCATCGGCGACAGCATCAATTCACCGAGCGTGACAATCATATAGGCGAAAATCAACCAGAACGGCGAAACGCGGAAAAGATGTGAAGTTTGCAAAAACTTTTCTTTATTGCTATCGCCGAGTCCGGGCGAAACTTTGTTGATGTTGGCAATCAATTGTTCGCCGCCCGTAATTGCGACTTTTTGACCTGATGCGGCTAAGTTCTCCTTTCCGACCAAGCTCAGAAGTTTTTTATCGCCTTCGGAAACTTCTTTGCTCGTATCAACAACCGCCGGAGAAAATTTCACGCCG
>DATLOR010000457.1:0-10251 GCA_035536135.1 Pyrinomonadaceae bacterium | reverse complement strand
ATAAAATCAAAAATTCGGCACGAACAATTGTTTTGCGCCGAATTTTTTGCGACGTCTTGCATCGGGCGCGTTGCCGGTTCATCTTAAAAAAAGGCGAAAAAAAGCCCTGACTGCGAGGAGGGCAAGCAGTCAGGGTTTAGTTGTCCAAACGGGTGCTTCTTTCTTATTAACTACTCTGTATAATTGCCAGAAGCACTTACTTGGACGTCGGATTGGAATTTTGTGTTGCCTGAAAAAATCAGGAGCGTTTTGAGTCCCGCTGTTTAAGCGGTGCCGTTTATCTTGCGGATAGCAGCCGAGCTTTTCGGCGGGACTCAAAACTTCTTTTAGCGAACCGTCGGAATATCGCCCGTTAAGCCGAAATGACGGAATTCGTAAGTGTTGTCAACACTTCGCCAGATATACCAGTCGCCCGTCGAAGGACGGAAAACCGCGATGTCGGTTTGCGTATCGCCGTCGTAGTTTCCGGCAACCGGAATGTCTTCCGCGAGACCGAATTGGCGAATATCGTAGCCGCCGTTGCTCGATTTCAGGATATACCAGACGCCGGTCGTCGGACGATAAACCGCAACATCGTCGCGTCCGTCGCCGTCAAAATCGCCTTTCACGGGTTTGTCGCCCGTCTGACCGAATCTGACGATGCCGACACTGCCCGTCGCGCTGTTGATCCAGAACCAGAGACCGTTCGAAGGACGGAAAACCGTGACATCGGCTTTGCCGTCGCCGTCCATATCGGTCGTCATCGGAATATCTTCCGCAACGCCGAACTGGACGATCTGATAACCTGTGCCGTTGCTCTTTTGAATATACCAAACGCCGGTCGAAGGGCGGTAAACACCGATATCGTTGCGTCCGTCGCCGTCAAAATCACCGCGCAAAGGCGTATCACTTGAGAATCCGAACTGGGTCGAATAAACACTGCCGTCCGAGCTGTTGTTGATTTCCCAAACCGCGTTGCCGCCCGCATCGCGGAAAACTGCGCGGTCGGTTTTGCCGTCGCCGTCGTAATCCGCCGACACGGGAACGTCCGTTGCAAGTCCGAAATTCTGCGCCGTAAAGCCCTGACTGTTCTGCGAGAACCACGTTCCGCTCGAAGGTCGGAACACCGCAAAGTCGTTACTGCCGTCGCCGTCAAAGTCCGCCCGGTGCGAATCGCTCAGAATTCGTCCCGCGATCTCGCCCGCCGGATTAGCGGCACTGCCGATCACCATCGTCCACGAACCCATTCGCAAAAGCTGAACCTGCTGCGCGGTGACATTAACCGTCGTCGGTCCGAAATGCGCTTCGCCTTCGCGGGTCGGAATCACGCCGAGATCGGCAACCGTTGTCGTTGCTCCGGCGATCACGACCTGGATCAAAGCCGAAGTTTGCGCGCTCGTAAAGCGGTTGAATTCGCCGGTGATCGTCGCCTGTGTTTCGTCGGCGTTCAATAGAATTTTGACTTCGCCAGTCGCGTTCGTGGTCACCGGCGGAACGACCTGTGCGCCGCTCAGATGACCTTCAAAAAATCTGCCCTGCGGCGTGCCGGTCGGCGAAGGCGTGGGACCGCCCGCGGTTGCGAACGTGCCTGACAAAATCGTTGTGCCGCCGTTCTTGAGTTCGATCGGCATTCCGTTCGTGATCACGGGAACATTCTCGCCGCGATCCGAGCGAAGACGTAATCTGCCCTCGCCGCCGCTTTCCATGACGAGATTGCCGACCGCCGCGTTATTGACCGTCACATTGAGAACCGTGCCGCTCGGCAGGCTGACCTGAAAGACGCGGATTTCGAGTTCCGTACGGCTGCTGTGGAGTTCGTATTCCGCATAACCGCGCGGCATCGCGCCGTTGATCGTCGGACCGCTCAGGATCGCAAACGGACCGCCCGGACTCGGCGAAGCGCTCGGCGACGGTGAAGGACTCGGCGAACCCGTCGGTGAAGCGGTCGGGCTTGCGGTCGGACTCGCGGTCGGTGATCCGGTTGGCGAACCCGTCGGTGAACTGGTCGGTGTCGGAGTTAATCCGCCGAAAACGCCCGAAAGAATCACGGTCGCGCCGTTTTTGACCTGAACCGTGTCGCCGTTATTAACCGTCGGAACCGTTTGTCCGTCCTGTGTGCGGAGTTTTAATCGCGCTTTGAAATCCGTTCCGACCGTCACCTGACCGATCGAATTGCCGTTCAAAAATACGGTCAAAACCGCGCCGACCGAATTCACGTCTTCGGATTCGACCTCAAGCTCGCGGTTGCCGCTGGCATAGACATCATACGTCGCCAAACCGTGCGGGTTGACGCTGCCGCTCGGCGAAACCAAATTTGCGGTTGCCGTCGAAATCGGAACTTCACCGCCTGCCTGAACTTTATTCTGTAAAACAAACGGTATTGCGACCCACGCAAAAACCGCGACGAATACTAATGATATTTTCCACATTTGCCCATGTTTTCTATCTTTTCGCATTACTTTTTAACCTTCCTAAATTTATTTCCTTATCTGTTGTTTTTTCTGTGAACAGGGGTTACTCAGCAAGACAGTGCAGATAAAGACAATAAAAAGACAAACGCATTAAATTATTTTCAAAAATAAAAAAGCCGACCTGTTAAGATCGGCTTTTTTATTTGAATTTCAACGAATTATTCGGGACAAATCTCTCTTCGCGGTCCGCAGGCAAGATTATTGCTGACGGCGCAGAAAGCGTCGACTCTGGTCGTATCGATATCGTAATTACGCGACCCAAGCGTGCATCTCCAGCTGATTCCCGTGCCTTCAATGCGATCAAATACCTGATGCGGTGTGAGGTCGGGGTTCCTTGATTTGACCAAAGCGGCAATTCCTGCGACGATCGGCGATGACATCGAAGTTCCCGACCATGAGCCGTAGAATCCGCCCGGCAGTGCGCTGATGATGTCTTCACCCGGCGCCACAAATCTGACCCATTCATCGCCGCCGCTTCCCGCCTTATTGATCGTAGAAAAAATTGATAACCGGTCGTAACGATTGTTTGCCGCGACCGCCATAATCTCGACGCTTTCCGATTTTAATGCCGCCGGATAAACTTTGCCGAAAGTTCCGCTATTTCCCGAACCGGCAACCAAAATACATTTGTGATCGCCGATCGGATAGGTTTTGCCGATCTCGATCTCATTTCCGTCATCGCAGTAATCGAACAATCTTTTTAATACTTTGTGATCCTGCGGCAGAACGTCATCGGGAAAAGCCATGCTCATATTGATGACGGTTGCGCCGTTATTCAAAGCCCAGATGATTGCCGCCTGAATCTTCCAAAGCTCGCCTTCGCCGTTTTGGTCTAAAACGCGGATCGGCATAATTTTCGCGCCCGGTGCGGTCAAGGCGACAATTCCGGAAACGTGCGTTCCGTGTCCGAAAGAGCCTTGATGCGGAATGCCTTCCTCGCTCGGGTCATTGTCATTGCCGACAAAATCGTAGCCCGGTACGAGCTTATCGGCAAAAGCCGGATGATTCAGATCAATTCCCGTATCCAAAACCGCGACCGTCACGCCCGTTCCGATCGAGCCGTACATCGGATCATTATGCGCTTGGTCAAGCCGGATCAAATCGGGAAACCATTGTCTGCTGTAACCTTTGGCACTTCTGCCGATCGACCATGTTTTTCCGATCGACCATGTTTTTCCGATCGTCCAGGACAACCCTTCGCGTTCGACCTGAGATAATAAGCGGTTGAACTCGATAGTCAAAATCCGCGCATCGCTGCGCATTGCCGTCAGTTTCTGCTCCGGTGTCTGCCCGTCGGTAATCTTCATTCGATAGGTCGGCGGCGTGCCGATCTGGTCGAGCAAGCTCAGATGATATTGTGCGGAGACAGCCGGTAAATCGTTTTGATTTAATGCGTTGAGTTCAATAATGATTTCGTCCGCAACGCGCGTTTGTCCGCCGCCTTGCGCCAAAACTTCCTGACTGAAATTTGCAAAACAAAGAGTGAAAATTAGTATAAAAAACTGTTTTAAATAAATACTTCCAATAAATTTATCCATTATTGTTCCCCTGATTTTAAATCCTATGTTTTTGCGCCCTCTGCACAGTGCGGCTAATTTTACCAAAAAGACATTGCCGATAAAATTATTTTCCGATCACCGTAAAGGGCGACCAAAAATAAGGGTGTGAATTGTTTTGTATAAAATTTATCTGTGCCAGTCTTAAAGATGCGGCAACTGTTTCGCCGCGTTGCAAAAATGTGTAAAAATCCTTCATCAAGCGGACGGTTGCTTCGTCGCTGACCGTCCAGAGGCTCAAAACGAGCGAATCCGCGCCCGCCGCAAGAAAACCGCGCGCCAAGCCTAAAATCTCGTCGCCCGCATAGATTTTATTCAAACCCGTTTCGCACGCGCTCAAAGTGACCAATGCGGCATTTAGGTTCTGCGCACAAATATCGCGCACGGTGACAAAACCGTCCGCTAGATGAAGACTCGAAAACAGCGGGTTTTCGGGACGAAACTGTCCGTGACAGGCAAGATGCAAAATGTCGAATTTTTGGGCGTTTTGCCGGTAATTTGAAAAATTTGCGCTTTCGCCCGTAAAAGTTTTCGCGGCGGGGAAAATCTTCTGCAAGGCTTCGATTTCCCGGTCAACAAGCGGAATCTTTTCGTCGGCAAAACCGATCAGCAGCGCGTTTTGCGTTTTTCGCGCGGGTTTGTTTGTCAAAAATTGCCAGACCGCCGCGCTCGGGCTGTAAACGATTTCACGCGTTTCGACCAGATATTTTTCGCCCGAATGCAGCGCGTGAAACGGAACGTAATGCGTTGCGCCGACCGGAACGATCACCAGATCGCGTCCGCCGATAAAATTTTCAAGCGGTCGGACGAGCTCCTGATAAAGTTTCTGCAAATAGGAATCGGCGCGCTTTTTTAGTTCAACGATAAAATTTCCCAGGTTTTTTGCCCCGTAACGCAGTGCGCCGAATTGAAACTGCAAGCCTTCCAGAAGCGTTAGAATTTTGTTTTCTTTCGATAAATGCGGGACGAAATCGATTCTTTCGCTCGTCACGACAAAAGCCGAAAGCGAATCGTCAAAACAAACGAATTCGATCAGAGCCTTTTGTTTGCCGAGATTTTTTTGCAAAGATCTTAACTCGTCCCGCTCGTTAAGGATTCCATGTTTCGCCGAGTCCTTAACGTCATTCGTGCGCGTGCTTTCGATTTGGCGCATCACGTCGGCGATTTGTTTTTCACGCCGTTTCGCCTCTTTCTGCAAAGTTTCCAATTCCCCTCGTTCCGCATCGGCGCGGTTCAAACGGCTGTAAAACCAATTTAACTGCTCGCGCAAATCTTCGAGTTTTTTTGAAAGTTCGGAAGACGCTTTGTCGTTCATTTGAGAAAAATTGCCGCTCAGACTCTCCGAAAGCGTCCGCGCCCGTGCTTTTTCGATAAACGAAAAGGCTTTTTCCGGATCGTTTTCCGCGAGATGGATTTTCGCCAGATTTTCAAACGGCGCGAGCTTGTCTGCCAGAAAAGCCATCCGAAATTCTTCCGCCGCGAGCGGTGCCCGGATCGTTTCGATCATCCGGACGGCGCGGTTGAAATAACCTTCGGCTTCGCCCGTTTCGTTTTTTCTCAAAGCCAGATTGCCGAGCGAATTCAGACAAATCTGCGCAAGATTTAATTGCTCCTGTTCGATCGATTCGCCGTAGGTTTCGAGCAGAATTTTTTCGGCATTTTTTAAGCGACCGAGGTTTTGCAGAATTTCGCCGTGAAGCCATTTGGCAAAAAGTTTCTGGCGCAGGTTTTCGCTTCGGGTGAGAATTTTTTCAGCCTCGCGAATTTTTATCAAAGCATTCGGAAAGTTGCGGCGCGTCAGCTCAAGATTCGCTTCCGTTAGTTTAACGTCCGCCAACCCGCTCGGATTTTTTTCCAATTTGTAGAGCTGCGCGGCTTTTTTCAGTTCTTTCCGGGCTTTTCCGAAGTCTTTTCTGACCAACGCCACGCGCCCGAAATTTGCCCGCGCCCGGGCTTCGTCGCCTTGCAGTTTCATCTTCCGAAGTCTGCCGGTCACGGTTTCGTAAATATTAAATGCTTCGTCCGATAAATTAAGCGTTTGATAAATTTCGGCAATTTCGAGATCGGCAATGATCGTGCGGTGCGCGACCCCCAATTTTTCGAATTTTTGGCGCGCAAGCTCCAAATACCGCAAAGCCTGATCGTATTTTCCGCGAAACATCGCGAGATTTCCGATCGTCGCTTCGGTTTCCGCTTCGACAAAAAACATCTCGGATTTTTGCGCGTGTTCCAGCGCGAGCGCGTAATATTTTTCGGCTTGCGAAAAATCGTTGAGATCGGCGTAATTGTCCGCCAGATTGGTTTCGCACATCGCGAGCTCGTCAATATTTTTGACTTTTTCAAACCGCCGCATCGCCGAAAGAAAATATTTTTCGGCACTTAAAATATTATTCTGCCGCGAAATGATGTTGCCGAGGTTTTTTTCGATCTTGCCCGCCGCGAGCTCGTCGCCGTACTTTTCAAACACTTTCAGCGCGGCTTTGCCCGTTTTGACGGCTTCCCGGTATTTTCCCAAAAGCGCGAGCGCGATGAGCTTGGCAACCTGTGTATTGGCGGCATCGCGCGGCAGTTTGATTTTCCGGAAAATTTCCGCCGATCGGTCGAGATTTTCGACCGTCTTTTCAAATTTGCCTCTGGTCAGTTCGGCAATTCCCGCGACCCAGAACGCGAGCGCGGCAATTTCCCGGTGCGGATTGATCCTGCACAGATGCAGCAGAACCGAGGCGGTTTTTTGCGCTTTTTTCGGTTCGGAAGTCCAAACTTCGTAACAGATGTTTTTTAATTCGTGAGCAATTTCAAGATCACCGGAGCGCACTGCGTTTGATAGGATTTTTTCCCGTTCGCGGCTTGTTTTGGCTGAAATAAGTCTTTCGGCAATTTTTCGTGAAGGCATAAAATTATTTTAACCCAAAATGATTTACGCGTGATACGAACGAAAGACTCCGAAGCCCGAAAATAGAAAAGCGGCGGAAAAATTAATTTTTCCGCCGCTCTCCTGATGTTTCTCCTACCCCCGAAGAAGAAACATTACCCGATTTCGATGCTTTCAATAATAATTTCTTTGCCTTTAAAGGTCAGCGATAAAGTATATTTATCTTTTGAGATATTTTCAAACCTAAACTCGCCCAATTCGTTTGTTTTTACGGTAAAATTTTTGCCGCCGCTGAAAAGCGCGATTTCCGCTCCGGCAGAATCTTCGCCCAAAACTTGCCCCGTCACCGTAAACCCTTTATTTGCTTGAGCGATTCGCAAATCGATTTGATGATCGCCCGCGCCGAAAAGCATCTGGCGAATTTGCGACGACGAAGCCGAGCGTTCGCCGAAAGCCGCTTTATCAGGCGATAGATCCATCTGCAAAACTGCCAGCACTTTCTGCACGAGCGATTTTTTCGGTTCGGCGGCTCGCGAAAGGAAAAGATTTTTCGACCATTCGATCGAATCTGCCGGCGCGTCTGCCGAATTGTCGGTTTGCATCAGGCGGACGATCTTGTTTAGTAAATCTTCGTTATTGTTTTTCATTAAGCCTGTAAATTTCATCGTTTCAGTTACCTTCTCATTTTGACAGTGCAACTGATCCCGTAAAAAAGACATTTCGACGAAAAATTACTTCGTCAAAATCTTTGCCAGTTTTTGCAAACAGCGCGAACGCATCGGACTGATGCTCGTTTCGCCGACGCCGATCGCCGAGGCGACTTCCGCGTAGCTTGCCGCCGCGTCCTGCAGATAGATCATCGAAAGAATTTTCCGGCAGCGTTCTTCGAGTTCTTTTAATGCCGTGCGGATCTGGTGCTGTTGTTCGAGCTCGATGAGCACGTCGTCGGCAAGCGGCGAAGCGTCCGGGAGACCCGCCATTTCGGCTTCCATTTCTTCCTCGGTTTCGGGCGAATAAAAGCCTTTTGCGCCGCGAATGATGCCCCAGGTTTTAAATTTCGCGGTCGTCACCATCCACGAACGGATGCGGTCGGGCTGTTCGATCTCGTTTAATTTTTCAAAAAGCGTCAGAAAAACTTCCTGAAAAACGTCCGCCGCCTGCTCTTCGCTCAAGCCCGCGCGGCGCGGAATCGTGATGATCAGCCGCTGGTAACGGTCGACGAGCGCGTTCCAAGCCGTTTCGTCGCCGCGCCGGCACGCTCCGATGAGCTCAGCGTCGGTTTTTTCCAAACTCCGGGCGGAAAAGTTTATTTGTTCCAAAACGGCATTGTCCACAATGTTTTATGAAAATTTATTTTGCTTCGCCTGCCGATTTCATTTCTCTCAGCAGATCGTTTGCCGTCCATTCGTTGCCCGCAAAGACCTTCGTGACCTTTCCTTCGGGCGAGATGACGGCGGTGCGCAGAGAGTGATTGATCTGCGTTTTGTCGTTCTGATCGGTTTCATAACGCAGACCGAAAAAATCGGCGATCGCGCGGACTTCTTCATCGTCGCCGACGGCTAATTGCCAGACGCTAAAATCGGGTTTCGCGTCTTTGCCGAGATAGCCTTGCCCGTACGCGCGAAGTTTGGCGGGCGTGTCGTTTTCGGGATCGAACGAAACGCTCAAAAGGCGCATTTTATCTTTGAAATCCGAACCCATGATCTGCAAAGCCGCGTCCGAAAAGTTCGTCGACATCTTGATACAGTAGTCGGGAAGCGGGCAGCGCGCGTAGATAAACGTGATCGCCCAGGTTTTGCCTTTGAAATCCTTGGTCGAGATGCGTTTGCCGTCCTGATTCGTCAAAGTAAATTCGGGAATTTCCTTGCCGATCTGCGCGAATCTTTCGTCGACGGGCGGCGCGGCTTGATTCGGATTCGGAGCTAAAACAAGGGCGAGATTTTCAAGCCAGAAAGGTTCTTTGGCGGTTTCGTCAACCACCAGCTCGGCACTGCTGATTTCCGCGCCGGGCTTTAAATCTTCCCAGATCCAATCGGCGTGCACCGGAAATTCCATCGTCATCGCGGGCATATAGCCTTTAATTTCGCCGTGTTCGATCGTCGCCGTTTTCTTTGCCTTGTCAACGGAAATCACCTTGCCTTTCAACGTATAACGCTTGGCTTCAGCCGAAGTATTTTGCGGCGGTGCGGGTTTTTGACAGGCGGAAAATGTAACAATTACCAGTAAAACAAATAAAATTGCTCGTAACATATATAAATAAAAAACGATTATAGCGAATTCTAAAACGAATTTCCGCCGTCTTTTAACAAGAAACTGATTTTGACAGATTATTTTCCGAAATGCTTTCAAAAAAACATAAGAATTTCGCCGAAAAACATCAAAAATGTAAAGAAAGGCAGAAACGCTGGCGGCGAGGGAGCGGGCAATGTTAGTTTTTTACTTCGCTTTCAGATTTTCGTCGTAAAAAATCTGGTAAACGCGGAAATTCGCCATCACTTTGTAGGCATAATCCTTCGATTGCGAAAAGACGATTTCGGGAACGTAGCGGTCGGGCAGATCAGATTTTGAACGCACCAGCCAGCGTTTGACGTTATCTTCGCCGCCGTTGTAGCTTGCCGCAACCGCCGCGTGCTGGTTCGGAAACAGCTTGTAAATGTTCGAAAGATACTGCGCACCGAACAGAATCGCGGTCGGCGGATCGTAAAGGTCGTCCTGCCGGAAATTCGCGCGCTTCAATTCACGCGCAATTTGATTTGAAGTCGTCGAGATAAACTGCATCAGCCCGCGCGCCGCCGCGACGGATTTAACATCGGCGCGGTAGCGCGATTCCTGCCGCATGATCGAAAGCACGAAACGCGGGTCAACCGAGCGTTCGGGCGCGTATTTGACGAGCGAATCGGCATACGGCGCAGGATAGAGAAGCTCGGCTTGGTCGCGCGGGATCAGTTCGATCTGATAATCCGCCGGAACATTTTTCCAGAGCGGTTCGATAAACGCGACGGCGCGGTTTGCCATATCGCCGCGTTTGTAAAAAACTGCGAGAGTGTATTCGACTTCCGATTTTGGATTTTGGATTTTGGATTTCGGATTTGTGTTTTCTGACTGCTGACTTTTCTCTAATTCCGGCGTGCCTTCGTCGTAAAGTCCCAAAAACAAAAGCTCGTCGGCGATGGTTTGATGATAATCGGCAGAAATTTCGCGCTTTTCCTTCAAAACTTCCTTGCGCCCGAATTCGAGTAATTTAAAGTTCGGAACTTTTTGAAAATCGGGCAAAGTCGTGTAAGCCTTTCTGACGATTTCGAGCATTTTCTCCTTAGTTTCGGGATAAACATTCAGACGCAAAACATCCTGTGCGGCTTTGCGCTGCGCTTCG
>DATLOR010000456.1:0-9218 GCA_035536135.1 Pyrinomonadaceae bacterium | reverse complement strand
GCGAAAACGACGCGCCGCGCCCCGGTGTGACGTCGATCGTCAATTCCGTGTGCTGCCACGTTTCAAACTGGTCTTTGGCGATATAAAAATCACAGCCGTCAATTTGTCCGAGCCAAACATCGGCGCGCCCGACGATAAATTCGCCTTTCGCGTAACACATCGGTGAAGAACCGTCGCAGCAGCCGCCCGATTGATGAAACATCAATTCGCCGTGCTTGGCGCGAAGTGTTTCAATAACTTTTTTCGCTTCGTCGGTGACGTGAACTCTCGCTACTTCTTTCATTCTATTTTAATTCTGGCTGATGTTCTCTTGTAATTCTGATTAAAAAACGCAGTGCCTGATTGACTGATTCGGAATCTGGAAAAACTTTTGCTACGTCCGGTTCAAGGTAAATCGCGTTTTCCTGCAAGAGTTTTCTTCCCGCACCGACTTTGCGGACTTTCAGTTTTGTAAAATCGTATTCCGGTTCGAGTTCGTCATTCAAAAGTTTCGTATTCATAATTTCTTCGTTCCTGCGGCGTTAATTCGCGTGCGCTGATAATTCGTATTTTATCATTTCGTTCAGCGTATGAAACAATCAAAAGTCTCTGCAAATTCGATTCACCGACAATTAAAAAACGGTGTTCTTCAATCGAATGCTTCGGGTCGTGAAAATCAACATTAAACAAATCATCAAAAACCGTTGCGGCTTCGTCAAAACTGACTCCATGTTTTTTCATATTCAATTCGGCTTTTTCTTCGTTCCATTCAAATTCGATTTTCATCTGTTTATCAATAACCGCCCGATTGATGAAACATCAATTCGCCGTGCCTGGCGCGAAGTGATTCAATAACTTTTTTCGCTTCGTCGGTCACGTGAACTCTCGCTACTTCTTTCATAATTGTTAAGTGTAAACTTTTTCTCGATAATTCGCGTAACCAAAACCGGAACGAAAGTAATCAAAATTTTTCACTTGTCAGGTTTTTGTTGAGGTAAATATGAAATTTATTTATGCATTGCTGTTGACGCTCGCTTGTGTTTTTACCGTTTTGGCACAGTCCGAAAACAAGCCGCCCGAATTCAATTTCGGTTTTGAAAAAGTCACTGCGGGTGCGCAATTGCCCGACGGCTGGATTGTTTTCGGAAGCGGCTACGATCTGAAAATCGATGAAGCGGAACGCAAAAGCGGCAAATATTCGGTTTTGATCCAGTCGCCTGCCGTGATTCCCGAGGGGGCGTTCGGCAGTACCTCTTTCAGCGCTCCTGCCAATTATCAGGGCAAGGAGATCGAACTGCGCGGCTTTCTCAAACTCAAAGACGTGACTGATGGTTTTGCCGGACTGTTTCTGCGGATCGACGGCGACGGCGGCGTTTTGCAATTCGATAATATGCAGTCGCGCGGATTGTCCGGCTCAAAGGATTGGACGGAATATTCGATCAAATTACCATTGCCCGAAGATGGCTCACGCATCATTTTCGGCGCGCTTCTGACCGGCAAAGGTCAGGTCTGGGTCGATGATTTTCAGATTTTGATCGATGGAAAGGATATTACGGTAAGCCCGATGCGTCCGATGCCGGAATACAAAGCGAAAAAAGATTTGGAATTCGATCAGGGGTCGAGAATTTCCGAAATCAAACTAAACGCCGCCAAAACGGACGATCTTGCGATTCTCGGGAAGGTCTGGGGATTTTTAAAATATCATCATCCGGCGATCGCGGCGGGCGAATACAACTGGGATTATGAACTTTTCAGAATTCTGCCGAAAATTCTCGCAGCGAAAAATGCTTCCGAGAGAAATGAGATTTTATCCGTTTGGGCGGAAAGCCTCGGAACTTTTGAAACCAACGCCGCCGCCGTGACGCCGACCGCCGAAAAAATCAAACTCAATCCCGATCTCGCCTGGATCAACGAGCGGAATCTCGGCGTCAAACTGACCGCGCAGTTAAATAACATCAAGAGTGCGAAACGAAAGAACAAAAGCTACTACATCGAAATGGATCCGAATATCGGCAATCCGAGATTCAAGAACGAAGCCGATTACAAGTCGATGAATTTTCCCGATGCCGGATTCAGGCTTTTAAGTCTTTATCGCTACTGGAACATCATCCAGTATTTTTTCCCGAACAAACATCTGATCGAAGCCGACTGGAACAAAGTTCTGCCCGAATTTATCCCGAAATTCGCGGGCGCCGCCGATGATCTGGAATATAAAAAAGCGGCGCTCGGCTTGATCGGAAGCATTAGCGACACGCACGCCAATATCTGGGGCAGAGACGAAACGCTCGACAAGTGGCGCGGCGTTAATTACGCACCCGTCGGCGTTCGATTTGTCGAGGAAAAAGCAGTCGTTACAGAGATTTATGAACAGACGGCGGCGGACAAAGCCGGTTTGAAGATCGGCGACGTGATCGAAGCCGTGGGCGGCAAAAAAGTTGCGCAGATCGTCAGCGAACAGCTCGAGTTTACGCCCGCTTCGAATCGCCCGACCAAACTGCGCGACATCGCCGAACGGCTTCTCCGCACGAACGAAAATTCGCTGAAAATAACTTACCGGCGGGGTAAAGTATCGAAAGAAACGCTCGTGGAAACTCTGGCGCGGGAAAAAATACCGGACAAGCTTCGGTCGCCGTACAGTAAGCCGATTCCGCCTTTTAAATTGATCTCGCCCGAAATCGCGTATCTTTATCCGGGTTCGCTCAAACCAGGCGAAATTAATGAAATAATTCCGAAAATCAATGGGACAAAAGGCTTGGTCATTGATCTGCGGTCGTATCCGTCGGATTTTATCGTTTTCAGTCTCGGAGAATTTCTCGTGCCCGAGCCGAAACCGTTCGTGAAATTTTCCGTCGGGAGCGTCGAAAATCCGGGGCTTTTCACTTTTACGGAAGAATTGAAAGTCGGCAAAGAAAATAAAAATTACTATCAGGGAAAAGTCGTTATTCTGGTCAACGAAATAACGCTCAGTCAGGCGGAATATACGACGATGGCGTTTCGAACCGCGCCGCGTGCCACGGTCATCGGCAGTACGACCGCCGGAGCCGACGGCAATGTTTCGCAATTTTTCCTGCCCGGCGGAATCCGCACGATGATCAGCGGTATCGGAGTTTATTATCCGAACGGAAAAGAAACGCAGCGAATCGGGATCGTTCCCGACCTGATCGTCAAACCGACCGTCAAAGGCATCGCCGAAGGCAAAGACGAACCGCTCGAAAAAGCGATCGAGATCATCAACGGTAAATAATTATAGCGAATTTCAAGATTATGCGAGACAAACTTTCCGAAATAGCTGATAACTTCGCTCGATCTTTTGAGCTAACAGTTATTAGCTATTCGCTTTTAGCTATTTCGGAAAGTTTTATTTTGTGTGTCAATACTCAACTGAGAGCGGCTGTCGATAAATCTCAAAGAATATTTTTTACAGTATCTTCAAAATGAACGTATCGACCCAATTCGATTTAATGAGCGCATATTCGGATTTGTTTGAAACTTTTTTCGCGAGCTCCGATTTGTAATCGTTATATTCACGCGCCAGTTCGGCGTTTTGCCTTAAACAATCGCGGAACTTTAATTTTGAATGCCAGTCCGGGTTAGCTTCCGTGTAAATATGGGCTTGGCAGTAACGAATGTTGTCCTTGTCCAAAACGGCGTAAAAATGTCCGCTTTTCTCATCGAACCCGCCGCGGTATTCGTAACCGAGTTTGGCGAGAGCCTCGACAATCGGCTCGAGACCTTGCGCGTCGCACAAAATGGCGATGTCTAAAATCGGTTTTGCGCAAATGTTTGGAATCGACGTGCTGCCGATATGTTCAATGCGCACGGACGAACCGGCGACCGCCGACCCGATGCGCGCACGTTCCGCCAAGAAATCGTCTTTCCATGCTTCTTCATGCGGCACGAGGCGCAACTCGCTTTTATTCATTCCATACATCACAAAATTGTCCGCAATTATTTTTTCGCTTCGCCCGCTGGTTTTACTCCCGCAATATTTTTCACATTTTTCTGCTTATGATATTTATGGGTCAAAAATAAGCTCACACGCTGTTTTGGCAGGACATTCGCTGCATTTATTTTTTCGAATTTTATCGATCGTACCGTTCTCGGACTTAACATAACACACAACATATTTAATGCTGCCTTGCTGACTTGGAGTTTTGATGACCGTCGGTTTTGCGGTTGGCGTTGGTTTTATCGTCGGCGTTGATTTTGGGGTTTGCTCAACAATAATTCTGGGTGTCGGCGTAATGGTCGGTTGAGCCGCTGTTGCCGGGGTTTTCTGCGGTTCCTTTTTCGCGGTATTCGGCGTCGTTTCCGTATTTGCTGCGGTATTTGTTCCTACATTTGTGCCGGTATTTATCTCGTTGTTTCCGGTCGTTAGATTGACATTTTCTTTAACGCTCGGCGTAGTTTCGGGAGTTTGGGCGGTGTTTATGTTTTCGATCGCTGCTTTGTTTTCATTTGGACGGTTTTCGTTATTCATCAAAGAAACGACGACGTAAAGCCCGACGCCGCTGACGGCGAATACTAAAATTCCCATAGCCACCAAGATCAGAATAAATTTGCGGGTATTGCCGGCGGATTTTTTCGGTTGAGGCGGGATGATCGCGTCGTTTCGGGTTTCGGGTTCTTGGATGCGCGGTTTTTCACTAATAAAAGACCGGTCGTTTAAATTATCCGAAGTCGCCTGCGCCGAAAAATCGGTATTGAAATCGGTTAAGGCGAATTCAGCGGGCGTAAACACATCGGTTGCTCCAAATTGCACCGCCGAATCTGCCGCTGAAGGATATTTATCGGGATGCGAATTTTCTTCTTCCGTTTGCCTCGGTGCGGTGAAGCTTTCGGTTTTTGCCTGCATCAATTGCTGTTCGCGGGCAATAATTGCTTCTTCGAGCCGCCCGAAGACCGGCAACTTCGCGCTGCTTTCCGTCGTGATCCTCTGGAAGGCTTCCTGCATTTCGCTTGCCGATGCAAAACGATTTTCGCGCTCGAACGCCATCGCCTTGAGCAGCCATTCGGAAACGCCCGGCGGAATTTCGGGATTGATTTCGGATGGATTTACTAATTCGTCCGTTCCTTTTTCCCAAATCCCCAACGCTCTTCTGGTCACATCAGCCGGAATTTGATTCGTCAAAAGGTGATAAAAGGTCGCGCCGACGCCGAACAGATCGCATCGCGCATCGGTGTCCTGGGCAAGAAACTTTTCGGCTTTGTCCCGGTGTTTGAGCAAAATAAATTCGCGGAACATCGGCGCAATGACCCGCAAAACCTGCTCAAGCGGTGCATAGTTTAAGGTTGCCGCCAAAAATGTGTGCGACGATAAAGTAGAGTTTTTATCGGTGCTTCGGGCGATTCCGAAATCAAGCAGTTTGATTTTCTGCCATTCATTTAATTTAAGGTTTTGCGGTTTGATGTCGCGGTGGAGGATCGGCGGCATCAAATTGTGAAGGTATTTAAGCGCTTCGAGCAATTGATTTATCCAGGGCGAAACCTCTTCGAACGAAAATGGTCTTCCACGCTTTTCCAGCATCTTTGCCAGATCGTCGCCTTCGATGTATTCCATCACCAAAAAAAGCCTTTCAAGTTCGGAGAAAAAATCCGTTATGTCCGGAACGGCTTCGTGTTTGGCTTTGACTAAGGAATTGGCTTCGCGTTGGAATGATTTCTGTAATAAATTTCTTTGGTTCTCGTCGTCGACAGTTTCAAATTCGAATACTACTTCCTTGATGGCAACAGTTTTGTTAAGCCTTTCGTCGATCGCTTTGTAGACCGCACCCATCCCGCCTTGCCCGAGTTCATGGACGATGCGATACCGGTTCTGTAAAACTGTATCTATTGCAAGCATTTTGACTGTGACGGGCAAAGCATTTTGCCCGTCATATTATTTGATAAGATCGCAAACCGCAAAAGATTTTGCTGTTCGGCGCATTGTTCATCTGCACCTCGATCGTTTCCTAGAAAAAGCCCATCGCTTTTTTGTCGTAGGAAACGAGCATATTTTTGTTATTGCGGTAATGGTCGAGCATCATTTTGTGGTTTTCACGTCCAAAGCCCGATTTTTTGTAGCCGCCGAACGGTGCGTGCGCCGGGTAATTGTGATAGCAGTTGACCCAGACGCGTCCCGCCTTGATCGCGCGCGGAACCTGATAAAGCTGGTGCGCGTCGCGCGTCCAGACGCCGGCACCGAGACCGTAAAGCGTGTCGTTGGCGATTTCGATCGCTTCGGCTTCGTCTTTGAAGGTCGTGATCGAAGTCACCGGACCGAAGATTTCCTCTTGAAACACGCGCATTTTGTTGTGTCCTTTGAGCAAGGTCGGTTCGACATAATAGCCTTCTTCGATGCTGTCGAGATTTTTATGCGCGCCGCCGCCCGTTAAAACTTCCGCACCTTCGTCTTTACCGATCTGGATATAGTTCAGGATTTTTTCGAATTGATCCTTGCTTGCCTGTGCGCCGATCATCGTCGAAGGATCGAGCGGATGACCGAGCTTGATGGCTTTCGTGCGTTCGATGACGCGTTCGATAAATTTATCGGCGATCGATTCCTGCACGAGAATACGTGACGGGCAAGTGCAGACTTCGCCTTGATTGAGAGCGAAAAGCGCCGCGCCTTCGAGGCATTTGTCGAAAAAGTCGTCGTCGGCATCCATCACGCTTTCAAAGAAAATGTTCGGAGATTTGCCGCCGAGTTCCAATGTGACGGGAATCAGATTTTGCGACGCGTACTGCATGATCAGTCGTCCGGTCGTCGTTTCGCCCGTGAACGCGACCTTTGCGACGCGTTCGCTTGTGGCGAGCGGTTTTCCGGCTTCCGGTCCGAAACCGTTAACGACATTTAAAACTCCCGGCGGCAGAATGTCCTGAATGAGTTCCATCAAAACCATGATCGAAGCCGGAGTTTGTTCCGCGGGTTTGACGATCGTGCAGTTTCCTGCCGCCAAAGCGGGCGCGATTTTCCAGGTCGCCATCAGGAGCGGAAAATTCCACGGGATGATCTGCGCGACCACGCCCAAAGGTTCGTGAATATTGATCGAAAGCGTATTTGCGTCAAGCTCGGTCGCTTCGCCGGTTTCGGCGCGGATGACGCCCGCAAAATAACGGAAATGGTCGATCGCCAGAGGCAGATCCGCCGCCATCGTTTCGCGAATCGGTTTGCCGTTGTCCCAGGTTTCGGCGCGTGCCAGAAGCTCGAGATTTTCCTGCATCACGTCGGCGATCTTCCACAAAAGATTGCTTCGCTCGGTCGCCGAAGAATTGTTCCAGGCGGGCGCGGCTTTATGCGCCGCATCTAAAGCGAGCTCGATGTCTTCTTCGGTCGAACGCGCCACGCGCGTAAAAGGTTTGCCGTCAACCGGCGAAATATTGTCGAAATATTCACCATTGCGCGGCGCAACCCATTCGCCGCCGATAAAATTTTCGTATTGTTCTTTGAATTTCGGAATGTCGTATGTTTTTTGAACTGCGTCCATCGTTTTTTACTCCTTGGTATTTAATTAAAAAACTTGCCGATAATCGGGATATCGGGCGATTTATTTTATTTCAGGTGAAATTTATTTTAGCACTTTTGATTCTGAAAATCCTAAAGCGCAAAGCAGCAAGCGAATATGTTAAAACTTTAATATTTGTGTTTATCTTGTTAAAAAAAATTGGTATGATAAATTTGGAACGCGTGGGAAAATTGAAAACCTGCATCATTTAGTGTGATTGAGTTAAGTTAAAAGATTAAGTTTTGATCTGAAAACTTTTGCGTTCCGGTTACGATGGCAACGGTTGCAACGGTTTTAACCATCAAAAACATTTGGTACTGAGGCGCGAATTAAATAATCAGCAAACAAAAACTGGAAAATTCATCACCATTCGATAAATTTAAGTTTTACCGGAGAAAGGATTTATGAAAACATCAACGGAAAATTCATCGGAAAATCCGCTCGAAAGAGCGGCGGAGAAGGAACAGATATCGGTGTATTCCGTAAATTTTACGCAGATTGTCAATAATCATAACGCGGAAAAAGAAATTATCGTAAAGCCTTTGACAGCGGAAAGTCCGGAAGAACGAAAAAAACGGCTCCGGCTTTCCGGGACAATACTCAAGCGGCGCAATACGATCGGGATTGCGGCGATCTTGGTGGTCGGCATTCTGCATTTTGCATTTCAATTGTCGGTTATCCAGACTGAAAAAAAACAGGTTGCCGAAAATCCGGTGAGCATCGAGCAGGTTCGTGAACAACCCGCCGAAACTAAGCCGGGTGAATTTCAGGCAACAAAAACAGATGTGATTTTACCTGAAAAAACTGCGCCGCAGATCAAACAACGCCAACCCGAAATTGCGCCTTTAAAGCCGCAGTTAAAGAAAAAAGAGGCGATCGACAGTAGAGCCGAACGGCTGCGGCGGGCTGAAAAAATTCTCACCGGAATTTGAAGTTTTAATTGATCGGACACGAAAGAGAATTTAAAGAAATGAACGAATCGAGTTTTACAAGAAAGAAGCTGAAAGGTTGTATCAAAATTGCGCTGACTTGTCTTTTGATTTTGTCGAGCGGAATTAATCTATTTGCCCAATACAAAGGTGCGCCGGTCAAAAAAGACCGGCTGATCAAAGCTCTTCGTTCGCGACAACTGCAAACCCGCGATATTGTCGCCGTGATCAATTCCAACGGCGTCGATTTCAGATTAACCGCCGAAACCAGAAAAAATCTGATCGCCGCCGGAGCGCGTCCCGAAGTTATCAGAGCGGTCGCCGACAACCTGCGGATTGCGCCGACGGATGACAGCACATTTGCTAAAAACCGCAAATCAAAAAAACTGACGAAACCGCTTCCGCCGAATTATGACGAACTGCTCGATCAGGCGATGTTTTCCTACAAAGACCAGAAAAATCCGCAAGGCGCGGTTCGTTATTTGGAAACGGCGGTGAAAATGAATCCGAAAAAACCGGAAGCCTATCAACTGCTCGGTTTCGTTAATCTTTACGGTTTGAATAATCCGGCGGCAGCCGAAAAAGTGATGCGCGAATCGATCGAAAACGGCGGCAGCGCGGTTTTCCGCGTTTATCACGACGACACGGGAAGTTTTTCCGGTCGCTGCACGGGATCGCTCTATATTTCGCCCGAAACCATCCGTTTCGAATCGGACGATAATCTTCACACGTTTGAAACTTCGACGGCGAATGTCGATAAGATCAAGCTCGATACGGAATCGAACCGCATCTGGAAAAACCGTTCTATTTTCAAAGTTTTTCTCAA
>DATLOR010000455.1:0-14860 GCA_035536135.1 Pyrinomonadaceae bacterium | reverse complement strand
ATCAAAGATTCGGTTGACGAAAAAACGGGTCTGCCGGTTTACTCGCTTTACGGCGAAACGCGCCGCCCGAAACCCGAGCAGTTGAAGGATCTGGACGCGCTGGTTTACGACATTCAGGACATCGGCGCGCGGTTTTATACTTACACGGCGACTTTGCGGAATGTTTTGGAAGAAGCCGCGAAAGCAGGAAAACCCGTCTACGTGCTCGACCGCCCGAATCCGTTGGGCGGCGTGGACGTGGAAGGCTCGTTGGCGGACGAAGACAAACTTTCGTTCATCGCCGCGCATACGATTCCGGTGCGCTACGGGTTGACGATTGGTGAACTCGGAATGATGATGAACACGGAACGCAAAATCGGCGCAAATCTGAAGATCATCAAGATGGAAAACTGGTCGCGCGCGCAGTGGTTCGACGAAACCTCCCAAACCTGGATAAATCCTTCGCCGAATATGCGTTCGCTGACGGAAGCGACGCTTTACCCGGGAATCGGACTGCTCGAAACAACGAACGTTTCGGTCGGGCGCGGAACCGACACGCCGTTTGAGATCGTCGGCGCGCCGTGGATCGACGCGCAAAAGCTTGCTTCTTACTTGAACGCGAGAAATCTGGGCGGCGTGCGTTTCATCCCGGTCAAATTCAAACCGAACGCATCGGTTTTCAAGGACGAAAACTGTAGCGGAATCAATCTCGTAATCGTTGACCGCGCGAAATTTAAATCCGTGCGGACAGGTCTTGAAATTGCGGCGGCTTTGCGGAAGCTTTTCCCGAACGATTGGCAAACCGAAAGGTATAATCGTCTGCTCGTGAACAGCGAAATTTTCGAGATGGTGAAGCGCGGCGACGAGCCGGAAACAATCGAAAAAGCGTGGCAGAAAAATTTAGACAGTTTCAAAGCGCGTCGTGCACAGTTTTTGCTTTACAAATAGGTAATTAAGGTTTATAACCTTTTATAGATTCCCCAAAAGTTTTCAGAAATTTAACATTATAAACGGTTTTTTAGGTTTTTACGTGCTTTTACCGTGAATTCTGCCATAACGAAAATTTGGAGATTTTTCCAAAAACCTAAATAAAATTGATGGTTTGTTCGCAATTTTAAGTTCTACAAAATCTTTGTAAAGGAAAGAAAAAAATAAAATATGAGAAGGCAAATCTTTTCGACAGCAAATTTATTCATCATTGCTGCGGCAATGATTTTAAGTTTAGGTTTTTCGGCATCGGCACAAGAAGTCACCGGCACAATTGTCGGAAGTGTGCGTGATGCTTCAGGGGCGGTGGTTCCGGGTGCAACTGTAACCATTGCCGACACGCAAAAAGACAATATTACAGTCCGAACCTTAACAACCAATGACAGCGGGGAATTTACAGCCCCGAATCTTGCGCCGGGTTTGTATCAAATCACGGTGACGGCGGCAAATTTCAAAAAAACCGTCCAAACCGGTGTCAAGCTCGATGTCGGGCAGAGAAATTCGGTTGACGTTACATTGGAAGCCGGAAAAATCGAAGAAGTCGTGACGGTTGAAGCCGATCCGGTTCAAGTTGATCTGCAATCGGCAACCAACGGAACTTTGATCAACGGCGACCAGGTTCGTGAGATTCCGATCAATAATCGAAACTGGGTTCAGCTCGTCACGCTTGCCCCGGGTGTTTCAAACGATTTGGCTGATCAGGTTTATGTCGGTACGACCAATCCTGACGGGCAGGCAAACACGGTAAATATTTCGGTAAATGGCGCGCGAAGCAGTCAAAATACTTTTACGGTTGACGGCGCGGACATTACCGACCGCGGCTCGAACATTACGATCCAGGCGTATCCGAGCCTTGATTCGATCGGCGAATTTCGCGTTCTGCGTTCGCTTTACCCGGCTGAGGCTGGACGAAGCGGCGGCGGTCAGGTTAACGTTGTCACCCGTTCGGGCGGTAAACGATTTAGCGGAAGTGCTTTTGAATTTATCCGCAATGAAGCTTTCAACGCCAACAGCTTTTTGAATAATGCCGTGACGACCCCGCAATTCGGCAGAGACGATAACGGCAAAGCAAAACGTCCGCCGTTTCGTTATAACAATTACGGTTGGACGCTCGGCGGTCCGATCTATTTTTTGAGATTCGGCGAAGCCGATCCCGGTGATAGCTGGTTTAAACGCTATGACCGCACGTTTTTCTTCTTTTCACAGGAATTAAGAAAAGACCGACGCTTTTCAGCTGCCGGAACAACGAGTGTTCCCGATGAAAATCTGCGAAGAGGTATTTTCCCGATTCCGGTTTGTATCAACCCGATCCCGAGCGGCACCTGCACGGGCGCGAATATTCTGCCTGCCAATACACCGATTCCGGCAAATTTGATCAATCCGGCGGCACGCGCTTATCTGGACGGCATTTACAACAAACTGCCGCTTCCGAACGCGGCATCGGTCAACAACCCGTTTGCTTTGCTCGCATCGCTTCCGGGCATCGCCGATTTTCGGCAGGAAATCTTAAAAATCGACCACAGTTTTAACGACAAATGGTCAATGTATTATCGTTTCCAAAACGACAAAATTCCGACCATTGATGCTAACGCGCTGTTTTCGAGCGGTTCGGGCTTACCGGGAGTTTCGACGACGAGTACGAATTCGCCGGGTAGAACACATACTATTCAAACAACTTATGTAGTTAGCCCGCAGGTCATTGTCGAAGGTCGCTACAATTATGCGTACGGCGCGATTTTGAGTGAAAATATCGGAACGCTCGCTCTGGCTAATACGACTGTTCCGGTTAATCTGCCGTTCATTAATACGAAAGACCGCGTGCCGACTTTGACCGGCAACGGCTTTACCGGATTAACAAGCTTCGGTCCCTACGATAACTTTTCCGATAAACATAACTACAGCGCGAGTTTGACCTGGATTCTCGGAAGCCATTCGACGAAATACGGATTCAGCTATTCGCTTTACCGAAAAAATGAAAATGCTCTGGCTTCGGGTAATCTGGCTTTGAATGAAGGCAGTTACAGCGCATTCAGCGCAACACTTCCGACCGGACAAACCTTCCCGCAAAACTATCCGCTGCCGAACGGCACGATCTTGACGAATGCTTTGACGGCGACTGTTGCCGGAAATCTGCAGCGCTGGGCAAACTTTCTGGTCGGTAATGTCTCGACGTTCGCGCAGGCACATTACGATTACACGGCTGATTTACGTCAGAAGGCATTTGAAGCCTTTGCTCAGGACGAATGGCGTGTTCGCAACAATTTAACGGTTTATTACGGCGTTCGTTATTCATTCTTCGGTTCGCCCTACGATAAACAAGGACATCTTTCCAACTTTGATCCCAGTCTTTGGAATCCGGCAAATGCACCGCAGGTTACCGGAAACGGCAATCGTGTTTTGAATGTGGCGGGAGTTCCCAACGGAAACTGGTGTAACGGTATTATCGTTAATTCGCAGAATGTCATCACAGGTCCGGCGGCATTTAACTGCAACCCGACGGCTTCGCCTTACGGCAAATACGTGATTGATGTTTCGAAATTAAATTTCGCTCCGCGGTTTGGTGTCGCCTGGGATCCGTTTAGTAAAGGAACAACTTCGGTTCGCTTCGGCTACGGGATCTATCACGAACAAACTTTGGTTGGAACTTTTGAGCAAAACATTGGTGTTAATCCGCCGTATCAGGAAACTTTAACGGCGACCAATACGACCCTCAATAATCCTGCCGGAAGTATCGTTTCAGCGGCGACCGTACCGGGACTGCGGGCATTGCAAACGAATTGGGATACGCCTTACACACAGCATTGGTCGTTGGATATTCAACGACAAGTGTTCAAGAATTTTGTGGTTACGGCAGGCTATTACGGCTCGAAGGGAACACATCTGATCGGTCTGACCGAACTTAATGATCTTCCGCCGGGCAAAGCTTTGAATTCGCAATGCGCAGTCGGCAACGCTTACTACGGACAAACACCGGCTCCGGCACTTGTTCAATGTCAGCCCGCCGGTTATGCTTTCCGCAACGTCGCGACCGCACCGGGCAATCCGAATACCGGAAATACAGACATCCTGATTCTTGATCAGCTTCGTCCGTACAAAGGCTTCCGTTCGATTGCGATCGTTGAGCCGCGATATAATTCAAACTATCACAGTATGCAGCTTTCCGGTCAATACCGTTTCGGCGGTGCTTCGCAGGTAAACGTTGCTTACACGTGGTCAAAAAATTTCACGGATAATCCGAGCGATCGTTCAAACTCGCCCCAGAATACATATGATATTCGCTCAGAATATCAGAGAGCGACGCTTGACCGTCGGCATGTTTTCAGTTTGAACTATGTCTACGAATTGCCGTTCTTCAGCAAACAGGAAGGTTTTGTCGGCAAAGTTTTAGGCGGTTGGCAGGCTTCGGGAATTATTACCTACAACACGGGATTGCCGTTTACGGCAGTAACTTCCAACCTTGACTTCGCCGGTCTCGGACTGATCAATGCAAATCCGGCGGCAAGACCGAATCTGCTTTGCGATCCGAATCAAAATGCGCCGCATACCCGTGAACAATGGTTCAATGTCGCGTGTTTCCAGAGAAATCCGTTGAATACGGATAATACTGCGGCATTAGGTTATAACAATAATCCGGGAACTGCCGGACGCGGTCTTATTTTTGGTCCGTCGACTTTCCGCGTTGACTATACGATGTCAAAAAATCTGCGATTCAATATCGGAGAAAATCCTATCCGGGTTCAACTTCGGGCAGAAGTCTTCAATATTTTCAATCGCACGAATTTCCGGGGCTTTACCAGTCTGAACGTCACAAGCACTGCTTTCGGTCAGATCGGAACGGTCCGCGACCCGCGCACAATGCAGTTTGGTGCCAAGGTTAGCTTCTAAATTTTGTTTGTTGCAAACAGTTATGCTCGCGCCGTTTTCAAAACGGTGCGAGCTTTTTTTTGTTAAAATGACTTTATGAAAACGGTTCTGCTCAAAAATTGCACGACAATTTTACCCGGCGAAAAACTGCCAAACACGAATGTTTTGATCAAAGCCGGAAAAATTGCCGCAATCTCGAACGAAGAATTTCCCGCCGATGAAGTGTTAGATCTCGAAAACCGAACGCTTTTCGCAGGATTTATCGACATCCACAATCACGGTGCGGTCGGCGTGGATGTCAATGGGGCAAACGCCGAAGCTTTGCAGACGGTGGGGCAATTTCTGGCTGAAAACGGCGTCACGGCGTGGATGCCGACGTTTGTGCCGGATTCTGACGAAACTTATCGAAAAGTTGTCGGCGCGATCGAAGAAGTTATCGAAATTCAAAACGATCTGCCGGTTGCGCAGATCGTCGGTGTGCATTACGAAGGCGTTTTTGCGAACGAACAAATGTGCGGTGCCTTGCGTCCCGAATTTTTCAAAACCTTCAGCGGCAGGGAATTAAACGATTTGCCGACGCTTCACACGGGCGTGCATCTGACGACCTTTGCGCCCGAGATCGAAGGCGGCATCGAGCTCGTCCGCGAGCTTCGCAAACAAAACTGGATCCCCTCGATCGGACATACCCGCGCCGATCTTGAAACTTTGGAAAAAGCTTTCGACGCGGGCGCAATGCACGTGACGCATCTTTTCAACGCGATGACGGGCGTTCATCACCGCGATCTCGGCGTCGCGGGCTGGGCTTTGACCAAGGACGAGATCTTTTGCGAGATCATCGCCGACGGCGTTCACGTTCACCCGAAAATGCTCAAATTCGCGCAAAAAAACAAGCCTCCCGGCAAATTACTGCTCGTCAGCGATTCGGTTGCGCCGACCGGACTCGGCGACGGACATTACGAATTGTGGGGCGAGCGTGTTGAGGTCGTGGGCGGCAAAACGCGAAACGAGCGCGGAAGCATCGCGGGAAGCGTGATCACCCTGCTCGATGCTGTAAAAATGTATCTTTCGCTTGGCGTTTCCGCATCGGATGTTTCCAAAATGGCAAGCGCAAATCCCGCGAAACTGCTCGGTCTGGAAAAAACGCGCGGTTCAATTGAAGTGGGAATGCGCGCCGATTTAGTCGCGCTTGATAAAGAGCGAAATGTAAAAATGAGTTTGATTAACGGGAAATTTGCGTTCCGGGATTTTTGATTAATTACTCAACCGCGCATTTCGGACACAGACTTCGATATTTCTGGTAGGCGTCGTCGGCTTCCGGCGTTCGGTTTTGCGCCTTCAAAACATCGGCATAAATTTTCCAAACGCGGTAGCTGTCGGGAAACGAATCAACGAGCGGCTTAATAATGTTTTCGGCATCCGGTAAACGTTTGAGTTCCAGGTAACAAACAGCCAGCCGCATTTTGTAAAAGTCTTTATCGGGAGCAAGTATAACGAATTTTTCGAATTCGACGCCGGCTTCTTCAAATTTTTTCGCGCCAAAAAGTGCCTCGGCTAGGTTTGACGTGTAAAAATCGTTGCCGACCGGAAGGTTTCTGCGCTTAAAATCTGCAACATGAAGCTCGTATTCTTTTTTCAGGAATAAAACCGCGGATTCAAAATCCTTTGTCTGCTGTAGATAGGTCAATCCCAAAACGCGATTTGCCTGAAGCCAGTTTGGGTTGATGCTCAGCGCCCGCTTGCAAGCCGCGATCGCTTCGTCCGTCTTTAAGCGTTTTTTTAGAATTTCGCCGAGAAAAGTCCAGATTCCGGCATTGTCCGGATAGCGCGAAGCCAAATCCTTTAATTCCTTTTCGGCTTCAGCCAGCTTGCCGCTTTTTTCCAGCGCATCGGCTTTGTCCCATCTTTCCTGAATATACTGCCGGTCATTTTCGGAAACGAATTGGGCGGAAAGTGCAACGGTTAACTGCAAAAAAAGAAATAAGGTGAAACAGATTTTTTTCATATTTCCTTCCGTAAGAAAGCGCTTTTTGTTACCAGAAAAACTCCAGAAAATACTAGCAGAGCCGAAATCAAAAGGCGAGTCGAAAAATGCTCGCCGAGGAAGAAAATCGCCGCCAGAAAACCCATCAGAGGCTGCAGGTAAATATAAACCGCGACGATCGAAGGCTCGACGCGCGACAACGCCCACGCGTTCCAAAAATAAGCCATAATCGTCGGGAAAACCACGAGTCCCGCGACAAACAGCCAGGAACTCGGCGAAACCTGCGCCAATTCAACCGTTTGCAGCGATATGATTCCGAGCGGAACATTGATCAGGCTCGCAAACAGAAAAAGCCAGGCGATGGATTTTAACGCGCCGTAATGCGAGATCAGATTTTTTGAAACCGCGACATAACCGGCGTAGCAGAGACTGTTCAGGACGATCAGAATATCGCCCTGCGTCGTTTCCGAACCGAAGCTCGCCCGGGTCGGATTGATCAGATAGATCACGCCGACCGCCGCCAGAATGATTCCCGCGATCTTGCGCCACGACAGAAAATCGTAGCCGAGCAGAGCGCTGATCAAAATCGTAAAGATCGGGATCGTGACCGCGAGCAGTGAAGTATTGACGGCTGTTGTTAAGCTCAGACCTTTGAAAAAAAGCAGTTGATTGAGCGTCACGCCAAAAAAGGCGAACAGCGCGAAGGTTAAATAATCGCGGCGGTTTTCGAGCGCGAGACTGCCGCGAAATCTCTGCAGAACATAAAACGCGAGCGCCGCGCCGCCGACGCGAAAACCGACCAGCGCATTCGGCGGAAACGCGAGCAGCGCGAATTTCCCCAGAACGGTCGCCGTTCCGAAAAAGACCTGCACCGCAAAGAGCGCGATATGCGGCGCATAGGATTGTTCGGTTTGTAAAACGCTCTCATTCATCGCAAATATAAAGCTAGATGCTAACAATTTAAATAAAATTTGTCAGATTAAGAAAATGTAAAAAATTTCCTTCCAATTTTCCGCCGCTTCGTTTATTATTTCTTCATCCCAAAATAAAACACCCGAAACAAGAGGAATTTAAAAGGTATGTATCGAGTCTTTCGCACAGGCTTCAGTCTGAAGCTCTCCGTGTTTTTATTTGTTTTCGTCATCGTTTTAACTCTTAATATTGCGGCTCAGAAAGCGGACGCGGTTGAATATTACAATCTCGGCTGCGCGTGCGAAACGGCGGATTTCGAGTGCCGGATCGCGTATTTTACAAAAGCCGTCGAGCTCGCGCCCGGTTTGACCGAAGCCTTTAACAATCGCGGTCTGGCTTTTTTCGGCAAGGGCGATCTGGACGGCGCGATGAACGATTTTAATCGATCGATCGAGCTATCGCCGAATTTTTCAAAAGGCTTTTACAACCGCGCCGTCTTGTTTGCCCGAAAAAATGAATTAGATAAAGCCTCAAGCGATTTCGGCAGGGCGATCGAGCTTTCGCCAAGCCTGACAAACGCCTACATCGGGCGCGGCAACGTTTATCTGAAAGCCAAAAATTACGACGCGGCGCTGCGTGATTTCGATAAAGCCGCCCAAATCGAACCGCTCTACGCCGAAATTTACTACAATCGCGGGCTCGTCTATTTTTTCAAAGCCGATTACAACCGCGCCGCCGCAGATTTTTCCAACACGATCAAGCTCAAACCGGGGTTTCTGCCCGCTTACTTAAATCGCGGAATTTGCTACGACAAAAAGGGAAGCAGTAATGAAGCGATCGCCGATTTTACAAAATTCATCGAGCTCGCACCCGACGATTATCGCGGCTACAGCAACCGCGCCAATCTTTATTCACGTCTCGGCGAAAACGAAAAAGCGGCGGCAGACACGCGCAAAGTTTCCGAGTTAAAACGCAACGGTTAGAAAAGATTAAACTTAAAACAAAGGGAAGATCCGCAAATCGACAAACGGGTTTGCGGATTTTTGATGCCTGTTTTCCGGCGCTCTGAAAACGCCCGGGAAAATAAACTTATTATGTTCGCCGCCTTACAGACAAACCTTTTGAAAGGGTCTACTAATAGATTCGTCAACAGTTCATTTTAAAAACAAATTTCTAATAAATAAACCCCTTATATTTATCGAGGAGGCAAAGTGATGCGGTCGTCTTCTTTACGCCGAATTCTATATGTTGATGATGATAAGGATGCCTGTCTTTTAATGGGGTTGCTGATCCAGCAATACAATGAAGACTACGGGGTGATCGCCGTTGGAACCGTCCAAAAAGCCCTCGATTTGATGAGCGATCTTTCATTCGACCTCTATATTCTGGATTACCGGATGCCGGAAATGTCAGGCATTGAATTATGCCGCCTGATCCGTCAAACGGATTCCGATACCCCGATCATGATCTACAGCTCATTGGCGCGCGAGGCGGATCGCGAGGACGCCTTGAACGCCGGTGCGACCGCGTATCTCGTTAAGCCCAACGATTTCGATAATTTTAACGAAACGATCGAAGAATTAATGAGTAAAAAGTATCGATCCGACCACTGAAAATCATCCGGCAAATCCGCGTAAATATTTTATTTTATTTTATTTATGTTCGATACCCGACAGATTATTTTTTTAAAGTGCTATACTATCTACGGATAATAGCTGTTCTTTTAGAATTCAACACCCGACATTAGGACATGCTGAAAATCATCTCTTGTGCCGCCTGCTGTGTTCGCGCACACGAATGGTCATTGAGGAGATTTTAATTGTCCAAACTATCACTAGTACCTACGAAAAATCAGATTCTTAATGCGCTTCCCGAAGAGGATCTTGCGCGGCTTTCCGCTCATCTCGAACCGGTCGATCTTCCTTCGGGCAAATTCCTTTATCAATCGCTCGAACCGATCACGCACGTTTATTTTCCGAACTACTCGGTCGCTTCGATCGTTGCCAACACATCGGGCGGGCGGAGCACCGAGGTCGGCATCATCGGTCGCGAAGGCGCGGTCGGTCTGGATGTTCTGATGAGCGTCGATTCGTCGCCGAATGAATGTATGATCCAAATTCCGGGCGACGGTTTGCGTTTGCCGACCGCCGTTGTCCGCGAGGAATTCAAACTCGGCGGCGCGGTTCACGTTTCGCTTCTGCGCTTCATCCATAAATTGATGATCCAGATCAGCCAGACAACGCTCTGCAATCGTCTGCATCCGATCGAAGAAAGATTATCGCGCTGGCTTCTGATGAGTCACGACCGCGTGAGCGGCGACGAAATAAGCCTGACGCAGGAATTTCTCGCGACGATGCTCGGCGTCAACCGCCCGAGCGTTTCGATCTCTGCCGGAATTCTCCAAGCCAAAGGCTTTATCAAATACTCACGCGGACACATCACGGTCCTCAATCGCCTGGGCATTGAAGAACTCACCTGCGAGTGCTACCGGATCGTCCGCAAGGAATATAACCGCAACTAGCAAAACGATCAGCTTTTGACATCAGGAGTTTAAGCTCGTTGACGCGTTATATACGGGGCGGAAAAGTAAAAAGGCGAAAGATATTTGTTTGCACAATTTATCTTTCGCCTTTTTGTTTCGGATTAATGCCAGCAGATTACATCAGCATCAGGATCGGGTTTTCGAGCATTTGCTTGAAGGTCTGCAGAAATTTTGCGCCGGTCGCGCCGTCGATCACGCGGTGGTCGCAGCTCATTGTCACGGACATCATCTGGCGGATGACGATCTCGCCGTCGCGGACAACTGCGGTCGGGCTTGCGCCGCCGATCGCGAAGATCGCGGCTTCGGGCGGGTTGATGATCGCCGTGAATTCCTTGATGCCGAACATTCCGAGGTTCGAGATCGAAAACGTCGCGCCGGTGTATTCTTCGGGCTGGAGTTTTTTCTCTCTCGCTCTTCCTGCCAATTCCTTAACTTCTTTGGCAATCTGCGCGATGCCTTTTTTGTTCGCTCCGCGAATGACGGGCGTGATCAATCCTTCGTCGATCGCGACCGCCACGCCGACATCGGCGTCTTCGTAGAAACGAATCTTGTCGTGTCGGTAGCTCGAATTGACGAACGGGTGTTTCAGCGATGCCATCGCCGCGACCTTGACGATCACATCGTTGACCGAAACTTTTTCGTCTTCCTTGAGCGCGGCGTTGATCGATTTGCGGAACTCGAGCGCCTTGTCCATCTCGATCTCGACCGTCAGGTAAAACGTCGGGATCGGTCCGATCGATTCCGCCAGACGCGAGGCGATGATCTGCCGCATTTTCGAAGTGTTTTCTTCGCGGAAGGCCGATGCGCCCTGAACTTCGGCGGTTGAATAACTCGGCGTTGGCGCCGCGGTTTCAGGCTGACTGCTGACTGCTGACTGCTGACTGCCGCTCATCGCCGCTTCGATGTCGCGTTTGATGATGCGACCCTGCGGACCGGAACCTTTGAGCGTTTTCAGATCGATCCCGTTTTCCGCCGCCATCCGTGCGGCGATCGGCGAAACGATCAGTCTGCCGTTGGTCGGCTGGTCTTCGGGCTTCGGCTTTTGGTCTGTGACCACTTCTTTCGGCGCAGGCGTTTCGGCTTTTGCTTCAGGTTTTGCCTCGGCTTTCAGGGCTTCTACCTGACTTGGAACTTGGGACTCGGGGCTTGGGGCTGAACTCTTGCCGTTCGAAGCCGCCGCGTCGTCTAAAAGCGCGGAGAAATCTTCGCCTTTCTTGCCGATGATGCCGATCGTCTGATTGAGCTTGGCATTATCGCCCGCCGGGACAAGAATTTTGAGCAAAACTCCGTCTTCGAGCGAGGTCATTTCCATCGTCGCCTTGTCGGTATCGACTTCGGCGATCGTTTCGTTCGCTTCGATCGCGTCGCCTTCAGCCTTGAGCCATCTTGAAATTTGTCCTTCCTCCATCGTCGGAGAAAGCTTGGGCATTAAAATTTTATTCGCCATTTATTGAATCAGTATTTTTTGAAAAACTATTTGCGATCTAACTAAAGTTTGTGCAAATTAAAGCAGATTTATTACAAAAATTAATCGTTTTTGAATAAATCGCACAATCCATACATAAATCGAAATGCAGTTTTCATTTTAATCAAATGAGACCGAAATTGGAAATAGGAGTTATAGAAAAACGGGTCGTATTATGGCTGCAAACCGATTCGGCGGGTGAGATCGGCAAATCGCGGGTCTTCGCGGAGTCCGTCATATTCGTATCCGACACCGATAAAACGCAGTTGCAGATCACCTTCCAGATAGGCTTTTTCGAGCGACTGGAAGGCTTTGTCCTTGTCATCGAGCGCGGTGTAAAGAATTGCGATCGTCGCGGGAGAAACATAGGTCTTCATCGCTTCGAGCCGGGTCAGAATGAGGCGCGCTTCCGTTTGTTTTTCAGGTATTTTGGCGTAACTGGCGGCTAAAAAAACCAGCGCGATGCTGTATTCATCGTCGCCGCCGACGAGCTCGACCGCTTTTTTAAAGTGTTGAGCGGCTTCCGGGTGCAGTCCTTTTCCGTCGTAAACGTAGCCGAGACTGAAATCCTCGACGCTTCCGGTCGGATCTGCCGCCTGAATTTTTTGAAATTCCCGAAGTGATTCGTCGAATTTTCGCGCCCACGCCAAAATGATTCCTTTCGTCGTTAAATATTGACGAATGTTGATCGGATCGCGTTCCTTGAACTGCTCGAGCTCGGCGAGCGCTTCGTCGTGCCGCCCCAGAACCGAAAGAAAAAAAGCATAATTATTGCGGGCAAAATCCAGATTCGGATTCAGTTCGAGCGCCCGCCGGTATTCCTGCTCCGCGCTTTGCCAATCGAATTCGTATTCTTTTAGAGCGGCGAGCATGACATGAACATTGGCGACATTCGGGTCAATCGCGAGAGCTTTTTCGGTTGCCTCTTTGACCTTCGGCATCAATTGTTTCGGGTTGCCGCTGGCATTTGCCCGCTGCCAGTAGATCGAAGCGATCTGAATATAAGCGTCGGCGAAATTCGGGTCGAGCTCGACGGCTTTCTGGAAATATTCGAGTGACTGACCGAGAATATTTTGCGGACCGTTCAATTCGACCAAACCGTTCAAATAATAGCGAAACGCTTCCGGGTTATCCGTGCCGTTGGTCGCGATCCGTTTGACCTGCGAATCGGTCAGTTTTAAATTCAGCTGTTCGGAAATAGCCTGCGGGATCTCGTTTTCAATTTTCAATAGATCTTTGGCTTTGCGGACATATTGCCCGCCTGAAAGATGTTTGTTTTCAAATGTGTCAACGACCTCGAACTTGATCACCAGATCATCGCCGATTTGCGAGGTGCTGCCCGTGACAATGGCGCGAACGCCCAGCTTTGAGGCGATCGCCTGCAAATCTTCGGTTGATTCGCGGAACTTAAAACTCGAATTTTTCGAAATTACTTTGAGCTGCGGCAAACGGGAAAGCTGATTGATCAGATTTTCGCTCACACCGTCCGAAAGATAGACCAATTGTTTATCCTGACTTTGATTCTCGAACGGCAAAACCGCGATCGAGTCGATTTTCCCGTGATCGGTTTGAGCGAAAAAGAAGCGGTAAGCCGTATAAAACAGCAGAGAGACAAGCAGCAAAGCGGCGACCGCCGCGCCGAATTTATGCGAGCGGGCTTGTTTGAAAACATATTCGACGCTGTGTGAAAACGTACTGTTATTTCCGTTCTCGGTATGATTACCATTGTTTTCCGTTAGTTTGGGAGCCGCGCCGAGAGTTGCGCCGCCCGCATTATCCGTCGGCAGGGTTTTATCGTTCGGATTATCTTCGACATTCTGAAGACTTTTGTTCGATAAACGCCGGGAATCGGCATCATACTCGATGATTTTTTTGATCTTTTCCAGATCCGCCCGCAGTTCGCTCGCCGTTTGATAGCGGCTTTCCGGTTTTTTTTCGAGCGATTTGGAAACGATCCACTCAAGTTCGGCGGGCACGTTTTCCAGATGCGAGCTCAAAGAACGCGGTTCTTCGCGCAGTACCGCCGCCATAATGTCCGTGGACGTTTCACCCGAAAAAGGTTTCTTCCCGGTGAGCGTTTCATAGATCACGACCCCGAGGCTCCATAAATCCGTGCGAATATCTATTTTGGTTCCGCGCGCCTGTTCGGGCGACATATACGCGGCGGTTCCCATGATCGCCCCGGGATGCGTCGAGTTAAATTCGCGCGTCATCTCTTCCGAATCGGAAATGCGAAAACTCTTCGGCTGAATGAGTTTTGCCAATCCGAAGTCGAGAACCTTGATGTATCCGTCAGGCCGGACCATGATGTTTTCGGGTTTGATGTCGCGGTGAACGATTCCGGCATCGTGCGCCGCCGAAAGTGCGGATGCCGCCTGGATCGCAATTTCCAGGACTTCGCTGATGCCCAGTTTTTCACGATTCCGGTAATCGTTAAGGGTTTTGCCGTCAATGAATTCGCCGACGATAAATTGAATTTCATCGGCGGTTTTGTCGAATTCAAAGATCGTCATTATGTGCGGATGATTCAAAGCCGAAATTGCTTTGGCTTCCTGATGGAATCTTCTGAGGCGTTCTTTGTTTGAAGCGACATCCGACTGAAGAACTTTCAATGAAACATTGCGGTTGATTTTCAAATCGTTCGCCAGATATACTTCGCCCATCCCGCCTTTGCCGAGCTGACGGATTATTTCATAACGCGCATTGAGAACGACTCCCGGCTCAAAAAACGGTTTTTCCGCAGCTGCGAAAAAATCATTGGTATCTTTTTTTTGCTCAAAAATTATATCGGCGATTTCTTCGATGGCAGAGTTTTCCAGAAAAGGATCGTTTTCGTTATAGGAAACAAGCAGATGTTCGACCTCGTGCTTCAATTCCGCATCGTCCGCGCAGACACGGTCCAGGAAATCCGGGCGCTGCTCGGACGGCAGGTTTAATATCTGGGAGAATACGGATTTTACTTTTTTCCATTTTTGCGGGGTCATATATTTACCGGATGCTTGCCGCGCTCTGCTTTCGCAGGTAAATTAAGTTACCGAAATAATTACATAAATTACTACATTTATCATATAAGAAAAAACAGAGATCAAATCTTGGTTATCTCTTTTCTCCGAAAATGCGGGAATTTTGT
>DATLOR010000454.1:0-2855 GCA_035536135.1 Pyrinomonadaceae bacterium | reverse complement strand
CTTCGATTTGCAAAACCGTTTGATTTCCGCAAGCCACAAAAAGTTTGTCGCTTTTTGCTTCTAATATTTCACCACAATCTTGAATCTTAAATGCTGAATCTTGAATTTCTTTCGCTTTCCAAATCGTCAGTTTTTTATCCTGAAATGCAGAAAAACTCGTCGGGAACGGCTGAAAACCGCGCACGCGATTGGCGATTTCCTGCGCCGGTCGGTTCCAATCAATCTTGCCGTCCTCTTTTTTCATGATCGGCGCGAGCGTCGCCAAATCATGATTTTGCGGAATCCGCGCCAGTTTATCGAGATGCATCAAAGTTTCCGACAGCAAATCCGCGCCGACAATTGATAACTTTTGCATCAATTCGATCGAATTTTCAGCCGCGCCGATCTCGATTTCCTTTTGAAGCAGAATATCGCCCGTATCGAGCCCGACATCCATCTGCATCGTCGTCACGCCCGTTATTTTTTCGCCGCCCGCGATCGCCCAATTGACGGGTGCCGCTCCGCGATACTTCGGAAGCAGCGAAAAATGCACGTTGATCGCGCCGTTCGGAAATGCTTCGAGAAAACCTGGCGGCAAAATTCGCCCGTAAGCAACGACCACCGCGACATCTGCAGCGTGAGATCTGAAAGTTTCCAAAGTCTCGGGCGTTTTGATGCGCGTCGGCTGAAAAACCGGCAAATTATTCTGCACAGCAAATTCTTTGACCGGCGGCGCGGTCAATTTATTTCCGCGACCTGCGGGTCGGTCGGGCTGCGTGTAGACCGCGACAATTTCGTGCCCGTCCTGCAAAATTTTTTCCAAACTCGGAACCGCCGCGTTCGGCGTTCCCATAAAAACGATTTTCATACATTTCGCAAAATATCTATCATAAAGAAAAAAGGCGAAAGCGTAAAACTTTCGCCTTTGTCTTTAAATTTACAGAAAACCGGAATTTAATAACCGCAGTGATAATTCGAGCCTTCAAAGCTTCTTTTCCATGAGCCGTTTTCGCGTTTGTAGGCATTAAAACCCGTGCCTTCAAATGACGGGATGTAAGTAAAAATTTCGCTCACACCGTCGTTATCGTAATCGAAAACATCAAGTAGAAGTTCGTGATAAATGCCTTCGTCAACGCTTTTGATTTCATTGCTCATCACATCTTCCTGTTTAATGATCCGGAACTCGCTGTAACCGAAGGCGTATTTGCCCTTCGCATTTTTTTCGGCGATGAAAAACAACAAAGCGCGTTCGGTTTTGCCGGAATCGACCCAAAACGAGCCGACAAAATCAGCTTTTTTATCGTTGTCCACGTCGAGTGCGGTCAGATTGTGATAATGCAGATTTTTTATCGCGCTTGCCGCAACCTTCTGATTTGCAAATTCGGCGCGGACGAGCGATTCGATCTCGGCGCGTTCCGCCGGAGCCGGTTTGCGGCGTAGACCAGACGCGGCTTTTTTCGCGGCGGCATCGGTCGCCAAAGCCATCACAAAACCGCCGAGTTTTGTTTTGGTCGAACTAACGGAAACCTGCGCCGTATTTTTTGCGCATTCGGCTTTTGCATCCGAGCTGAGAACTGTTGCCGTTCCCGCATTTGCGCCGCCGAAGATCAAACGATAAGCAGCTTTCGGAGTGTAATAGGTTTTGTTGAACGCGGCAATGACATTTTGATCGCTGTCGCCGCCGACCGGCGGTGTCAGCTTGCCTTTTTCAATAAAGGCAATCGGTTCAAGCGATTTCCCTTCGTTCAAAACCGCAAAAATTATCGGTTTTCGACCGCGTTGGGCGAAACCGGGCGCAACAATTGACACAAGGATTAGCAAGCTCAGGACGATTTTAACTGATTTATTTTTTTTCATATCGGTCGATTTTCTGTAATGTTTCTATGGTTTCTTAAAACGAAAGGCATCTGCCATCACGTAAAAAATCCAATTTTCCTCCATTGACCCTCGAATTATATACGCATTCGCACCGGTTGCAAAAATCGCGACGTCTTCGCCGCCGTGCGTTTCGCTTCGCAGCGGAATCATCGCCTCCTGTAAATAATTAGGATTGGTTGTATCAACCGTTGACAGGTCGGGACGACCGTTTTTGATCGGCATAAAAGATCGCGGTTCTTCCTGGAAAAATTTCGGACCTTCGGCGAGCAGGTCGGTCGCGCCGATAAAACCTCTGCCATTGATGTAATTTAAGGTTGTATAGGGTAATCCGAGCGCGTCTTTTTTGTAGTCGGCTTCCGGGTTTCCGTTGTCGTCAACCTCGCGAACGAGCCCGAGAATGTTGTTGCCGCGCACCGGATAACCGAGCATATTAAACGTATGGCTGTGGTCAGCCGTGACGATTATCAAGGTTTCGTCGAGATTGACCTTTTGGGCTGCCGCCCGCACGGCGTTCGATAATTCGATCGTTTCAGTCAAAGCGCGAAACGCGTTGCCGGCGTGATGCGCGTGATCGATTCTGCCGCCTTCGACCATCAGGAAAAAACCTTTTTTGTTTTTCGATAAAATATCGATCGCTTTTGTCGTCATCTCCGTCAGCGAAGGCTCTTTGCCCGCATCTTTCGGACGGTCGTATTCATACTGCATCATTGAAGGTTCGAATAATGCCAGCAGATGATTCGTTTTTTTCGGGTCGATCTTATCGAAACCTTCTTTATTCCAGACAAACGCCGAATCTTTGTATTTGGCAACCCATTCCCGCGTCAGATCGCGTTTGTCGAGCCGTTCGCCCGCCAGTCTTTGATACTCGGGATCGGTCACTTCGGCGGGCAGGAATTTCGACCGACCGCCGCCCATCGCGACTTCCAGACCGTCGCCGTATTTAAATTCGAGCAGCTGCCGCGCAATATCGGGAAATTTGGCGGCGCAGGCATCGGGTT
>DATLOR010000453.1:0-5488 GCA_035536135.1 Pyrinomonadaceae bacterium | reverse complement strand
GGCGGGCAGGGATGCCCGCGCTCCAATTATTAAAGTTTTTGAGTATTGCTGTTTTTTTCAGCTTCCTTTTGAGAATCTTTGTTCTTTTCCTCTTTTTTCTTCAGGTAATCTTCCTTGGCTTTTTTACAGCCGTCGGCAATTTTCTGCTTGTCGCCCTGATTTTCCTCGATGTTCTTTTTGATGGTTTCTTTGGCAAAGTCTATCGCATATTCACGGATCTTGCGTGAAAATAGATCTTCGTCGGGTTTTTTCTGGTCATTATTAAGCAAATCGAGAAATTCATCGCATTCGGCAACGCCGGTTTTTGCCCCGTCATTCGGGTTTGATGAATTGCCCGGAGTTGTGGTGGTTGAATTGTCGGACGAGCCGCCCGACGTCGCTTTGTCGATCAAACTACACCCGAAGCCGACGGTCAAAAGTAATAAAATAGCCGCTAAAATTGTTAATTTGTTTTTCATAAAATTCTCCTCAAAGCTTGCGCCACGCAAATTTTAAGAGAATTTTATTTTTTTTGAAAGCGGCGTAAATCAAAAACCCGTTTGATTTGTATTTTTGCCGTTAAATTCGTAAATCACGTAAAGATTCAGTGCGTTGTCCTTGACCTCGGCGCGAACGTCTTTGACATCGGCTTTCATATTCCCGTTGGTCGCGGCGATCGGCAGATTGAGAGCGATCTGTTTGCCCTGCAAGATCTGGATCGGGTTGACGCGGTCGTTCAAAGTTTTCTGAACGAGCGGCGTTACGATTCCGCCGAAAACGGACGCGCCGCCGTCGAGATTAACGGTTTCGATATTGAGTTGACCGAGAACGGTTTGCTGTGCGGCATCAAAGCGCAGTTCGAGGTTTGCCTGCGTCCAGCCCGAAAAATTCAGACAGCCGAACATCGAATTGTAACTTCCGCGAAAGGCGAGCGGCGCATTGATCTTGCCGTTCTCGAATTTCAAAACGCTCTGCACACCGCTGCCTTCGGGCAAAAGCGTGATCCGCCCGTCGCACCCGCCGTCCTGCAGCATCGCGTAATTTGCCGAACTTGAATTTTCCGAATTGCGGCTTTCCGTCAAACTTAAAGGAAAAGACGGCGCGCTCATATCGCGGAAGATCGATTTCAGAACTTCATTAAAAAAGTCCTGTTTCAAAACGATCTGCGCGGTTGCGGGCGGAGTTCCGCCGGCGTCAGGGGGCAGAATCGGGTTTCCGGGCGCAATCGCCGCGCGCGGCACGCCGACAAAAAGGTAAAACGTCAAAACGCCCCCGATAATTAAGCCGACCAAACTTCCGACAATAAATGTTGCAGTTCTGTTCATAAAATTTTAAGGAGAAAAGCCGATCTTAAAATCAGATTTTCTCCCTTTCCTCTCTTCTACTTAGCGGCGGTCGGCGAAGTCATCGGCACTGCCGTATTGGTATTTGAATTCTGACTGTTCTGCGCCGAATTCAAGGTGTTTTTCAATAGCAAACCGACGGCATTAAAGATCAGTTCGACCTGCGATTTGACCTGTGCCGAATCGATTTTTTGATAATCCGCTGACGGCACCGCAAAAAGATCGGGCGTTGTTTCGGTTTTGATGTTGCTCATTTCCGTGACGATGCGCAAACCCTGATAGCCCTGAACGTTGCCGTTTTGCGACTGCGAAACCGTTTCCGAATGAAGCGGCAAGCCCGTTTCCTTATCGATCAATAAGAAAGATTCGGTCTGAACTTGTCCGGCTTGCGTCTGCGTATTCGTGACCGCGCCGTAACGGTATTTGATCACCGTGCGACCGTTGACGTTTTCCTCGCCGACGCGTTCGACGCCTTTGATGGCTTTCACCTGATTGACGATCTGCTCGGGCATCATCAATTGACGAACTTCAAAACCCATCGATTCTTTATCCAAAACCGCATATTGTTTGCGGTTCGGCAAAAGCACATAGGTCGTTCCATCTTTGTCGAGATAAACGATCTTATCGCCGTTCGGCAGGTTAAATTCCATCCGGCGGTCGGCGGCACTACGCGCCACATTTGCCGAAATTGCGGGCAAACTCGCCGCATTTTTGTCGCTCGTCGCTTCCAGTTTTAATTGAACTGTCGCCTGATACTGGTCAGGCTCTTTGGTTTCCGAAATCGTCGAATCCGAATTAACGCTCGAAACGTTCGCGTTTGAATTTGTGTTGCCGTTAAACGTATTGGATAAATTTACGTTGGTATTAACCCGATTCGTATTAACGTTTGACGTGTCGGGCTGACAGCCGACCAGCATCAGAAAACTCGCTCCTAAAATCGCCGAAAATAACTTTTGCATCTGAAAAATCTCCTTTTAAACTGAATGAAATCAATACAGCTTTTTATTCGATTTTAATAACTGCAAAAGCTATGCCTTTTCGAGATTGGCAAATTTTTCGATCAGTTTTTTCTGTCCGAATCCGGGAAAACTGACGGTCAATTTCACGTTGTCGCCCGTGCCTTCGCGGCGCAGAACCAAGCCTTTACCGTATTTCGCGTGGCGCACGTGCGCGCCCGGCGTGAAGCCTTTTTCATCGTGCGCGGGTTTCGGGTTTTGAGCTTTCGATTGTTCCGACAGGTTTTTTAATTTATCAAAACCCGACGGCTGTTTCTGAATGGTCGGCGGGGGATTGTCGCCTTTCTTTTTGTTGAAAAAATCGGCGATCGCTTCCGCCGAATTGTAGGTTTTTCCGGTGTAGAGATTTTTCGGTTTTTCCGGGCGGTTTTCGCCGCGAAGCGCGCTCATGGCGTGTTTGTTGGTTTTATTGGCGTTGCTTTTGGCAAAAGAAAGCCACGATGAGCCGCGTGATAGATCGTGGATCAGTTCGAGCGGCATTTCGTTTAAAAACTGCGAAGGTTCCGCCGCCATTTCCTCGCCGTAAACTCTCCGGCGCATCGAATGCGAAATATACAAAACCTTTTCGGCGCGGGTGATCGCGACATACGCCAACCGCCGTTCTTCTTCGAGTTCCTTCGGGTCGTTGATCGAGCGCGAGTGCGGGAAAATTCCGTCTTCCAAACCGACGAGAAAGACGACCGGAAATTCCAGACCTTTGGCGGCGTGGACGGTCATCATCGTGACCGCCGCGTTGCGGTCGAATTTGTCGGTGTCCGACGTGAGTGCGGCGTGGTCGATAAAATCCCGCAGTCCACTTTCTTCCTGTTTGTCGTAATCGACCGCCGCGTTGACGAGCTCTTCCAAATTTTCGAGCCGCGTTGCCGATTCGTCGGTATTTTCGGCGCGCAGCATATTGGCATAACCCGTATCTTCGATCGCCGCCATCACGACTTCCGTCACCGGTTTATCGCTTTGCGAAGCATCGGCAACCTTCATCTGCAGATTTTCGATCGTCTGTTTGAATTTTTTCAGCGATTCCAGAGCGCGGGGCGTTAAATTAAGTCGCTCCTTGAATTCCAAACCCGTGATGATCGAAATCGTTTCCCACATCGAAACGCTGAAATCCTTGGCGCGATGCTGTAATTCGTCGAGCGAAGTTTTGCCGAAACCGCGTGTCGGCGTGTTGATTACGCGAAGAAGCGCAATGTCGTCAAAGGGATTCAAAGCCAATTTCAAATACGCGATCACGTCTTTGATTTCGGCGCGTTCGTAAAACGAAAATCCGCCGACGATGTTGTAATCAATGCGGTAACGGCGCAGGGATTCTTCAAAAACACGCGATTGCGCGTTCGTCCGGTAAAGAATCGCAATTCTGTCCTGCGGATTCCGGCGGCGATGTTCTTCGATCTTCGAGGCGACAAACCTGGCTTCGCCGTCGCCGTCAAACGCCTGGTGATAAAAGATCTTGTCGCCGTCCGGATTCGCCGTCCAGAGCTTTTTGTCCTTGCGACCTTCGTTGTTTTTGATGATCGCGTCCGCCGTGTCGAGAATCGTCTGCGTCGAACGATAATTCTGTTCGAGCATAATCACTTTGGCGTTCGGGTAATGCTCCTCGAACGACAAAATATTCGCAATATCAGCTCCTCGGAACCCGTAAATCGACTGTGCGTCATCCCCGACCACGCAGATGTTCTGCTGTTTTTCGGTCAGATGATTGATGAGCGCAAACTGCAGGGCGTTCGTGTCCTGATATTCGTCAACGAGAATGTATTTGAATTTGTTGTTATATTTATCGCGGACTTCCTGATTGGTTCGCAAGAGCCGCACGGTTTTGATCATCAAATCGTCAAAATCGAGCGCGTTGGCGTTGTTCAGACGTTCTTCATACATTTTAAAAACCCGCGCGATCGCGGCGCGTTTTTCGTCGGTGTATTCGACCTTTGAAGCATATAATTCGTAATCCTCGCCGCGATTTTTCGAGCCGGAGATCGCATTCAAAACCTGCCGCGGCGCGAGCTGTTTTTCGTCGAACCCGACGTCTTTGATGCACGCCTTGATAACTTTCAATGAGTCGTCCGTGTCGTAGATCGTGAAGGATTTATTGTAGCCCTCGGATAAATGCTCGATGTCCTGGCGCAAGATCCGCACGCAGAGCGAGTGAAAAGTCGTCACGAGCGGAGCCGACTGCATCTTTTGACCTTTCATCAATTCCGTCACGCGTTCGCGCATCTCGCCCGCCGCTTTGTTGGTAAACGTAACGGCGAGGATGTTATAGGGCGGAACTTCTTTTTCCAGAATCAGATAAGCGATGCGCACGGTAATCACGCGCGTTTTGCCCGAACCCGCGCCCGCGAGGATCAAAACCGCGCCTTCCGTGGTGGTGACGGCTTCGCGTTGTCGGTCGTTTAGAGAAGCTAAAATATCCATAAGTTTTGAGTGAAAGTTTAATGGTAAAACTTTGGTCGTATTGCGTCAAAGGCACGGATGATTAGCCACAAAAAGCACAAAACGCGCAAAAAATATAAAAGTTATTTTTGCGCGTTTTGTGCTTTTTGTGGCTATTTGATCAAACTCTGAATTTCCTTAAATTGTTCGTGTTTCGAGTCGCGCATCAGCTCGAAAAGCGACATTTCGACGGTTGCCGCGACCACGCCGCTCGCGAGCATTTTTGAAAGTCCCGCGTCGCGGTCTTGCGAATAGCGCGAGCCGACGGCATCGGTCAAAAGATGAACTTCAAAACCGTTCGCGAGCAGGTCGTGCGCCGTTTGATTGACGCAGATGTGCGTTTCGAGTCCGCACAAAACGATTTGCTTTGCGCCTAAATCATTCAGTTTTCCGATAAACGGCGCGATACACGAGCTAAACGTAGTTTTTTCGAGCGGCTCGTAATCGTCTGGCAAGCTGAACAAAATTTCTTCCGCTGTTTTGCCCAAACCTTGCGGGTATTGTTCGGTCACGATCACGGGAACGTTTAAAATCTGAAACCCGCGCACCGCCATCGCCGCCCGCGAAACGATCTGCGGAAATTCGGGCATCGCCGAACGAAAGGCTTCCTGAAGATCGATCACGACGAGCGCGGTTCGGGTTATGTCTAAAATTTTCGGATGTAACATAATTTTTATAATTGGAGCGCGGACATCTTTGTCCGCTTGCGCGCAAAGCGCAAAA
>DATLOR010000452.1:0-4603 GCA_035536135.1 Pyrinomonadaceae bacterium | reverse complement strand
CGCAGAATTCGGTAAGCCGGCACATAATTTTTATCCATCTCTAAAACATTTTTCGCTTCCTCGATCGCTTCGTCGAAGCGGCGAAATCCGAGATACCCTTTCGCCACATTCCAGTTCATAATCAGCGAAAACGGTTCGAGCTCGCGCGCCCGTTTCAGCTCCGCGATCGCCTCCGTCTCGCGCATCACACAAGACAAATATTCGCCGTACCATTGATGCGCCTGCGCGTTGTTCGGATCGAGCTCGATGGCTTTTTTAAAGTCTTTTTCCGCGCCCGCCCAGTCCCAGTCGAAACGAAATTTTACCCATGCGAGCGCCGTATACGCTTCGCTCAGGTTCGGATCGAGCTCGATCGCTTTTTCCGCCGCCGTTCTGGCTTTCGGCATAACTTCCGCCGGCAAAACGGTCGAATTGTAAACCGTTCCGAGCAGCGTGTAAGCGTCAGCCAGACCGGCATAGCCGCGGGCGAATTTCGGGTCTAAATTGACCGCTTCCTGAAAATACTTGAGGCTTTGCTGCACATCGTTATTTGTTCCTTTGGAGTGAAAGTAGCGTCCTTTCAAATAAGATTGATAGGCTTCGGAATCGGTCGTTCCATTGTTGGCGAGTCTCGTTTCGTCGGCGCCGGAAAGTTTGGCTTTGAGCTTCCCGGAAACGTCGCGGGCGATCTCGCTTTGCAGCGAAACCAGGTCAGAGGCTTTGCGGTCGTATTTATTGCCCCACAGGAGGTTTTCGGTCCGGGCATCGATCAATTCCAGATTAAGCGTCAACTGATCGCCGCGCTGGACGACGCGCCCGGTCAGAATCGCCTGGACATTCAATTCCGATGCGATCTTTTTCGGATCGAGCTCTTTGCCTTTGTAACGAAACACCGACGAACGCGCTTTGACCGATAAATTCGGAACCTGCGAAAGACTGTTGATGAGCGTTTCGGTCATCCCGTCGCTCAAATATTCTACGTCCGAGTTGCCGCTTTCGTTGATGAACGGCATCACGGCGATCGATTCGATTTGTTTATTGGAAACGAAGTATTTGGAGCCGAAGAATCCGCTGACGGCGAGGACGAGCAGACCGAGCAATCCGAACAACCACCATTTCGATTTCGGATTTGGGATTTCGGATTTTAGATTGTTCGCTTGCTCAGCGTTTATTTCGCCGCTCTCGTTTCGTGTTTTTGAATTATCGGGTTGCTCGGTTTTCAATTCCCCGGATGAAAGTATTGCGGTTTTGGCTTCGGGCGATTCAACGGTTTGCCGCTCTTCCTCTGTCGGCAATCCAATGCGCCGCCGCAAGTCGTCGAAACGCGGATCGCTGTGGAACGAAATCCAACGGTCGGGCAAGGCGTTCAAAAAAACCAACTCGCCGTTGCGTTCCGCTAACGCTTGCTCGAGCCAGACGAACGCTTCCTCAACTTCGTCGAGAAAGGCATAGCAATAAGCCAGCGCCACCGCGGGCACGTAGCTTTTTTCCCTCACTTCTCGGATTTGTTGAAGGATTTGCCGTGCTTCCGCCTGTTTGCCGGCGCTGGCATAGACTCCGCAAAGATTTGCTTGGGCAATTATCGTTGTCCCCTCGGCGATCGCTTTTTGCAGTGCCTCTGCCGCCGCTTCATAATTTTCTAAACCCCAGTGAGACAGACCCAGCAAACGGAATCCTTCACCGAAATGCGGGTTTATTTCCAGCAGGGTTTGCGCCAGCGCGAGGCTCTCTTCGTACCTTTCGGCAAACCAGAGCGTCCAGCCCGCGATGACTCCACTCGCGAGAGAAAGCGGGTCCAGTCCAAGAGCGCGCCGGGCGGCTTTCACGGATTGTTCGCGCTGCCCCATGACGATCAGCCAAAAGCCATGCCAGCTATGTGCCGCCGCATCATTGGGATTGAGCGCCAGCGCGCGCGCGAGATTCCGCCCCGCTGCCGGAAAATCCCAATCCGCGAAAAATTCCAGCAGTGCCTGCGAACGATAAGCTTCGGACAAATCGGCATCTATTCCCAACGCTTCGGCGATTGCCGCCCGAACTTCGGCTAACGCTTCCGGACGGGCATCATAACCGTAATACCATAAGGCGTTGCCGGCAGCGCCGATCCCGGCATAAGCGGGGGCATAGTTCGGTTCGAGCGCCAACGCCCGCTCGAAATATTCAATGGCTTTCCGCCAGCCCGCCTCGGAATGTTTGCCGTATTGAAACTGTCCTTTCAGGTAAAGCTGATACGCCTCGGTATTATCTGTGTAACGCTTCAGCACCGCCTCTCTAAGCGCGCCGAACAGCTTCAATTTCAACGCGTCGACGACCGCCAGCGCGATTTCGTCCTGCACGTCGAAAATGTCCCGCATCTCGCGGTCATAGCGCTCGCTCCACAAATGATAGCCGTCCGCCGCGTTGATGAGCTGAACCGTGATTCTTAATTTGTTTCCCGCTTTTCTGACGCTGCCTTCGAGAATCGTTTTGACGTTCAGAGTCTTGCCGATTTGGCTGACTTCGACATTTTTATTCTTGAACGAAAACGCCGACGTCCGTGCCGCGACGCGCAAATCTTCGATCTTTGAAAGCGCATTAAGCAGTTCTTCCGCCAAACCGTCGCAGAAATATTCGTTTTCCTCGTCGGCACTTATGTTCGTGAACGGCAAAACGGCGATTGAATTCTGCGTTTCATTTTCGGCGGTCGTAGGCGCCTTGAGAATTTGCGTTTTCGGTTCGGCAGCATTGGAGGCGGAATTTCGTCCGATTCGGCTTCGGATTTCCAATTCCTGCCGAACCTCCTTCAAGTCGCGCAGTAAATCTTTCGCCGATTGGTAACGCTTTTGCTTTTCCTTGTGTAAAGTCTTTTGGACAATCGCCGCGAGTTCCGGCAGAATATTTGCCAAAGGGCTCGGTTCTTTCGTCAAAACGGCGGCAATCACATCGCTCACCGTTTCGCCCGCAAACGGGGATGCGCCCGACAACATTTCGTAAAACACCACGCCGAAACTGAAAATATCCGTCTGATGATCAACCGCTAATCCGCGCGCCTGTTCGGGCGACATATAATTTGCCGTACCGATGATCATTCCGGGCGTCGTCGCCGCCGGTTTGATGGCGGTCGCATCCTCGCTCGACCCGTTCGCCGCCGCGGGCTGCGCCGACAACTTGGCAATTCCGAAATCGAGGATTTTGGCGAGCCCGTTTTCGCGAATCATGATATTGTCCGGCTTAATATCGCGATGAATTATTCCCGCCGAATGTGCTTCAACTAATCCAGAAGCGACTTGAACGGCGATCTCCAATGCGGATATGTAATCGAGTGGTTCGCGTCTCGCATATTCGGTCAAAGTCGCGCCGTCGATAAATTCGGTGGCGATAAAATGCGTGCCTTCCGCTTCGCCGATTTCGTAAATCGTGATGATGTTCGGATGATTAAGCGCGGAAGCCGCCTTCGCCTCAAGCACAAAACGGCTCATTCGATCTTTGTCTTCAGCAAATGCAGGCGGCAGAATCTTGAGCGCGACTCGTCGGTCGAGTTTGGAATCCTGAGCCAAATAAACTTCGCCCATTCCGCCCGCACCGATCGCAGAAAGAATCTTGTAATGGCTGATGTGCTGTCCGGTTTCCGGCATCAAGAAAGGTGAGCAAATTCTAACATTATTCTGTTTTATTAGGGAAATATTAACTTAAGGAAAATGCCTTAATATTTAAAGATATTCTTTTGGTCAGAAAAAAGTCTTAAAAAGGGTCATTTTGGGGACACCTCAATTTACCACTTTTAGAGCCGTCTCAAAAGTGGGCGTTTTCGAGACAGCTAACTTAAATCGGTTGTCTCTCAATTCAACGTTTGCGAAATAGTGGTAGTCACAATTATTAGCAAACATTATTTTTTGTAATAATATGTCTGCTCAGTGGTTTTATTTATGGGGCGAAATTTTTATTTTGAGTTGGTCTCCGCTATGAAAATTACAATCATTGTTTTGATTTTATTCTGTGTTTGTTCGTGCCGGGTAGAAAACGAAACTAAGAAATCAGGCGATTTAATTGGTTTGCACCAGCTTCTCATTAAGTTTGAGAAGCAAGAAAATCAGTACGGCTACCCGGCGTATGCGGTCGAGATCTATTCCGACGGTTCGGTCATTGTTCAAAATCGAGGGGGCAGTCTCGAGACCAAGAAAGCCGCCGTTGAAAAATCCCGGCTCGACGGGCTTTCCGCTGAGTTTGACCGTGCGGGATTTCTGAATTTATCCGGCAGGTATGTCGAGGGCGATAACTGTAAAACAATAATTACTCACGAACAAACGGTAACAATTTTCTATTACGGCGGCGGAGCGAACAAAACGATTTATCATTATTTGGGCTGTCAGGGGACTGACGAAACTGAAGGACTCCGTCAACTTGAAAAGGGCTTGGAAGATTTCATCAGAACCGAGAAATTGCTGGACTAAAAACCGTCTCAAAAAGGGTCGTTTTTGAGACAACTAAAAAGCAAAACAAACTAGAATCCTGCCCATTCATTTTGAAATATCAATCTTTACTTCATCAGTCGGATTGCCTCTTTGGAGCGAGAATTGGATGCCTTCCTTGTTTGTTTTTCTGTCCAGAGAGTAAAAACCTCTTAATTCAGGTGCTTTATTGTATCCAA
>DATLOR010000451.1:0-19896 GCA_035536135.1 Pyrinomonadaceae bacterium | reverse complement strand
TCCGGTGACGCGGCTGGTCAGAATATTCGGCTGCGAATAAATGACCGGAATCTGCGTTGCAATATTGCCTGACGAATTGACTGCCGGTTCGGTAATGCTTGTCGCCGAAATTTGATAGGTCAAACCGACCCGCGAAAACTGCGTGAAACGGCGTTTTTTGAAGAAGAGTTCCGAAAGCGGCGCGGTGGCAAAAACCGATGCGCCGTAGGTGCTCTGCGTGAAAAGATTCGCCTCGTCGGTCGTTACCTGACTGAACGGATTGGTTAAAATATCGGTGACCAAATCCGTATTTTGCGACAGGAAAGTTCCTTCCCCGAAAAATTTATAACGCGTCGCAAAGAGCGAAAAGCCGACGGAAATCGGGCGATCCTTGAAATACGGCTCCTGAAAAGTTAATTGAAAACTTTGCTGACGGTTGCCGACACCGAACTGGAACGAAACGGTTTCGCCGCGTCCCAAAAGGTTGTTGGTCGAATATTCCAACCCGAAAAACGAACCGCCGATGCCCGAAATGCCGCCGTTCAAAGAAATTTGCTGACGACCTTTTTCCTTAACCTTAACGACCAGATCAACATCGCCCTGTTCTTCATCGGTACGGATTTCAACGTCCTGATCTTTGTCGATCGGATCGAAATAACCGGTTTGATTAAGCCGGATAACCGAAGTCTCAAGCGCGATCTGATTGTAGATATCGCCTTCATTGATCAGCACTTCGCGGCGCAGAATTTTATCGCGGGTAAAGGTATTGCCCGCAAATTCCAGGCGGCGCAGACGAAACTGCTTTCCTTCGTCGATCGTAATTGTGACATCAACGATTCCTTCATTGGGATTTGCCGGATTGTCCTTAAAAGTCGGGTCGAACTCGGCATTGTAAAGCACAAAACCCTGCGAACCGTAAACTTTTTTCAAATCCTCGTAAACTGCTTCCTGAAGGCGTTTGCCGTCGGCAATCTCACCTTTTTTCAAACCGACATAGCCTAGGATCTGTTGTTCGGAGAAAATCGAATTACCTTCGACCTTCAGCTCGCCGACGCGGAAAACCTTGCCTTCCGTCACGGGAACGATGATTTTCAAAGTATCGTCTTTTGACGTGATCAAAGGAATCGGAAAATTGCTCAGAATCGGAAATCCGGTGCGTTTATAACCGAGACCGACAACTTGCGGCTCACCGATTCGCGCCTGAAAATAACCTTTCGAAAACATATACGATTGAACATTTTTTCTTAGATCGTATTGAAGTTTTCGAAGGTCGAGAATGTCCTGCCCCTTAAAGCGCGAGATAATCCCGGTTTCGCGGATGAGCTGCAGCTGGGCGCGGAGTTCGCCGTCCTTAAAAACCGTATTGCCTTCAAACTCGATGTCGACAATTCTTGAACGGTAGCCCTGGTCAACGACAAAAGTTACTGCCGTCGAAGTTGCCGAAACCTCTTCGTCCTTAACCGTTACCTTGGCATTCGGATAACCTTTCGAGGCAAGCTGTTCGCGAATGACGCGGATGCCTTTGGTCGCATTGACCGGATTGTAAATTGATTCTTTCGAGATGCCGACGCGCTGTTCGCGGAAAGCTTTCAGGATTTCCGACTCGGGAACGGCTTTCAAGCCTTCAAATTGCAGATCGCGGATGATCGGGAGTTCGGCGACTTCAAAAATGACGTTCACGCCGCCGCGCACACCTTCTTCGGTCAAAACGCGGGTTTTGACTTTATCGAAGAAATTAAGCGAAAGAAGCTCTTGTAAATCGCGTTCGAGCTGTGCTTTGTTAAAAACATCGCCTGGACGCGTTTTGATGTAATAAAGCAAATCGTCGTCTTTTAAACGGCGATTGCCTTGAATGTCAACGGATTCGACTAATTGCTGCTGCGTCGCCGCCGTTCCGGTTTTCGGAGAGTTCTTTGTTTTATCGTCTGTCTTGGCTATTGTTGAAAATGCCGAAAACGCAAAAATCAACAAAATAAACCCAAAAGCGCGAAAAATGTGCATAAAACCGATTTTCCTTATAATTGCAAGTTTGCGGCTAAACGTGTAGCCGATAATGATATTTGCCCCTGAAAACCTAACTATAAAATAACAATTTCAAAATAATTGTTTTGATAAAAGCGGGCGTTACCACGTTGGGTTGATACGCGAACTTTGATTCAATGAATCTAGGCTTGGTTGCCTTTTCCGCGTTATATGTCCAACAAATCTTCAAATTATACAGATAAAAGCGCAAAAAGGAAAAAGCGTGAAAGCCGTAAATAAAACTTTCACGCAAATTACTCTGAAAAAAGTCTCAAGTTCCAAGTCCCAAGTCCCAAGTTTTTGATTATAAACTGAGGCTTGAGACTTGGAACTTGGGACTAAATCGTGCGTTCCCCGATGCCTTCAAAAAGCGTTTCTTCGAGGCGAATCGAGCGAAATGCGAGCTTATCTTTCTCGCAAAAAATCTCGACCAGACTTTCTTCGCTTAAACTGCCTTGGATCAAGGCTTCCGACAGCTCGTCCTCGACGTATTTCTGCAAAGCGCGTTTCAAAGGTCGTGCGCCGTAGCTGCGGTCGGCGCAGGTTTTATCGATCAGCCATTGTTTGGCAGCACTCGTCAAACGAACCTGCAAAGTGCGTTTTTCGAGCATTTCGTTTAATTTTCCGACCTGCAGATCAATGATCTCAAACAAATCTTTTTGGGCGAGCTCATCAAAAATAATAATTTCATCAAGCCGGTTGATAAATTCGGGCGCGAAGGTTTTTCTGACTTCCGACTGCACCTGCTCTTCCATTTTTTCGCGTGAAGCCTCGGCGTTTGCCTGAAAACCGAGTGTTGCGCGTTTTTGAATAAACCTTGCACCCAAGTTTGAGGTCATGATAAAGATCGCGTGTTTGCATTCGACCGTATTGCCCTGCGCGTCCGTTAAAACGCCGTCTTCGAAAACCTGCAAGAGCACATTGAACAGATCGGGATGCGCTTTTTCGACTTCATCGAACAGCACGACCGAATAAGGCGTGCGGCGCAATTTTTCGGTCAACTGTCCGCCTTCGTCGTGTCCGACGTAGCCCGGAGGCGAGCCGATAAATTTCGCGACCGCGTGTTTTTCCATAAATTCCGACATATCAAAACGAATCAGCGCGCGTTCCGAACCGAACAGAAATTCCGCCAGAGAGCGTGCTACTTCGGTTTTGCCGACGCCCGTCGGACCTAAAAACAGAAAAGAACCGACCGGTTTGTTCGGATTTTTCAGTCCGGCGCGTGAACGGCGAATCGCCCGCGCGAGCGCGGAAATTGCCGGACGCTGTGAAATGATGCGTTTATGGAGTTCGGCTTCGATCTGCAAGAGTTTTTTTGCTTCTTCCTGTTTGATCGACTGGATCGGAATACCTGTCCAGCGTGCGATCACTTCTTCGACGTCTTCGCGCGTGACTTCGACCGCCAAAAACGAATCTTCCAGATTATTCAATTCAAACGCGAGCAGTTGTTCTTCGTTCGCCGTGGCGCGCTTCCAGTTTTCGACCGTTTCCTTCCACGAAGGCTCGGCGACGGCATCATTTTCGTAGCGAAGTTTGGCGCGGGCGCCCGCTTCGTCCAAAACGTCGATCGCCTTATCGGGCAAAAAGCGGTCGGGAATATAGCGGTTCGTTTGATAAACCGCCGCTTCGAGTGCTTCTTTCGAATAACGGATCTGGTGAAAAGATTCGTATCTTTCGGCGAGTCCCTGAATAATTTTCAGCGCATCTTCTTCGTTTGGCGGAACAACTTTGATCGCCTGAAACCTTCTTTCTAAAGCCTTGTCTTTTTCGATCGATTTGCGGAATTCCGCCGGAGTCGTCGCGCCGACGCATTGAATCTCGCCGCGTGAAAGCGCAGGTTTCAGGATATTTGCCGCGTCCAGCGTGCCTTCCGCGCTCCCGGCGCCGACGAGTGTGTGAAGCTCGTCGATAAACACGATGTACTGGTCGTTTTCCCGAAGTTCCGTCATAATTTTTTTCAGACGTTCTTCAAATTGCCCGCGATATTTTGTCCCGGCGACGATCAGTGATAGATCGAGCGACAAGATTCGTTTGTTTTCCAGAAATGTCGGCACGTTTCGTTCGACGATTCGCTGCGCCAAACCTTCGATAATCGCCGTTTTCCCGACGCCCGCTTCGCCGATCAAGACCGGATTGTTTTTTGTCCGGCGGCAAAGAATCTCGATCACGCGTTCGATTTCGCCGTCACGCCCGATCAGCGGGTCGAGTTTGCCGTTCGCGGCTTCCGCTGTCAAATCGCGTGTAAATTCCTGTAAATGAGGCGTTTCCGTTTTTTCTCTGCCGACCTGATAGAGATCGGAAAAACCGCTCTGACGCGCAACTTCGTCGCGCACATCCTGCAGGCGCAGCCCGTATTGAAAAAGGATTTCGGCGGCGATCGATTTTTCTTCGCGCAAAACGCCGAGCAGTAGATGTTCGGGACCGATGTGACGATTTTTCAGCTTGCGGCTTTCTTCCGCCGCCAGCGCCAGAATTTTTTTGGTTTCCGGCGAAAGATGCAGTTCCGCCGATTGCGGAATCCGGTCGCGCAGAGTGATCCGTTCCTCGACTTCGCGGCGAACGGCTTCGACCGACAGATTATTCCGGAACGGGAAGAATCTCGCCGAAATGGTTTTATCCTCGCGCATCAGCCCTAATAAGATATGTTCGGGCGAAATGACCTGCGAGCCGTATTGCAGAGCTTCGTAGCGGGCAAAAAAGATAACCCGCCGTGCTTTTTCCGTGTAGCGTTCAAACATAAAAAATAGTGATTTGACCTTTTGTTAAAGTGATAACTTAGAGTCTGAACTTTTATGACAAATTTTTCAAGATAGAATTTTCCGAGACTTTCCTAAATATAGTTTCAAAGCGGCGAAAAATCCAAAATTTTTATTGCGTCCGCAAATTTTCTAAAGGTTTTATGCGGCTTGCCTTTAAAGCCGGATAAAGCGTCGCGATCGAACATAAAAAAACGGCGATAAAAATTATTAACAAAATATTCGAAATTTCCGGTCGCAGCGGAATGTAACTGAGCGAATAAACTTCCGCCGGAAGACTGATAATGCGGAAATAATTTCCGATCAAACAACCGAATAAGCCAATCGCCACGCCGAAAAAAATTCCGGTAAAACCCAGAAATAAACCTTCGAGCAAAAAAATCGAGATCAAACTGCTGGTTCTCGCGCCCGAAGTTCGCAAAATCGCGATGTCAAGTCGGCGTTCATTAACGAGCAGCGCGAGCGTCGTCGTAATATTCAGCGCGGCGATAAAAATTATCAGCGAAATGATCGCGAGCGTCACTTTTCTTTCCAACGAGAGCGCGGCAAAAAGCGGGCGGTTCGCTTCCTGCCAATCAACGACCTTAAAGTTTTCGCCCAGTTCGAGACGGATTTTCCGCGCCGTTTCGCCGCTCGCGTAAATATCTTTGACCGAAACACTTAGAATCGTCGGTGTAAATTGCAGTTGTCCGTGAAGTTGCGCGAATTTTTCGGGCGAAACGTAAATCCACGTCGAATCGTAATCGTAAAGCCCGGTTTCAAAAGTCGCGGCAATTGAAACGCGCGACGGCGTGTTCATTTCGAGCGTCACGATTTCCGCCGAATCGCCGGGTTTTAAGTTTAATTTCTCGGCAAGGCGTGCGCCGACGGAAATCTGACTTCCCTTTAAATTGTTTTGATTCTGAACTTTAATAATTGCGTAACTCGTTTCCGCCGCGCCGATGATCAAAGAGTTTTCGTAAGCCGTCGGCGTAACTTCGCGGATGTTTTCGATCGCTTTCAGCTTTTCCTCAATCTCCTTTTGATTAAAAATTTCCTTGCCGTCTTTCAGAAAGATTGAGATGTGCGAAGTGTTCGCCAGAATTTTGTCGCGCATTTCATCGGCAAAACCACGCGCCAGCGATTGAGCGACGATCAAGCTCGCGACGCCCGCCGCGATACCGACCACCGCGACGATCGACGTAAAACGCGCCAAAGATTTTCGCCGTGCGCAAAAATATTTGAGGGCGAGTTTTAGTTCAAACGACATTTTTTAATGGTAAATGGTAAATGGTAAATGGTAAATGACAATTGTTTTAGCTAAAATTTATTTTTTACAAAAGATTTGCCGTAAAATCGCAAATCCAAAATCTAAAATCCAAAATTGGAAGATGCCACTTGCGACGATTGAAGCAGCCGTTGAAGACATAAGAAACGGCAAGATGATAATTATTGTTGACGACGAAGACCGCGAAAACGAGGGCGACCTGGTTTGCGCGGCGGAAAAAGTCACGCCCGAGCTCATAAACTTTATGGCGGTTCACGGTCGCGGGCTGATTTGTCTGCCGCTTACGGAAGAGCGCTGCGATTTTCTCCAGCTAGCGCCGCAAACGAGCGAAAACACTTCGGGTTTCGGCACGGCTTTCACGGTTTCGATCGAAGCCAAAGAAGGCGTAACGACCGGAATTTCGGCGGCTGACCGCGCCAAAACGATTCTGACAGCCGTCAATCCCGACTCGAAACCAACGGATTTAGCGCGTCCCGGACACGTTTTTCCGCTTCGTGCGAAACGCGGCGGCGTGCTTGTGCGCGTCGGGCAAACCGAGGCGAGCGTTGATATGGCACGCATTGCCGGACTTGATCCGTCAGCCGTGATCTGCGAAATTATGAACGACGACGGCACGATGGCGCGAATGCCCGAACTCGAAGTTTTCGCCGAGAAACACGATTTGAAAATCATTTCTGTCGCCGACCTTGTCCGCTACCGGATTCATAAGGAAACTCTCGTCCGAAAAGTTGTCGAAGCGGATTTGCCGACCGACTACGGCACGTTCCGGGCGGTCATTTACGAAAACGTGATTAACGGCGAAACACATGTCGCTTTGACGATGGGCGATTTTTCGCAGACAACCGAAGCGGTTTTAGTGCGCGTCCAAACGGAGAATATTACGTTCGCCATGTTTGGCTCAAAACTTGGCGAAGCTTCAACAGCAATCAGCTCTTCCCTGAAAAAAATAGCCGAAGCAGGCAAAGGCGTGATACTCTATTTACGTCAGCGCGAGCATAATTTAGACTTGATTCATCAGTTGCAGACTTACGCGTTGATGCAGGACAAAAATTTGGATTTTCAGACCGCGCGGCGCGAAACGGGTTACGGAAGCTTCCGCGATTACGGCATCGGCGCGCAGATCTTAAACGATCTGGGCGTGCGCAAAATCCGGCTTTTGTCCAATCATCCCCCGCGTATCACGGCGATCGAAGGCTTTGATTTGGAAATAGCCGAAACCGTCGGTTTGTAAAAATTAGACATCATTCAAGGGGTAAAAAATGTCTGAAGAAAACAACAATCAGACCGAACAAACAGAAGAGACCGAACCGCAGGAAACGCTCGCGGAAGAAACTTCGCCGACAGCACAGCGGCGCAGATATTTCACACGGCGCAATGCCGCAATTTCTTCGGGCGCGTTGGGAATTCTGCTTGTCCTGGTGGCGATCCTGCTGGTTGTTTTTTATCGCTACGGCGTTTTCGACAACTACGTCAAAGAGCAATTTGTCGCCAAAATGGAACGCATCGGCATTGTTTTTTCTGCCGACACTTTTCGCCTGACGGTCGCGCCTCTTCAACTCGAACTCAAAAACGCGACTTTCAACGACAAGCTCACGGGCGAAAAACTGTTTTTTATCCGTGAAGGCAAGATCGGTTTAACCGTCAAAAATCTTTATGCGTGGCAGCTTTCGCGCGATATTACGGTTGATTCGACCGATATTAACGGCGCGGAGGTTTGGGTCAAATTCGACGAAAACGGCAAATCCAATTTTTCAAACCTGCAATTTGTCGAAGAACAAAACCGCATTAACTTTAATTATTCGTCAACTAAATTCAATCTCAAAGACGGTCTCGTGCATTACGGCGATGTCGAGCGCAAGCTCGGCGGCGACGCGAAAAATGTTCTGCTCGCGATCGAGCCGGAAAGCTACGAAGTTCCCGACGAGCAGAAACGTTATAAATTCGACCTGACGACGACCGACTCGAATTTTGTTTACGGCGAAAGCAAGCTCGAACAAATCGATCTGCGCGTGCAGGGCATCACCGATTCAAAAGGCGCGGACATTACCGGTTTGAAGCTGACCACGCCGATCGGCGAATCAACCTTAAAAGGCAGAATCGACGGTTGGGAATCGCCGAAATACAACTTTGAAATCGAATCGACAGTTGATCTGACGCAGACCTCGAATGTCTTTCCGCTCGGCACGCCCTTGCGCGGAGTAGGGAATTTTAAGGGAACGGTTTCGGGCGAAGGCGAAAATTACAAGGTCAACGGCGAGATTTTCTCCGAATCGTTGTCGGCTTCGAATATTTATCTGAAGGGCTTGAACGTCAATGCCGACGTGACGGGGCAAGGCTCGATGTATGAAGCGAACGGCAAGGCGATCGCCCAGCTTCTTACTTTTGAAGATTTTAAGATCGATTACCCGCAGCTCGTCGGAATGATTCGCGGCAGCGGAACCGATTTTAAATGGGTCGGCGAACTCCAAGCCGCCGCCGCCAAAACGCCTTTCGGAACGCTCGGCGGACTTTTCATCTCCGACGCAGTCGCCGAATACAAGGAAGAAAAATTCGGCGTCACGCTCGGCAATGCACGGACGCGGACGTTTTCGTCGAAAGGTTTCGATATTGAAAATTTGCAGGTTTCCAATATCAAGCTCGACTCGAACGATGGCGTGACGAATGTTTCCGCGCCGAACGCGAACGCCGGAAAATTCAAGACCAAAGCTTTTCAGATGGAAGGCGTCAAGACGAAAAATCTGCGCATCAAAGACGTTCCGAAACGCACCGATATCCAAGCCGACACGATCACTTCGAACACTGCCGATCTTAAAGACAACAAACTCAAAAATCTCGTCGCGAGCGATGCGCGGATCGGTTATGAAAACGGCACGACAACTTTTCTTGCGAAAACTTTAACCGCTCAACAGCTTCTTGCCAACGGCGCGACTTTAGGTCAGATCGTCGCCCAAAATTTTAATGTTAAAGACGTTCCGAGCGAAACGATCGTCGCCGCCGACAATTTGAAAGTCGCGAAAGTTGAAACCAACGCGGCTATCTTGGGGACTTTGAATATCGCGGGCGTTCGTTTGACGGTTCGGCAAGGCAGAATCGAAGGAACTTCGGGCGACATCGACGCGGGAAACGTCACACTGGTGAAAAATTCCGATTTGCCGCAGGGCGGAAATCTCGAAAACGTCAAAATTTACAAACCCGTTTTTGTGCTTGAACCTGCGGGAAGCTATCGCGCCAGCGCCGATATGAGCTTGGGCGGCGGCACGGTCGGAAGCGTCAAGCTCGGCGCGGCGCGCGCGGCGGTTGTCGTCGACAACAATCAGGTCGCGCTCAATAATTTAACCGCCGACGTGTTGGACGGAAAATTAAACGGCAACGCGACGATTGCCTTAAATAACCGGAACCGTTCGGAGATCAACGCCGATTTTACAAATCTCGATCTCGGAAAACTGCTCGCTCTGCAAGGCGGTCGCGTCGTTCCGGTCGAAGGCGAAACGACCGGCAAAGTCAATTTAACTTTCAACGGAACGAATTTCAAAACCGCGAGCGGAAACCTGACTGCCGACATTTCGGCAAACGCGGGAACGGCGGAACGCGGTTTGATTCCCGTCACGGGACGCGTCGAAGCAACGGCGACGAACGGACTTTTTAACGTCAATGTGGCGCGATTGAACACCGAAAAAAGCGAATTTAACGCGACCGGAAATTTCGATCTGAACGGCTACAATTCAAACCTGAATATCGCCTTGAATTCGACGGACGCGCACGAAATCGACCGGATCATCAGAGTTTTGAATCTATCGCCCGAATTTCAGCAGAAGGCTGACGAATACAAAGCCGAATTTGCGGGAAATCTGAAATTTAACGGAACGCTGACGGGCAATGTTTCAAATCCAACGATCGACGGAAAAGCTTCGCTCGATTTTCTCATCCTGCGCGAACGAACGCTCGGTTCGCTGGCGACCGATATTTTCGTTTCGCCCGACGGAACCGAACTCAAAAACGGCGTCTTGCAGGAGCCGGATGGCGGCAATCTCGCGTTCAACGTTAATATCCCGAGCGGCGGGACGAACAATATTTCCGTGCAGGCAACGCTGACAAATATCAACACGGGCAACATTTTGGCGGCTTTGCCGGTCGATTTGCCCGAATCTCTGCGCGGTCTGCAAGCCGACACTTCGGGAACTCTGAATCTGAGCGGTTTGCCGAACGCGATGCAGGGCGAAGCGAATCTGACGGCGAAAAACGGGACATTGCAGGGGCAGACCTTCGACACGCTCGACACGCGCCTGACCTTTGCGGGAAATACCGTCAATCTCGAAACCTTCAACGCCAAATTCGGCGAAGGAACGCTCACGGCGAAAGGAACTTATCAAACCGATTCGACCGCGTTTGATTTCAATATCGACGGCAAAGGAATCCCGTTTGCGCGGATTCGACCGTTTATTCCGAGCAGCGAAAAAATTCCCGACATCGGCGGAACGATTAATTTAACCGCCAAAGCGACGGGCAGAACCGATGATTCGAAAAGCTATGAGATCAATTTCAACGGCACGGGAACGGGCGTTACGTTTAACGGCAACGCGCTCGGCGAAGTCACGTTTAACGGCAAGACGGAAAATCAACAGCTCAACGCAAGTTTGACCGCCAATCTTGAAGGACAACAGCAAAACATCACGGCGAACATCAATTTTGCCGACCCGAATCTGCCTTTTCGCGCCGAAACGACTTTCAATAACACGGAACTTGCGCCGTTTATCGCGCTTGTCCGCCAGCCCGGCGATATTGCGATCAACGGGCAAGCAACGGGCAGGGTTTTTCTGGAAGGAAATCTTTCGAGCATCAACGCGAGCGGTGTGCGCGAATTTACAACCGCCAATCTGAAAGGCTCGGCTGATTTTACGCAGCTTGCCCTGCAGATCGGCGACACGCCGATCGCCGCCGTCGAGCCGGTCGCAGTGCGGTTCGATATGAATCAAATCGTCGTCGAAAGCGCGAAATTCGCGGGCGGCGGCTCGAATCTCGTCGTCGACGGCACGATTGCTCTGAAAGACAATGTCGTCAACAATCTGAATATCGACGGGCGGATCAATCTGAGTATTTTGAACGCCATTTCGCGCAACACGTTTTTTGCGGGTTTGGCGGATGTCAATGTGCGCCTGACGGGACCGAATCAGACGGCGCGGCTGAACGGTACGGCGGAAATGCAAAACGCTTCGGCTTCGGCTTTTATCGGCTCCGAGCGCATTACTTTTGAACGCCTCAAAGGTCGCGTGATCTTCACGTCGAATCAAGCGCAGATCGACGAATTGACCGGATTTTTGGGCGGCGGCAAATTTACCGCATCGGGCGGCGCGTTTCTCGACGATAAATTGAATCTGTCAGCTTTTCGGCTCGCTTTGCGCGGCAATAACGTGACCGTGCCTTTGCCGAAAGATTTTCTGACGACGGGCGACGCCGAAATCGCGATTAACGGCAGACGCATCGGGCAGGAACTGAGCACGTTCATCTCGGGCAGAATTGATGCCAAACGCAGTCTTTATTCGCAAAACATCGATCTCGCGGATGTGATCGGCGGACGCACCGAAGGTTCGATCTCGCAAAGCGACGGTTCTTCGTCGTTCGGCGACGTCAAGCTCGATCTGATCGTCGAAGGACGCAATGCGCTGGTCGTCCGAAATAACATTGCCGATCTGACCGCTTCGCTTTCTTTGCGCGTGACGGGCGATCTCGACACTCCGCAGGTCGAAGGCAGAATTACCGCCAACAACGGGACGCTTTTTTACCGTAACGACCGCTATATCGTTCAGCGCGGCGAGCTCGTTTTTCCGCCGAACACGGGCGGCATCGAGCCGATCGTTAATCTGCAAGCCGAATCGGAAATCAACGGCTACCAGATTTTCCTTAATCTCAACGGAAAATTGACCGATACCGAAAATCTGAGCGCGACGGTTCGTTCAAATCCGGCGCTGCCGCAAACCGATGTGATCTCGCTGATCACGACGGGAAGCTTGTCGAATACCGAAACCGGAATTCCGACGCTCGCGCAATCGGGCATCAGCACCGCCGCCGAGATTTTGACCGACGAGATCATCAACAAACCGATTGCCAAAGCGACCGATAAACTGTTCGGGCTCAATAAATTTCAGCTCGACCCGATCATTTCCGGTCAGCGCAATCCGGGCGCGCGTTTGACGGTCGGACGGCAGATCAACCGTAATCTTCTGGTCACTTATTCGACAAATCTGTCGGAAGACCAGAATCAGGTTTTGGCGGTCGAATACCGCGTTTCAAATAAGCTGTCGTTCGTCGCGCAATACGAACAGCGGTCTTTGAGCAATGTCACGCGCAACCGTGATAATTTCAGTTTTGAAGTTCGCCTGCGAAGACGTTTTTAGTGTAAAAAGTAAAAGAGTATAAAAGAACAAGGGGTTTAAATTTGAAGCGCAGAAACGCAGAAATGCAAGGAAAAAAACAGCTGAAAGTAAAAAGCAATAATTTAAGAACAAGGAAGATGTTTTTACTTTTGACCTTTTGTCTTTTACTTTTTACTTCTATAGTTTTTGCTCAAAATAAATACGAAGACCGGCAGATCGTCGAGCCGATCGATATTACTTTCGAGGGCAACGACCGCGAGCTTTCGGCGGCGGAAGAATTTCGTCTGATCGCGCGCAACACACTCGGCGAAAAATATTCGAGCGTCAAAATTCGTGAAGCGATTCAGGCGATCTACAATACGAACCGCGTTGTTTCAGTCGCGGTCGAGGCAACCGAAGTCGGAGCAACTTCCGTTCGTTTGCGTTTTATCATCAAGCGCAAAACACAAGCCGAACAGGTTGCGGTCAATATCGGAAACACGGTCGGCGATAAAATTACGGAAGACGAACTTCTCCTGCGGCTGAATCTCGTGACGCCCGGAAATTCCGTTTCCGAACAAATTCTGCAAAGCAATGCCGGAACGATCCTCGAATACCTGCGCGACCGCGGCTATTACAAATCCGAGGTAACTTTTACGCAAAGACCTTCGACCAACGACACCCGCGTCGGCGTAACGTTCAATGTCATCCCCAACGAACAAGCCAAGGTCGGCGCGTTTGATATTCAAATTACAGGTTTTGATACCGCCAAAGTCCGCGAAAAACTAAAGCTCCAGCCCGGCGAGCTTTTTACCCGCGAAAAGCTCACACAGGATCTGGAGCGGATCCGCGAAGCCCTGCGCGAAGAAAATTTTTTCGCGCCGGAACTTGCCGAAGAACGGGTCGTTTTTGTTCCCGAAAACAACACGGTTAATATCACTTTAACGGGCAAGGTCGGCGCAACGATCAAGGTTTCGGTTGAAGCAAAAGGCGAAAAGGTCGGCGAAGGAACACAAAAGAAACTTCTGCCGATCAAACGCGAAGGCTCGCTCGATTATTCGGCGATCGTCGAGGGCGAACGCCGTCTGGAAAATTATTTTCAGGAACACGGCTACTTTTTTGCGGACGTCACGCCGGTTTGCTCCGTGTCGCCCGTCTTTGCGGAAACGGAAGCGAGCTACACGGTCAACGAAACAACGCTTTTATGCTCGGCGCTGAGCGGCGCGGATCTGACCAATCGGACGGTCGAAGTCAAATACAACGCCGATCTGAATCGCCAGTTGAAACTGGTTGACATCCGCATCGAAGGCACTAACCTTTTGCCGATCGAGGAAATCCGAACGGTTCTTAAATCGCAGGAAGCCTCGCCACTCGGCATTCTCCCGTATATCGGCTACGGGCGCGGCTACACGAGCGCGGAGCTGCTCAGGGAAGACGTCGACACGATCCGGTCGCTGATGCGCGAACTCGGCTACCGCAACGCGAAAGTTTCCGTGAGACAGGGCGTTTCGCCGAACGGCAATGATCTGATCATCACGTTTGTCGTCGAAGAAGGAATTCCGACGCGGATCGAGGATGCTGAGATTATCGGCAACAACGCTTTTACCGATGCGGTTTTAAAGACCGAGTTACCGAATCTGATCGGGCAGAATTATTCCCGCGCCAAGATTCGCAACGGGCAGCGAAAATTAGCGCAGTATTATTCGAATCAAGGCTTTTACGATGCAAAAGTCAGTTATTCGATCATCGAATCCGGCGCAGACGCGACCGAAGAACGCGTCAAAGTAGAATACAAGGTCGAAAACGAAGGCAAAAAAGTTTTTATCAACCGCGTTTTGGTTTACGGCAACGAGATGACCAAACGCGAAGCGATTTTGAAAGCTGTCAACCTGCGTCCGGGCGAGCTTTTACGCGCCGCCGACATTTTTTCGAGCGAGCAGAATCTTTACGCGACCGATGCCTTCAAACGCGTGACGATCAAACCCGAACCGGCAGGCGAAAACGCGGACGGACGCTTGACCGATGTCATTATCAACGTCGAAGAACAGGCTCCGCGTTTGCTCACTTACGGCGGCGGCGCGTCAACCGATGCCGGACCGTTCGGCTTTTTCGATATTCGTCATTTTAATCTCTTCGGGAATCTTCAGCAGGGCGGCGCGCGCATCCGTGTCAGCCGTTTGCAGCAGCTCGCCCAGATCGATTTTATCAACCCGCGATTCTTACGCGACGGGAAAAACACGGACGGCACGATTCGTTTTGCGCCGCTCACATTCAGCGCACAATACCAGCGCGATTCGACCGTGACGCGGTTTTTCCGTTCGGTTTTCGATACCGGAACGCTCGGCATCGTTCAGCGGATCGATGAAAACGGCAATCCGATCGACGAATTCGGCAACGAAACGGGCAGTCCGACCATCAATCGCCTGACGCTTTCAGCGGAAACCAGCCGCACCGTCAGCGTCAAAAACCGGAGCATTTTATTTGTTCGATTTAAATTTGAAGACGTGCGGCTTTTCAATGTCGAAAGTCTTTTGATCAAGGATCTACTTCTGCCCGACGCGCGGATCCGCACTTCGGGTTTCGGCGCGACCTTCGTGCGCGACACCCGCGAAAACTGCTCGATCCGCTACTCGCTTCTGGAAATCATCTCGAAAGGCGAGGTCGGCGAACCGTGCCGTTATAATCCGGGCGATCCGACAAAAGGCGAATATCTGACGGCGGAATATAATTTGAGCGTGCCGTTTTTGGGCGCAAACATCGGTTTTCAAAAATTTCAGGCGTCATATTACCGCTTCTACACCGTTCCGTTTTTGAAAAACACGACCTTTGCCGGACGCGCGGTGGTTGGTCTGGCGAATGTTTTTTCAAAAGGCAATCGTTTTTCGTCGTCGCAATTTCCCGGTCTGGAAGGCGTTTTACCGATCAGCGAAAGATTTTTTGCGGGCGGCTCGACGAGTTTGAGAGGCTTCGATTTTGAATCGGCAGGTCCGCGTGTGGTGATCTTTCCGCAGGGAACTTTCCGCAACAGCCGGGGCGAAATCGTGACATTGAATCCGTTTACCGTCCCGTTCGGCGGCAATGCGCTGGCAATCGTCAATCTCGAAGCGCGTGTTCCGCTAACGACTTCGATTCGCGCCGTGCCGTTTTATGACGGCGGCAATGTTTTCCGGCGCGTTAAAGATATCTTTAATCCGCCCGACGTTGCGCCGAACGATGTTGTTTCGCAAAATCTGCGCGCCGTCTGGACGCACACGCTCGGACTCGGGCTGCGCATCAAAACGCCGATCGGCGGCGAATTCGGCGTTGATTACGGATACCTGCTCAATCCGCCGCGCTTTTTAATCCCGCAAGCCGTCGGTCCGAACGCCGTTTTCCAGGTGCGCAAAGAACAAGTTCACTTCCGGTTTTCACAAGCATTCTAAAGTGAAAAAGATAAAAAGTGTAAAAGGGAAAAAGTCAGTTGATAATTATCAACAAAACTTTTTCCCTTTTTAGCTTTTTCACTTTTCGCCTTTAGTTGATGGCTGATGAAATAATATGGCTTTCGTCCAATTCGACCACAAAACTTTCGGAATTGCCTTCACGCGTCATATCTTCGTTTTTGACGGTTGCCGGCGCGGTTGATCTGACCGCAATCGGTTTCGGTGCGGACGGAGGCAGCGCAGTTTTTTGTAAAAGCTGTTGATTCTGCCGTTCTGATTTTTCCAACGCCTGTTCTTTCAATTGTTTGCGGAGAATCTTCACGCCGTACATTGCCTTATCGGCGGAGATAATGATCTGGTCGAGCGAATCGCCGCCATTCGGATATGAAGCCGCACCGATGCTGATGCCGACCTGCGCAAATCTTCCGTCGCCGACCGGCAGGACAAAATCGTTCACCGACTTTTCGATTCGCTGGCATAATTCTTCGACCGAAACATCGTCGGTTTCGGGAATGATCGCGACAAATTCATCGCCCGCATAGCGCGCCAGAAAATCGTAATCACGAAGCTGCCCGCGCATCGCTTTTGAAAGCTCTCTGAGCAGTTTGTCGCCCGCTTTATGCCCGAAGGTGTCATTGACCGCCTTAAACCCGTCAAGATCGAGCATCAGAACCTGAAAACGGGTTCCGTTGCGGTCGGCGCGGGCAACTTCTTTTTCAAACTGAATTTGCAAACTTCGCGCATTCGGCAAAGAGGTCATCGGATCGGTAAACGCCTTTGTTTCGGTTTCGGCGTGATAGATCGACTTTAAGATCGCGTCCGCCGCGATCCGTGAAACCGTTTCGAGCAGCCGCAGATGCTCGTCCTCGTAATTTTCCAAAGCGCACGAATAAAGCGAAACCGCGCCGAGCATTTTTTCATCGGCAATCAGCGGCAGAGCTGCCATCGCCGAATATTCCTGGACGAATTCGAGTTGACAGAAGGAGAAATCGAGCCCCGGATTCACATTGCTGACCGATTGACGCTTTTTCAAAACATAGCCGGTCGCGCCTTCGCCCGGTTTGATCGTGCGGTTCAAAAGCGCGGCGGCATTTTTTCCTTCGGCGTAAACCGCTTTTGCCTCGTTGCCCGTTTCGTCCGAAAGATAGATCACACACGTATCAAACGGCACGAGTCCGCCGATCTTTTCCGCGAAAAGCGAAAATGTATCTTCGAGATTCAATGACGAACTGAAAATCCGCGCCAGTTCGTAAAGCGTGAAAACCTCACGATTTGCGCGCTTGATCTGCTCGACATAGCTTTTTGAATTATTATCGCTGGTATGAATCAGCAAATCATCGACCGTCTGACCATCCTGCGTGTAAGAAAGTTTTTCGGCTTCGATCGCCGCTTCAAATTTTTTCAGATTACGCAGAAAGATATCAATGATCTTCGGGTCAAATTGAGTTCCCGCGCCGTTGATCAGAAATTTTCGCGCTTCTTCACGCGAAACCGCCGCGCGATACGGACGCGCTCCGCGCAGTGTGTCATAGGCATCGGCAACCGACAAGATCCGCGCCGTCAGCGGAATATTGTTGCCCTTTAATCCCTCGGGATAACCGCTTCCGTCCCAGCATTCGTGATGATATTTGACGGTCGGGACAACCGGATAGCTGAAATTTACCTTTTCGAGAATCGACGCGCCGACCGAAGCGTGAATCTTGGTTTTTTCCATTTCAGCCGGAGTCAGTCTGCCTGGTTTATTCAAAATATGGTCGGGAACCGCGAGCTTTCCGATGTCGTGAAGCAGTGCGCCCGTGTTCAAAGCGTTGATTTCCCCCGCCGATAAGCCTAAGATCTCGCCCATCCCGACCGCGTAGATCTGTGTCCGGCGAACATGCCCGACCCCAACCTGGTCGCGGGCATCGATCGCCGTCGCGAGAACTTCGACGGTCGCCAAATGAATGCGGCTCGCTTCACCGATCTCCTTGGTTTTCTGCTCCAGTCTTTGAATATGAAACTGATACGCAAAATGACCGACGACCGTCATCGGCAAGATGACCAGACCGAACGGCAAGCCGAATTCAAGAAACAAGATATGAAGCAAAAGTGCGGCGCTTACTGATAAAACATAGCCTAACAGCGTCTGCGAAAAATTTATCTTCCAGATTTCTTCCAGCGGATTTTTGTCTTCGAGATAAAGAAAGATCGAATTAAAAATTGCCGATAAAAGATAATGCGTAACGGTCATCGAAGCAGTTGCCGCGATCAGCCATTGCCAGAGAACGGGTTCTTCACCGACAAAAGCCGCCTTGAATCCGGCGAAATGATGCAAAACCAGGTAAAAAACCGAGGCTGAAGCAAAAGCCGTACAAGCATTTGAAAAAATGCCGAACAGCCATTGAAATTTGTTTTTTTGAACAATATTGAGCCGGGCAAGCGAGCAGCTGACCGCCAGAAAAACTCCGCCCGGAACGCCCAGCCAGATCGTTCCCCAAAAGATTATTATTTCTTTCGCCGAAAAATCTGCCGAGGTTCGGGGAATCTTGATTTGATGCTGATTTGCAAAGACAGAAACGGCGAGGGCAACTGCCAAAACCAAAAATTGCTGGAGTGGAAAATCGATTAAGCCAAAAGCGGCAAATCCGAGCACAGCAAGACTCATACAGAGCAAAATGCCCCAGTAAATTTTTGCTTTCAGATTGTCGCCGGGGAGGCTTGATTTTTCCATCTTTATTTCTCCAAAAAACACAGAGAATCTTTAAGGTTTCCGCCTGAGAGGTTTTGCTTGCCGGCAGTTTCCGGCGGCGGAGCCAGAAAACATATCATTTTTCGTGCCAAGCCTTAAGAAATGAGAGAGTTAGGTATTTATTGAAGATCGCCGCCGCAATTTAAATTGTTCGACCAAAAATCGGTCATTTTGAATCGTCAAAATGACATAATTCAATCAGTTTGAAATTCACTGTTAAATTCCGAAAAGACACACTTATCATGAGAGTTAATAAACAGCCTGCTAAACTTTTATTCAAAATCAAAAATTCCGGTTAAATTAAAGAAGATTTTGAGATAGAATGAAACTTGGTTTGGTTTTAAGAGAATCCAGTTTGAGAAGATCAGGGGCTTTTAATTTCCCTGTCGATTAATTCTAAACCAGACAATTATCAAAAAGCAATTTATTTTTGCGGTTAAAATTTATTCTTTTTCGTTTTGCCGGACGCGAAAGATTCAGGAGTTTTGAAATTTGTAATATGGTTTTAGATTTCATAAACACACGCCGAAATTTGAAAGACGGCGGTCAAGCGTCTGTTTTCGTCTGTTTTCTTTCGCGTTTTGCGGTCTTGATTCTCACCCTGTCGGCATTTTCATTTGCCGCCGGCGCACAGGAGAACTCCGATGATGTAATTCGTGTCGATACGGAGCTTGTCGCCTTTGAAGTAACGGTGACGGACAAGGATGGAAAACCCGTGCGCGGACTCGACGCGAAGGACTTCAAACTTTTTGAAAACGGGGTCGAGCGGCAGATCGATTTTTTTGAACCGATCAAAAAGCAAAACGAAAACCGTCCGCTCTCGATAGTTTTCGCGCTCGACGTTTCGGGCAGTATGACGACGGATGAACTTACTCAACTCCAATCCGCCTTACAGAAATTCGTCAAAAGATTAGCCGATTACAATTCATATTTCGCCGTGATGACTTTTGGAATGGAAGTCAAAACGCTGCAATCTTTTACCAACAAACCGCCGAAGCTGGAAAAGACTTTCGAGAAGATTCTGCGCGACCAGGAAGGACTTTCGACGCACGCTTACGACGCGGTTGACGAAGCCATTCGGCTGCTGCGAAAAAAATCGCCGCCGACCCTCAAAAACCAACTGCCAAAAAAAGCCGTGATCCTGATTACGGACGGTTTTCCGGTCGGCGATACGGTTTCGCCGAAGACCGTCATCGAACGCGCAAACGATGCGGAAACAACGGTTTATTCGGTGCTTTTACCTTCTTTTTCGCGATTGCAGGGAAATAAAAAACCGCTTCTGACGCTTCTTGAAGCAAGCGGTCTGGTCGAGAAAACCGGCGGCAAAACTTTCTACGTCAACGAGAACAATTTCGATCCGCTTTTCAAAAGT
>DATLOR010000450.1:0-25738 GCA_035536135.1 Pyrinomonadaceae bacterium | reverse complement strand
TTTCTGATCTCCAAACCTCTGACGGAATTATATAATTTTTTCGATTCCGGCGTGGCGTTCTTAAAGGAATGATCTTTGGCGTTTTTCGGGAAAACCAGCTTCGGCTTTGCCCAGTAAAGGGCACGGACTGCGCCCTTTTTTTCTTCATTCGAGCCGTTTTTGACGTATTCCAAAAGAGTATCGTAAACCTCGCGGTGACCGTAAGTTTTCAGACAAAGCTCAATGAATTTACGATTCTGACTCGAGCTTTCTTCTAACACCGCCGCCTTGATCAGCGGTTGATAAAGCTTTTTCGGCATCCCTCTGATAATTTCACTTAGGAAGAAAACGACGAACCATTTGCGGTTTTCATCGAGCAGGGCTCCTAAAAACCACTGATAATCTTCCGGCTTCAAGCCGGTTTTATCTCTGTTCAGGATTTTGACGAGAGATTTTATTTCTCTGCTGTAATGCCGGCTTCCACGAATTGCTAAAAATTGCTCACAAAAACTTTCCCAGTTTTTCATAAACTTAACTTTTATTCCTATTCAATTGTGTTTAACGGTTTTGGTGGAAATATAATACACGAAATGTTCGTGTATTAGCCAGATATCGCCGCGTGATTTTCACGATCCAGTATATTTTTAACCAGTTCGAATAATTCCTCAATATCGACGGGCTTTGAGAGATGTTCCTGATAGCCGGCTTGAAGGGCGCGATCGCGGTCTTGCAGACTCGCATAGCCGGTGAGCGCGATCGCGGGTATGCGTCCGCCGTTGGCGGGTGATAACAGGCGGACTTTGCGAATCAGGTCGTAGCCGTCTTCTTCGGGCATCCCGATGTCGCTGATGAGAATATCGGGTTTTACCTGTTCGATCGCCTTGAGCGCTTCGGCGACCGAGGCAACGGCGGTGATGTCGAGATCAGCCTGGGCGAACAAAACGGCGAGCATTTCGCGTGAATCGTCGTTGTCTTCGACGAGCAAAACCTTGATTCCGGCGGGCAGTTTGTTAGTTGTCGTCGATTCGTCCGGTTTGCCGGGATTTTCATTCGCGCCGGAAAGCGTTTGCGGCGCCGCTAAAACGGGCAGTTTGATGGTAAAAGATGCGCCTTTGTTTGTGCCTTCGCTTTTCACGCTGACGCTTCCGCCGTGGATTTCGACCAGATGCCGGACGATCGCCAAGCCTAATCCGAGTCCGCCGACCTTGCGCGTGTAGGAGCTGTCCGCCTGACTGAAACGCTCGAAAATATACGGCAAAAATTCGGGGTCAATCCCCATTCCCGAATCGCGGACTTCAATCTCGACATACTCACCATTGATCTCTGCGCAAACCTCGATCGTTCCGGTCGGCGGCGTAAATTTCACGGCGTTTGAAAGAAGATTCCAGAAAACCTGTTTCAATCGTTCATGGTCGCCTTTGATCTGTTTGATCTGAGGATCAAAGCAAACTTTCAGATCAATATGCTTGGATTCGATGGACGGAAGCACGACCTCGACGGCTTCTTCGATCACCGGCATCAGATCGATCGGCTGCAGATTGGGCGTAAACTTTCCGGTAATGATGCGCGAAACGAACAGAATATCCGAGATGATCTCCGACTGCGCCTTGGCGTTGCGTTCGATGACTTCCAGACCGTGTTCGGCATCGACCGCACCCGAACTGCCGCGAAGCAGTTGAATCCAGCCTAAGATCGAATTGAGCGGCGTGCGCAATTCGTGCGAAAGCGTCGCCAGAAACAGATCCTTTTGATGGTCCGATTCCTCCAGCTGATTGAGCAGATCACGCGTTTGATATTGTTTCTGCCGTGCACGAAGCGCACCGCGCACCGCGCTGATGAGCATCGTCACGCGAATCGGACGCTCGACGATCGTCGCGTTGAGCCGCGATCCGATGGTTGTCAGAAGTTTTTCGGAATTGTTCGCGCTGCCCGCAAACAGCACGACCGGCAAATCCGACCAGACCGGCTGACGGTTGAATGTCTCGATCAAATGTTCGAGCGTTCCGTTCTGTAAGCCTTCTTCCGCCAGCAAAACCGCGCCCGCACCGACGGCGATCTCCTTTTCCAGCGCCGGCGCATCAACGCAAGCCTGTGCCGAAACATCAGCCTGTTCGAGAGTCGCGCAGACCAAAGCCGCATCGCGCCCGGTCGGCATAAAAACCAAAACACGGTTTTCCAAACCTACGTTATTCTTTATCGTTATCCCCACCTTGATCCATTAACCCGTCTATTTTACCTTGATATACCGGAATTCCGCTCAGTACGCCGCGAAAATCCGCGAGCGGTTCGCCCAGTTGAATTCCGCCTTGATCGATGCGGAATTCGCGAATCGTGCGTTCGTGTCTGCCGGTGCGCTTTTTCAGCACGGAAATCGCCTGCCGCACTTCGCCGCCGGCTTCGAAATAGCGCAGAAGCACAACCGTATCAGCCATATAACTGATGTCGATCGGAGTCTGCATAATGCCGACCAAACCGTACTGCCCGACGATCAGAAAACTGACGATTCCGCGCCGGTTCAAGTAAGCGAGCAGTTCGTGAAACTGCATCATCAAAAAACGTTCTTGGGGCGTTGCCATCAGATAACCGTTGACGCTGTCGATGACCACGACCCGCGTATTATTGTCTTCGACTTCGCGGCTCACGAGATAAGCCAATTCACCGGGCGTCAGTTCGGCAAGCTTGATCTGCCGGATGGTGATCATACCGCTTTCAACGAACCCTTTCACGTCGAGCCCGATGGCGGCAGTGCGTTTGTAAAGAGTTTCGATACCTTCGTCAAATAAATAAATCGCCGCCCGTTCGCCTTTTTTCGCGGCTGTGCAGGCATACATTATCGCCATCGTCGATTTGCCGATGCCCGCCGGACCGATCAGAATCGTGCTTGTCCCGTAATCGAGCCCGCCGAGCAGTTCTTCGAGTTCGCTCGATTCGCTGACCAGAACACCCGGCTCAAAAGATTTTTCGCCGTCTTCGCCCGTCAGGCGCGGAAAAACGATGATGCCGCCGGTTTCGATATTGAAATCGTGCGAGCCGGATTGAAATTTCACCCCGCGCATTTTGACGACGCGCAGATGATGCCGCTGTTTACCGTATTCGGTCGGCACATATTCCAGACTGATCACGCCGTGCGCGATACTTTGAAGCTCGCGGTCGGCGGCATCCGAAGTGCGGTCGTCGAGCATCATCACCGTGCATTCCTTGCCCATAAAATACTGCTTGAGAGCCAGAATCTGCCGCCGGAAACGAAGCGGATTTTGCGCAAGCATCCGCATTTCCGAAAGCGAATCGAAAACCACGCGCTTCGGTTTAACGCGCTCGACTTCATTTAAAACGGCGCGGGTCGTTTCATCCAGTTCGACCTCCGACGGATGAAAAACCGTATAGCGCGAATCATCGATCAGGCTTTCGCCCGAAACCGTTAAGTCGTGAATTGTGATTGATTCGAGATTCCAGCCGTGAGATTGTCCGACGGCAATTAATTCTTCCTTACTTTCGGATAAAGTAATGTAGAGTCCCTTTTCACCTTTGCGTTCTCCTTCCAGAAGATACCGCAAACCCATTGTCGTTTTTCCCGTGCCGGGATTTCCTTCAACCAAATAAAGCCGGTTCTGCGGAAGCCCGCCTTTGAGAATGTAATCTAACCCGTCAATCCCGGTCGAAACCCGCTCGGAATTGATAATTTCTCCCTTGTTCATATTCCCCTTGTCAATATTCGATTTCACGCCAACCACGAAAAACCGATTAATTCGTAAAACGATAGTTCAGTAATTATATGATGAAATAAACCTAAATGAAAAGAAATTTAAATTTAAAGTGATTTTCGATCCCGGTCTTTTATAAATCCGAAATCCGAAATCTAAAATCCCAAATCGGATCATTCCCACTCGATCGTTGACGGCGGTTTTGATGAAATATCGTAAACGACGCGGTTGATGCCGCGAATTTCCGAGGTGATACGCGACGAAACGGCTTGCAGAAAATCATGCGGCAGACGCGCCCAATCGGCGGTCATTCCGTCGGTCGAGGTGACGGCGCGCAGCGCGACCGCGCGTTCGTAAGTGCGGAAATCGCCCATCACGCCGACCGATTGAATCGGCAGCAGAACGGCAAAGGCTTGCCAAACGTCGTTATAAATTCCGAAATTATGCAGTTCTTCGATAAAGATTTTATCGGCTTTTTGCAGAAGTTCGACCTTCTCGGGCGTGATGTCGCCTAAGATCCGCACGCCGAGTCCGGGACCGGGAAACGGATGCCGCTCCAGGATTTCGCCCGGAATGCCCAGATCCTTGCCGATCAGGCGCACTTCGTCTTTGAAAAGCTCGCGGAGCGGTTCGATCAATTTCAGGTTCATCTTTTCGGGCAAACCGCCGACGTTGTGATGCGATTTGATCGTCACGCTTGCGCCGCGCAAAGATACGGATTCGATCACGTCCGGGTAAAGAGTTCCCTGCACGAGCCATTTGACGTCGCCGATTCGGCGCGCTTCGGCATCGAAAACATCGATGAATTTCGCGCCGATCGCCTTGCGCTTGAGTTCGGGATCGACGACGTCTTTCAGCACGGCGTAAAAATCTTCGGAAGCATCGACACCGATCACGTTCAAATGCAGTTTTTCCTTGTAAAGCGCAAGCGTCGTTTCAAATTCACCGGCGCGCAAGAGTCCGTTATTGACGAAAATGCACGTTTGCCGCTCGCCGATCGCTTCGTGAACCAGCACTGCCGCAACAGTCGAATCAACGCCGCCCGAAAGTCCGCAGACAACTTTGCCGCTATCGCCGACTGTTCGAAGGATTTTTTCGATTTCTTCCGAGATAAATTGCTTTGAAGTCCAATCGCCTTTGCACTGACAAATATTGAAAAGAAAATTGCGCAGAACTTCTTTCCCCAAAGGCGTGTGCGAAACTTCGGGATGAAACTGGACGGCGTAAATTCGCCGCTCGTCGTTTTCGATCGCCGTGACGACTTCGCCCGTCGTCGCAGTTTGATGAAAGCCTTCGGGAAGCCCGGTAACGTTGTCGCCGTGACTCATCCAAACGTCGAGCTCGAACGGCAGATCGGCAAAAAGCTCGGTTTTTCCGCTTAAAACCTTGAGTTTTGCGTGTCCGTATTCGCGCTTGTCCGACGGCGAAACCTGCCCGCGTAAATCTTTCGCCAGAAGCTGCATTCCGTAGCAAATCCCTAAGATCGGCGCGTTGATTCGCTCGTAAAAATCCGGCGTTACCTGCGGCGCGTCCGTTTCATAAACCGAATTCGGTCCGCCCGAAAGAATGACGCCTTTCGGATTGCGCTGCAAAATCTTTTCGAGCGGATAAAAAAACGGCACAATCTCGCAATAAACGCCCTGTTCGCGCACGCGGCGTGCGATCAACTGGGTGTATTGCGAGCCGAAATCGAGAATTAAAATAAGTTCGTGTTGCAAAATAAAATCTCTCCAGGGTTTTATAAAGGAAAGATTATAACTTGTGTTGAAAGGTCTTAAAAAATCGAGTAACCAAGTTTTTTACTAATGGATTTTTTAAGCTTGTAAAATGAGCTTTTCGGTTTGAAATGGTCATCGAGCTCAAAGTATCTGTCGTTGATCAATCCGGATTGTTTTCTAAAAATTCCTTCTATCTCATCTTCCGTCAATTTTCTTTTCCCGTCCGGCAAATCTGCTTCCAACTTTCTTATTTCATTGCGCGCGTTGACAGAGCTCATTAGCTGGTTATAACTTGCCTGAGCCCTGTCATCGGGGTTTTCTGAATTATTAATGACAAATTGATAGCGATACAGATGTTCACCGGCAGACTTTAAGTTTTCATTAAATTTACTGTCCAATTCGATTCTTGAAACTTCGCCGTTTCCCTGTTCAAATTCTAACCAAATATTGGGAAGCTCTTGCTGAAAAACGGAAGCTTCCAAATTTTCCGCGATTTTTATTGAAAAATTTTCACCTCTGATCTTCGCTCTTTGTCCTAAAAATGGCGATGGCGTGACCGTCATAACTCCGCCTTTTGTTTCAGGTTGTTTGATGACTTCAGCATTTTTCAATGAATTTGAACAAGACGAGAATATTAATAAAACCGCGAGTATAAAAAGTCGAACGCTGAGAGATTTAATCATCATGATTCATTTTTGATTAAAAAAATTTTGGAGTCAACTTTTTGCTAAATACCGTTCTCAAACCGCGCATATTCAAAGCGAAAAAGTTTTTCATCCGACTTGACAAGAAACAGCAAAATACTTAACCTAAAAATTCGTCTTCGGGCGATATTCCGCAGTAGCTCAATGGCAGAGCATTCGGCTGTAAACACAAGTTGCAGCTTTCACAGGTGACTGTGATTGAAAAATCGGATGAATTCAGGGAAGCCTTCGCTAATGCAAATTAGCATGGTAATCCTGAGCGAAGCCTGCTGAATGGTTTAAGAGTAAGCAGGAACGTGCAGAGACTAGAGATTGAGGAAACCAAACCGATAAAATCTCAGAAGCGTCCGACAACTTTTGAAAGAAAGTTGATGAGATAGTCCACACTCAAACGAAAGTTTGGGAGAAAGTGTAACCGAAGGGTTGTAAGTTCGAGTCTTACCTGCGGAGCCAATATCTTAAAAATAAAACGGATACTGAAAAGGTATCCGTTTTATTTTTTTCTGATTTAAATATAAAGAAACATAAAAATCTCGAAACCGAAATTTCCTCCATTTTCACTACCGCTTAGATAAAAACAATTAAAGTATTTTTATCGAAATGCTGTTATTATTGAAGAGGTCAATTCGGCTGAGAGCCTCAAAATACTGGTCGAAAAACAGGTTTGAAAAATCTTTCCTTCCTTGTCCGGAATAAAACCATCCCTTATATCGAATAAAATCATCGAAGGAGTTTGTTATTTATTTGAAATAGCTAAAAGCAGTTAATTTATTGTATGCCAAGAAAGCAAGAGCGGACGCCTGTTTCGCTCGATATAATTTTAGAAGGATCATCCGGCAGACGCGAGGCGCGAATCAGCGATATTAGTTTGGGCGGATGTTTTGTAGATTGTCCGACGTATATTCGCCAGGGAGAAATTATCTCGTTCAAGGTCAAAATATCGGAAAGCGAATGGTTGGAGATGCAGGGCGAAGTGGCTTATGTGTTTGAAGATTTGGGTTTCGGTGTCCGGTTTACGGCAATGTCGGAAGATAAGCAAAGCCTGCTCGAACATCTGATCCTGATGAATAACGGCAATCCGTGGGGAAGCGACAAGATCGCCGCTTGAAACGAAACTTTTGACAAAACTCCGAAATTCTCAGGAAAAAGCGTGAGCGTTGAAAAGCTCGCGCTTTTTTGTTTTTGCCGTTTTAGCCTATAATTTCCCTTTCAGCCAACTATGCCGGAAACGCCAAACAAAATGGTCGAATTTCGCAATGCCGGTTTTCAGATCGGCGGCGCGAAAATTCTCGATGATTTGAATCTTGAAGTTTCAAAAGGCGAAGTTCTCGTGCTTTTGGGCGAATCGGGCTGCGGGAAAACGACGACTCTGAAATTGATAAATCGTTTGTATGAACCGACTTCCGGTCAGGTTTTGGTCGAAGGCAAAGCGACGACGGATTGGGACGCGATCGTTCTGCGGCGGCGCATCGGCTATGTTTTGCAGGAAGCCGGACTTTTCCCGCATTTTACGGTCGCCGAAAATGTCGCGCTCGTGCCGGATCTGGAAAATTGGGACGCGGCGAAACAACAAAGCAGAACGCAGGAAATGCTCGAACTCGTCGGTTTGAATCCGCAGAAGTTCGCGGACAGATTCCCGCACGAGCTTTCGGGCGGTCAACGCCAGCGCGTCGGCGTCGCCCGCGCACTCGCGGCAAATCCCGATCTGCTTCTTCTGGACGAGCCTTTCGGTGCGCTCGATGCGCTGACGCGGGTCAATCTGCAGAAGGAATTTGCGCAGGTCGTCCGCGAACTCGGCAAAACCGCCGTTTTCGTGACGCACGATCTGCACGAAGCGTTTATCTTGGGAACGCGGATTTGTCTGATGGACAAAGGCAAAATCGTTTTTCTGGGCACGCCCGAAAATTTCCGCGCATCCGATCTGCCGCTTGTACGGAATTATCTGGAAACAATTGAATGAGTTTTTTTGAGTTCCTCAAACAAAATTGGGCGGAATTGCTCGCTTTGACACGCGAACATCTTCTGCTCGTCTTTGTTTCGATCTTTTTCGCCGTGTTGATCGGCGTACCGCTCGGCATTTTGCTGACGCGCAAAAAATCTCTGCAAGCTCCGGTTTTAGGCGTTGCCAATATTCTGCAAACCATTCCGTCGCTCGCGCTGTTCGGTTTGCTGATCCCGATCGCTTACATCGGCGGAATCGGCGCGAAAACCGCCGTCATCGCGCTCACGCTGTATTCTTTTTTGCCGATCATCCGCAACACCGTGACGGGAATTTCGGGCGTCGATGCGCGAACGCGCGAAGCGGCGGTCGCGATGGGAATGACCGATCGGCAGATTTTGAAAACGGTCGAACTGCCGCTCGCCGCGCCCGTGATACTGACGGGAATCCGCGTTGCGGTCGTCATTGCGGTCGGTGTTGCAACGGTCGCGGCGGCGGTCGGTGCGGGCGGGCTTGGAACTTATATTTTTCGAGGGCTGCGGCAAAACGACAATAATTTACTGCTCGCGGGCGCGCTTTCGTCGGCAATTCTCGCCCTGTTTTGTGATTTCGCGCTCGGGCAATTTGAAAAGTCGTTCGATTTTAAGAACCGCGCTTTGTCGTCACGCCGAAAATTTATTGCCGGCGCTGCATTAGCTTTGATATTGGCAATTTTCGGCTTTAGTTTAATCCAAAATCCAAAATCTAAAATCCAAAATCCCGAGATGATTCGTGTCGGTTCGAAAGATTTTACCGAATCGGTAATTTTGGCGGAAATCCTCGCGCAGATGCTCGAAAAACGCGGAATCGCGGTCGAGCGGCAATTCGAACTCGGCGGAAATCTCGCGCACGACGCGCTCGTTTCAAACAATCTCGACGTTTATCCCGAATACACGGGAACGGCTTACACGGCGATTTTAAAGCAGAAACCGATTACCGATACGCAGAGAGTTTATGACGAAACGAAACAAGCCTACGCCGAAAAATTCGACCTGAATTTGAGCCCGCCGCTCGGGTTTTCAAACGATTTTGCGATTCTGATCCGCGGCGACGAGGCACGAAAAAACAATCTGAAAACGATCTCCGATGCCGTTCCGTTATCAAAAAACTGGCAAGCCGGATTCGGTCAGGATTTTATGTCGCGTGCCGACGGTTACGCGGGATTTTCCAAAACTTACAATTTTAATTTTGCCAAACAACCGCGCGAGATGGATCTGAGTTTAACGTATAAAGCCCTGCAATCGGGACAGGTTGACATCATCGCGGGAAATTCGACCGACGGCTTGATCAGCGCGCTCGATCTTTTCCAGCTCGCCGACGACAAAAAGTATTTTCCGCCGTATCAAGCCGTTTATATTGCGCGAAACGATAAAGCGGAGATTTTGCGCGAGACGTTTGAGAAATTGAAAAACGCGATTTCGACCGAAGAAATGCGAAAGCTGAATTATGCGGTTGACGGCGAAAAGCTTGCGCCGCGAGCGGCGGCGGAAAACTGGCTGAAGGAAAAAGGCTTTTAACGGACGAAAGATCGTGTTTCAGGCTCGGGTGTTTAGATTATTCCGTCAGTTTCAAAAACGACCAAAGCCGCCGCCACAAAATTTTCTTGAATAATCAATAGGTATTGCCTATACTTTCTAAAATATTCCCAAATATAAAACTCCGCGCAAAAGCTTTTTCAGGGGAACGTCATGCGTCGGATTATTTTAATTTCGAACAAACTCGAGGAAACCATATTTCAATGAAAAAACTCTTTTTCCTGACACTATTGACAGTCTATCTCTTTTCAATTTCCGACTTACAAGCCCAAACGCGCGGTTGGGGTTTTAACAGCAACGGCGCGCTCGGGATCGGCAATGCGGCTAATCAGCCCGCGCCGCAGACCGTTACCACTTTGCCGGACGCGACCGGTGCCGGAATCGGCATCGACCATACCTTATTCCTGCGGGCAAACGGAACGCTCGCGGTCGCCGGTCTGAATGAATTCGGGCAGTTCGGCAGCAGCACTCCGGCGAGCAGCAATACGCCGGTCGCGGTGCCCGGACTCGCGAATGTCGTCCAGGCTTCCGGCGGCGGCTTTCATTCGGCGGCACTGCTCGCTGACGGGACGGTCTGGAGCTGGGGTTATAATCTTGACGGGCAGATCGGCAACGGCACGACCAATACGACGGGCTGCCTGTGCGTTTCGACACCGACACAAACGACGATTACCGGTGTTGTCCAGATCGAAGCGGGCGCATTTCATACGCTCGCGCTCAAATCCGACGGCACGGTCTGGGCTTGGGGAGCGAACGACAACGGACAGCTCGGCGACGGGTCGACGACTGCGCGTCCCACGCCGGTTCAGGTCGGCAGCGGTGTTTCGGGCTTTACCAATATCATCGCCGTCAGTGCGGGCGACGGTCACTCGATCGCTCTGAAATCGGACGGCACGGTCTGGGTGTGGGGCAGTAATGAATACGGGCAAATCGGCAACGGAACGGCTTCCACCAGCGATCAATTGACTCCGGTGCAAAACACGACGCTCTCGAACGTTACGCAAATAGCGGCAGGCATCTATCACAATCTCGCGTTGAACTCTTCGGGCAAGGTCTTTGTCTGGGGCGACAACTTTTATGGACAAGTCGGCAACGGCGCGGCGAACAATACTCCGCAATCGACTCCGGTGCAAAATACGACACTCGATAACGTGATTGAAATCGAAACAGCGGGTTTCACCAATTATGTGAGATTACGCGGCGGCGCGGTTCACGCGTGGGGGATCAATGATGTCGGACAGATCGGCAACGGCACGACCAACACGACGGGCTGCACCTGCCAATCGACTCCCGTCCAAACCTCGGTCGCGGCGGGAAACACCGGTATCATCGGCGGCTGGTTTCACGCGTTTGCTCTCAAACCGAATTTTTCCGTCTCGACGGGAACCAGCCAGATTTTTCGCGGCGATAACGTTCGCCTGACCTTTGCCGAGATCACGGGTGCGGGAAATGTCGCTTATACGGCGATCGATCCGGCGTCAGTTGCCGGAAGCTACACTCTTCCTTCGGGATACACGATTCAGGGCAATCAACCGGCTTACGACGTCACGGCGACGGCGACATCGACCGGCAATATAGACGTTTGCATTGCGGGCATTAATGAATTTAACCCGGCTGCCTTTCCTAGTTTGAAAGTCCTTCACGGCGAAGGTTCCGCCTGGGTTGACCGGACAATTTCGTCCGATTTTTCACGCCGCCAGATCTGTGCCCGCGTAAACACTTTGTCGCCGTTCGTGATCGCGCAGGGTCCGCCGTTTTCGGCACCGCGTGCGCCCTATGATTTTGACGGCGACGGCAAAACCGATGTCGGCATTTTCCGTGAGTCTGACGGCAGTTGGTGGTATGTCCGTTCGTCCGACAGCGCGTTTCGCGTCTATCGATTCGGAGTCGGAACCGACATTATCACGCCCGGCGATTTCACCGGCGACGGTAAAGCGGACATCGCGATCTGGCGACCTTCGACCGGTTTCTGGTTTATCCAGCGGTCGGAAGATAATTCGTTCTTCTCGTTCGGGTTCGGTGCAACGGGTGATATTCCCGCGCCTGCCGATTACGACGGCGACGGCAAAACCGATGCCGCTGTCTTTCGTCCGGCGTCGGCGACTTGGTTCATCCTGAATTCAGGCGGCAGCGGCGTTTCGATTGTCACTTTCGGAAGTGCGGAAGATAAACCCGTTCCGGCAGATTACGACGGCGACGGCAAAGCCGACATCGCTATTTTCCGTCCCTCGGACGGATCGTGGTGGTATCTGCAATCGTCGAACGCGCAGTTTAAGGTTTACCGCTTCGGCGTCGGGACGGACAAGCCCGTGCAGGGCGATTATTCGGGCGACGGCAAGGCGGACATCGCCGTCTGGCGACCTTCGACGGGCGAATGGTTTATTCAGCGCAGTGAGGATAATTCGTTCTATTCATTCCCGTTCGGCACTACGGGCGACATTCCTGCGCCGGGCGATTACGACGGCGACGGACGATTCGATGCGGGAGTGTTCCGACCCTCAACGGCAGACTGGTTCGTCCAGCGTTCGACTGCCGGAATTCTGATCACGACATTCGGCACTTCGGGCGACCGTCCGATTCCGAATGCTTTTGTTCCTTAAAAGCCATTTTGTCATTGGAAAGCCCGAATATTGAAAGTTTTTGTCAATTTTCGATATTCGGGCTTTTTGTCTTTATTTTTTCACCAGGACATCAGCCTTCTACGCCGCAAAAAATTTATTGAACGGAAAGTGGAAACAGGCGTATAATTGAGCGTCTTTTAAATTAGGTCAGTTAGAAAATTAAAAGGAAAAACTCTATGGAAAACAACGAAAAGAAAACAAAAGAGCAGGAAGAAAACGAAAAGGTCGGAAAAATGTCAGGACTTGCCGGCGGTGTCATTAGCGGTGCGGCAATCGGAACGTCGATCCTGCCGATCGTCGGAACGTTTGCAGGTGCGGTAGTCGGCGGCGTGGTCGGCAGTGAAGTCGGCAAGAAATACGGCGGAAAACTGCTTGACAAATTCGGTAACAACGATAAAAGCGCGGGCACTTCGGGCGAAAAAACGGACGTTACGGCGGAACTTCAAAAGCTCGCTAAACTCCACAAAGACGGAGTTTTGAGCGATGACGAATTCAGAGCCGCGAAAGCGCAACTGCTGAATCTTTAATCTTTTATCAAAATTTTATAAGAAGAGTTTGCGAATGATATTTGCAGACTCTTCTTTGTTTAAATCCACTCGTAATGTCGCTTTTTTGTCATAAAAAATCGTAAAAGATAAATTAAATTGCGCTAAACGCCAAATTAGTGCATCATAGTGTTTGACAATTTTTCTTACTCTCTTTCATCAACGGTGGCTCGTCCCTTTTGGAAAGAATTCTTAGCGGTGGCGTTTTGGATAGTTCGAGAGTAGGTTCGTATTAGGTTAGAAGCGGCTCAAAATAATTGAGCTATCAAACGCAAACACTTCTGTCGCAACCGTTTCACTGAAGCACACTTTCGTTCGACTCTTCTATTTAACTTCTGAAAAACGCAAGAAGTTTAGGCATTCGTTTGTCGACAGCAAAGACTGTTCGGCGCGAGTTTGCCCTGTGTTCATAGTGAAATTTTGCGGTTTTCGGTCAAGAAAACAAACAAGGATATTTAATTTAAATGAGTTTTAAAGAACTAGGCTTGCATCCCGCTCTTTTGAGCAGATGCGAGTCACTCGGCTATGTAACGCCGACACCGATTCAGGAACAAGCGATTCCGCTTGTCTTACAAGGCGACGATATTATCGCCTGTGCGGAAACAGGAACCGGCAAAACCGCCGCGTTTTTACTTCCGATTTTACAAAAATTAATTGAAACAAAAACAAAGGGAACTGCCGTATTGATTCTCGCGCCGACGCGTGAGCTTGCCAATCAAACCGAACAGGCTTGCCGCGATCTTGCCCCGAAAAGCATTAAATGTGCGATTTTGATCGGCGGCGCGGGTTACCGCAGTCAGGAAAACGCGCTCCGGCGCGGCGCGGATATTATCGTCGCCACGCCCGGACGGCTGGTTGATTTTATGGAGCGCGGCGAAATTAACTTTTCTAAGCTCCATACGCTCGTCCTCGACGAAGCCGACCGAATGCTCGATATGGGCTTTCTGCCCGCGATCAAACGCATTGTGAAAACTTTGCCGACCGACCGCCAGACGCTTTTCTTTTCGGCGACGATGTCATCCGATATTGAAAAGATCGCGTATTCGATGATGCTCGAACCCGAATTTATCGAAGTCAGCAAACGCGGGAAAGTTACCGATCTCGTGCAGCAAACCGTTTATCCGGTTGCCGCCGCCTCAAAAACGGTGCTTTTGCTCGATTTGCTCGAACGCGAAAAATTTGAACGCGTGCTGGTTTTCACACGCACCAAACGCGGTGCCGACAAGATCGCGCATCTGCTCGAAAAGCGTTCGCATAAATCGAACCGCATTCACGGCGACCGTTCGCAGTCGCAGCGCGAAGCCGCTCTGAGAAGCTTTAAGAACGGCAGTACGCGAGTTTTGGTCGCAACCGATGTCGCGGCGCGCGGAATCGATATCGATTCGGTCTCGCATGTGATAAACTATGATATACCGGAAGCCCCGGAAGATTATGTTCACCGCATCGGGCGCACGGGACGCGCCGGCAACAAAGGTCGCGCGATCACATTGGTCACGGCGGGTGAAGAACATACGATGCGGGCGATCGAAAAGCTGACCGGTCAAACGGTTGAGCGCATTTTATTACCGGATTTCGGCGGCGTGATGCCTTCGGCTGTCAAACCTTCCGCAAACAAGTTTCCGGCGGGACCCAAAAAGAGCTTTCGCTCGTTTCGTCCGCGCCGAGGTAGATAATTAAAGGAAAATAAATTTATGAAAAAAGAAGTATTTGAAGTTGGTCAAACGCTGGAAATGTTATGCTCGGCGTGCGACGTTGAACAAAACCATACCGTTGAAAGCGTCACCAAGCAAGGACAGATCACCAAAGCGATCTGTCAGGCTTGTGAAACAGCCAGTACGTTCAGCCGCGGCGTCAAAACCTCCGTGGCAATGGGCAAATCGAAAACCGCTTCGCCTTATGACCGCACACGGAAATACCGTAAAGGTCAGGCGATGATGCATTCGACGTTCGGACAAGGCGAAGTGACGGATGTTATCGAACCGCAAAAAATCGACGTTCTTTTCGGCGACAAAACGCGGCGTTTGATCCACGCTCAGAATTAACTTACATTAAAATTTATCAACCAAAAAGGCGGCTCAAAATTGAGCCGCCTTTTTGGTTGTAGCTGTTATTTCTAACTCGTTATCTTCTGCCGCCTTTGAGCAGTAAGCCCAAAACCAGACCGACCGCCGCCGAAATCAAAATCGTTTGTCCCGGTTTCTGACGCGCGTATTCTTTGGCTTCTTCAACCAATTCTTTCGGGTCTTTATTTGAAAGCTCCTTGAATTTATCGCTTGCCTGGGCGAATTTTTCGCCCGCAAAATCTTTTGCCCGTGCCGCCGCGTCCTGAAATTTTTGCTGATATTCCTGTGCCTGCATTTTTAAATCTCCTAAATATTCGTCGTCCGTCACTCGATATGCGTCTTCAACCGGTTCGACCGGAACAAGACTCTGTTCCAATTCCTTTTCCGCTTTTTTAACTTCCTGATCAAATTCCGACATATTTCTTTCTCCTTTTTCCAAAATTAACCAAGTTCCAACTTTTGGTTTCCGCGTTTGGATGCCGCCTGGTTACAAAAAGTTGATACGAAATTTTCCGGCGTTAAGTTCTTGTAAAATTTTTCACAAAGGACTTGACAGATGGTTTTCGGATTTGCGAAACTAACAAGGTTAGTAAGCACTCACTTATTTACTAAAAGGAGCGGAAATTGGACAAATTTTTTGAAGCAACAACGACCCGTATGGCGGGTGACGAACGGCGCCAGCAGCTTTGTAAAATAGCGATGCGTCTTTTTTCGGAACGCGGTTTTCGAGGCACCACGACAAAAGAAATCGCAAACGCGGCGGGCGTTTCGGAAGCGGTGATTTTTAAGCATTTTTCAAACAAGGACGAGCTTTATGCTTCGATCCTCGATAACAAAGCGTGCAGTCATCCGATCAACGATCCGTTTTCGGAAATTGCCGATAAGATCGAACAAAAAGACGATTACGGCGTATTTTACAATATGGCTTTGAACGGTTTGAACCACCACAAAGAAGATGAGGATTTTCTGCGTTTGATGCTTCATTCCGCGCTTGAAGGACACGAATTGGCGCGCGTCTTTTTTGAAAATTTTATTACTTATATCTATGACTATCTGGGCGAATACATCCGCCGGCGCCAGGAAGACGGGGCGTTTCGCGAAGTCGAACCGCGCGTTGTCGTGCGCGCCTTTATCGGGATGTTCGTTCATCATTCGCTGAACAATATTCTTTGGGATAAAGAGCAAAAATTATTAAAGATTTCCAACGAAGATGCGGCGCATGAATTTGCCACGATTTTGCTTGAAGGAATCAAAAAGTAAAAAGGCAAAAGTAAAAAGCAAAAAGTAAAACATTATATGAAATCATTCAAATTTATAGTTTTTGCCGTTTCAGCAATCATATTTTCGATATTTCTGGCTTCGTGCAGCGGCTCAAAAGCGCAGGTCAATGTGAACGTCAATGCCGAGCAGAAACCCAACGTTGAAATAACGACCACGCAGGCGGTCGTGCGGCAGATTCCGACGTATTTTGAAGCGACCGGAAATCTGGCAAGCGACGCGCAGACGGATGTTGCGCCGACGGTTGCCGGAAAGGTTATCGAGGTCAATTTCGATGTCGGAAGCTTCGTCAACAAAGGCGATGTTCTGCTTCGGCTCGACCCGCGCGACGCGCAGATCCGGCTCGAACAGGCGCAGGCGCAGGTCGAACAACAGCGCAAAGCCGTCCAACAGGCGGAAGCCAACGTCGAACAGGCGATCGCCAACCTGCGTCAGACGCAGGTGCGCCTTGGAATCGGCGATGGCGAAACTTTCAATATCGAATCTTTTTCGCAGGTCAAATCAACCAAAGCGCAATTGGAATTAGCCGAAAAGGAACTGGCGCGGACAACCCGTCTGCTGGAAACAGGCGACGTTTCCCGGGCGATTTACGACCAGCGCAAATCTCAGCGCGACGATATTCTCGGCAGACTCGATGAAGCGCGTTCGAACGCGGCGGTTGCCGTCAAAGCGATCGACACGGCACGCGCCGCCGTCAACACGGCGCGAACAAATGTTTCCCAAGCCCGCGCGGCGGTCGCCACGGCAGAAACGCAGGTCGATCAAGCCCGCAAAGCCGTCAACGATACGGCGGTTTACGCGCCGATCAGCGGCTATGTCGCGGAAAGAAATTCGGATCTCGGCGAATATATTTCGCCGAGCGTGCCGAATTCAAAGGTTGCGACGATCGTCCGCACGGCGGTTTTACGTTTGAAGATCGACGTTCCCGAACAATCGATCGGCAAAGTTTCGGTCGGACAAGGAATTTCGGCGCAGGTGACGGCATATCCCGACCGCAATTTTGCGGGCACGATTGTCCGAATCCTGCCGACTTTGAATACCACTCAGCGGACTTTGACGGTCGAGGCGGAAGTTGAAAACACGAACGGTTTATTGAAACCCGGACAGTTTGCGACGGTTCGCATCACTCAGTCCAAACCCGAACCGGCGGTCATGATCCCGACTTCGGCGGTCAGAGCGGAAGGCGAAATTAACAAGGTTTTTGTCGTCAAAGACGGTGTCGCGAATGAACGGCTCGTTCAGCTCGGCTTTCTCGAAAACGATATGATCGAGGTCAAACAAGGCATTCAGGAAGGTGAAACGGTTGCGACAAGCAATTTAGATAAATTGGGCGACGGCGTAATAGTTCGTCAATAGTTGGTGGTTCGTGGTTAGTTATTCGTTGCAAACAAGATAAAGCAACAAACAACTAACCACGAACGAAGAACAAAGGACAAAAGTTTTATGCAATGGTTAGCAGAAGTTTGTGTTAAGCGTCCGGTTTTTGCGACGATGTTGATTTTGTCGCTCGTGACGGTCGGCGCGTTCTCGTTTTTCAGCCTGGGCGTCGATTTGTTTCCGAAAATCGACTTTCCGACGATCACGATCACGGTCGTCAATCCGGGCGCATCGCCGCAGGAAATCGAAACCGACGTGACGGAAAAGATCGAAGAAGCCGTCAATACGATCAGCGGTATCGATGAATTGCGTTCAAGTTCGGTCGAGGGAATTTCGCAGGTTTTCGTCGTCTTCATTCTCGAAAAAGACGTGAACGTTGCCGCGCAGGAAGTTGAAAACCGCGTCCAGACGGTCATTCCGAATCTGCCCGAAACAGCCGAACAGCCGACCGTCCAGAAGCTCGACACGGACGCCGCGCCGGTTCTGCGCATCGCCGTGAGCGCGCCGACCAATTTGCGCGACGTGACGGAAGTTGCCAAAACCAAGATCAAGGAACGCATCGAATCGATCAACGGTGTCGGTCAGATTTCGATTGTCGGCGGACGCGAGCGGCAGATCAACGTCTGGGTTGACCCGGACAAAATGCGCTCTTACAACGTCACGCCCGCTGAAATCACGACGGCTCTCAGGCTGCAAAATATCGAATTTCCGAGCGGAAGATTAGACGAAGGACAGAAGGAAACAAGTGTCCGCACGCTCGGGAAAATCAAAAAACCCGAAGAGTTTCAGGAAATCGTCGTCGCGACGCGCGGAGCTTATCAGGTTAAGGTCAAAGATCTGGGCTATGTCGAAGACGGTGCCGAAGAAGTTCGTTCGCAGGCGCTGCTGAACGGTCAGCCGGCGGTCACGCTGATCGTTTCAAAACAATCGGGACAAAACACGGTCGCCGTCGCGCATGCCGTTAAAGAGCGGCTCAAGGAAATCTCTGCGACCTTACCGAAGGATTTCCGCGTCCAGATCATCGGCGACAACTCGATCTTTATCGAGAATTCGCTCCACTCGATCGAAGAGCATTTGATCGTCGGCGGATTTTTGGCGGCGGTCGTCGTATTTTTGTTTTTGTGGAATATCCGCACGACTTTTATCGCCGCGCTCGCAATTCCGACTTCGATCATTTCGACCTTTGCCCTGATGTATGCGATGGGCTACACCTTGAATTCGATCACGATGCTCAGCTTAACCTTGATGGTCGGGATCGTGATCGACGACGCGATCGTCGTTTTGGAGAACATCTATCGCTATGTCGAAGAAAAAGGAATGGACCCGTTTCAGGCGGCGATCGAAGGCACGCGCGAGATCGGTCTCGCGGTTCTGGCGACGACGCTTTCATTGATGGCGGTTTTCGTGCCGATCGGCTTTATGCAGGGCATCGTCGGTAAATTTATGTCGAGTTTCGGCTTGACGGCTTCGTTTGCGGTCGGCGTCTCCCTGATCGTTTCGTTCACGCTGACGCCGATGCTCGCGGCGCGTTTGATCAAAAAACCGAAAGCCGAAGCAGATTTGGGCGAAGAAGCCGAGCCGGTCGGTTCGGGCGATCTTTCGAAGGTCAAGGGCGACGGTATGATCGAGCCGCACTATGAAGAACCGATCACGAATCGTCAAAGTGAAGAAACGACCGGACATTCTTCGAAAGACAGTTGGGTTTACAGCAAAATCGACGGCTTCTACACAACTCTTCTGAAGTTTTCGATGGCGCATCGCTGGGTCATCATTACGCTTTGTGCATTGGTTTTTCTGAGCATCGTGCCGCTCTTTATGTTCGTCGGAAAGAACTTTCTGCCGGTTGATGATCAATCGCAGTTCGAGGTTTCCGTCAGGGCGCCCGAAGGCAGTTCATTGCAGGCGACGACCGTTTTGATGGAACGCATCGCAACCGATCTGCGCAAAATGCAGGGCGTCACCGACACGCTGATCACGATCGGCGGCGGTCAGGCGCAAGTCGTCAATAACGGAACGATTTACGTCAAGCTTTCCGATGTCGGCGCGCGCCCGAAATCGCAGGAACAATTAATGAGCGATGCCCGCGAGGTTTTGAAAAATTATCCGCCCGAACTGCGCACGGGCGTTCAGCAGGTGCAGGCATTTTCAGGCGGCGGTTTTCGCAACGCGAACGTGCAGTATTTGATTTCGGGACCCGATTTGAAGGTTCTCGAAGATTATTCAAATAAATTGCTCGCCAAGATGAAATCGATTCCCGACGCGGTCGACGTTGATTCGACCCTGATCAGCGGGAAACCCGAAGTTCAGCTCGAGATCGACCGCGATACGGCGGCTGACTTGGGCGTGCGCATCAGCGACGTTTCGCAGGCACTCAACACGCTCGTCGCCGGACAGGAAGCGACGACTTTTAACGAAGGAAGCGAACAATACGAAGTTCACGTCCGCGCGATCAATAATTACCGCACCGATGTTGACGGCTTAAAACGAATGATCGTGCCTTCGACCAAAGTCGGCTGGGTCACGCTCGACCGTTTGGTCAAGGTCAAGGAAGGAACCGGACCGAGCTCGGTCGAACGCCTCAATCGCCAGCGTCAGGTGACGCTTTTGGCAAATACCAAACCGGGCGGTTCGGCGGCGAGCATCACGTCGGCGATCGATTCGTTCGTCAAGGAATTGAAACTTCCGCCGGGTTACCAGACAGGCTATGTCGGACAATCGAAAGAAATGGGCAAAGCGGGTTTTTACTTCCTGCTCGCGATTATGTTGTCGTTCATTTTTATGTATATCGTGCTCGCGGCGCAATTCGAATCGTTTATTCACCCGATCACGATTCTTCTGACACTGCCGCTCTCGATTCCGTTCGGTATCCTGAGTCTTTTGATCACGGGGCAAACCGTCAACATCTTTTCGGGACTCGGATTGCTTTTGCTCTTCGGCGTCGTCAAGAAAAACGCGATTTTGCAGATCGACCATACGAATCAGCTGCGCTCGCGCGGAATGAGCCGTTACGACGCGATCATCCGCGCCAACCGCGACCGTCTGCGTCCGATTCTGATGACGACGATCGCGCTCGTCGCCGGGATGATTCCGCTCGTCGTTTCGACGGGCGCGGGCGCGGGCACAAACCGCTCGATCGGCGTTCTCGTGGTCGGCGGTCAATCGCTCTGCTTGCTTTTAACGCTGCTCGCAGTTCCCGTGTTTTATTCGATTTTCGACGATGTCAGCGAATTTAAAATATTCCGCCGCGCCAACAATTTGCTCGAACGAATATTCGGCGGTTTGAAACGCAAAGCGGCAACGGCTGCGAGTTCGCTGTTTACGAAAAATTAAAAATTACGAATTACGAATTACGAATTAGTTTGAAAATTTTCTTTAATTCGTAATTCGTAATTTGAAATTCGTCATTGAAAACTATGTCTCTGGCAACAAAAATCGCGCTTCTCTCTTCCGGCTTGTTTCTGCTTTCGGGAATGCTGACGGGAGTTTGGAAATACGCGAAGATCATGTCGAGCATTGAGCATAAAGCTCCGGCATATGTTGACATCGCGCATCGCGCATCGTTCTTTTACAGTTTTGCGAGTCTGGTGATCGCCAAATTGATCGAGTTTTCGCCGTTCAGCCAGACCTGGCAAACCATGATCGTCGCCGTGCCGCTTTTATATTTTGTTTTAACGGTCATCGGCTATATCAAAGAAGGCTTGCTTGACCGCACGGAAAATATGTTCGCCGAACGCAATTTCGTGACCGTCTGGTTTATGTACGGTTTGATCGCCGGTGAGATCGGCGGATTTTTATTGATTCTGGGCGGGTTTATTTATACGCAGTTTTTTATCTAAGGGTTATGAAAAGGCATTTATACTTATTGATTTTAATTTTAACGCTTTCGGTTTTCAGCGAAGTTCGGGCGCAGGACGTAACGCCGACGCCGACGCCTTCGCCGTCTCCGACTGTTCAGCCAACCGTTGACGACAAGCAAAACGTCCAACCGGAAAATCTGACGGGAGTTCCGACCGTTGCACCGAATTATCAAAAGGACGACAAATCTCTGCCCGATCTGGGACGCGTCGGCGTTGATATGATGGAGCAAAAACCGCTCGGGCTCAAAGAAGCGATCACGCTCGCGCTCGAAAATAACAAGGACATCGAGGTGACGCGCCAGAACGTCAAGATCGCCGAATTCGATCTGCAATCGGCGCGCGGGTTTTACGAACCGCGCTTTTCGGGACAGACCTATTACGAGCGCGCGACGACGCCGAACGTCAGTATTTTCAGTTCAAATTCGACGACGACGAACAGCTCGATCGTCGGCAACGCCGGATTTACGGGAAGTCTGCCGCGTTTCGGGACGACATACAGCGCGACCGTGAGCAATCAGCGCGTTAATACGAACAACCCGATTTCGATCCTGAGTCCGCAAAACAACACAAGCGTTAACTTCAGTATCACGCAGCCGCTTCTGCGCGGTCGCCGCTTTGACCAGCCGCGCCGCGTGATCGAGATCGCCAAGCGCAATCTGAGTTTGACCGACACGCAGTTTCGCCAACGCTCGATCGAAATTATCACGAACGTCCAGCGTGCTTACTGGGATTTGGTTTACGCTTTGCGGAATTTGCAGGTTCAGCGCGACGGCGTGCGCGACGCGAAAGACCAGCTCGAACATAACAAACGTCTGGTTGACGAAGGACAGCTTGCGCCGATTGATGTGGTCGCGGCGGAAACGCAGGTCGCCAATATCGAACAAGGCGTTTACGAAGCACTCGAAACGGTCGGACGCGCCGAAAACACTCTGAAAAATCTGATCGCCGAGAACAAGGACGACGCGCTCTGGCGCGAATCGATCGTGCCGACCGATTCGGTCGATCTCGAAGCGCCGCGCACGACCTTGCCCGAAGCCTTAACTTTGGCTCTGGACAATCGTCCTGAAATCGAGATCAACAAAGTTCAGAACGACATTAACGAGCTCGATCAGAGATACTACCGCGAACAGACGAAACCGCAGATCGATCTGACGGCAAGTTATACTTCGGCAGGTGTCGGCGGAAGCCAGAATCCGGATTTTAGAAGCCCTTTTCCGTCGCCGTGTCAAACAGACCCAACTTCGCCTGCCTGCCAACAGCAAATTGCACTTTTGAACGGTTTGACCGGAAGTTCGATCACCGATGTTTTCGCCAACCGCTACCCGACGTTTCGCGCCGGCGTAGTTTTCAATCTGCCGCTCTTCGGCGATAAGACGGCGAAAGCGAACCTCGGCAAATCGCTCGTCCAGGGCGAGCAGATCCAAACCCAGCGTCAGCAGATCGAGCAAACCATCCAGGTTGATGTGCGCAATGCTCTGCAAGCCGTCCGCACCGCGGAAGCGCGCCTTCGCAGCGCGGCGATCTCGCGTGAAAATTCGCAGAAACAATACGAGTCCGAACAGCGCAAGCTCGACGCCGGACAATCGGACGTTTACAAAGTGCTCGAACGCCAGACGGCTCTCATCACGGCACGCAGCAATGAGCTCCGCGCGCAAACCGAACTCAATAAATCGATCGCCGATCTGCAGCGAGCGACGGGAAATTCCCTGAAGGCAAACAACGTCGAAGCACGTTTGAAAAAATAAATTTCACCTTTTGATAAAAAAGGATCGACGCAAATTTTCACGGATTAAAATAAATCTGCGAAAATTTGCGTCGATCTTTTTTAAAATCTGTTTTCATTTGCAATTAGCGGCAAATTCGGATTACATTTGCGTCGTAGTTTGGCAAGTATAGTTTGCAAATTTTAAGGAGAGAAAAAATGTTCAAAAAAATTGGTGTAAAAATTTTAGTTTTAATGATGATTGGTGTTATGTTCACAACGGATTCGATGGCGCAAACGCGGGTTCGTTTTGCAAAAGGACGCAGTTCGGCGACTTTTTCGGGAACTATCCGACCGGGTTCGTCGGTTCGCAGTTATGTTTTACGCGCACGCGAAGGACAAACCTTGACGGCGACCTTGAGTTCGGGCAACGGCAAATGTGATTTCACGCAGGGCGATTACGAAGACACGCAATATTCGCAGGTTATCGAAGAAGACGGCGATGTGACATTCAGCATTGACAATCACGGCAAACGGGCGACAACCTTTACGCTGACGATTTCGATCAAATAAAATCTTATATTTCTAATCTTAAGCCGTCCTGCGCCTCGATTACCGCGCAGGACGGCTTGAATTTTTCAACTTCCCTTTCAAAATCAACCGCGTCCCATTCCGCGTAAAAATGCGTAAGCATTGCCCTTTTCGGCTGTGCATAGCGCGTCAAAAACATCGCTTCGGCGAGTTCGAGATGTTTCTCGACCGGCTTGTTTTTGAAAAAAGAGCATTCCAACACAAATAGATCGACATTTCGGGCAAACGCGCCCAAAGCCTTCGTAAATCCGGTGTCCGAAGAATAAACGATGGTTTTGTCGTCGCGGTCGCGGATATGGATCGCGAGACTTTCGTCGGTATGCGGAGTGCTTATCGCGACGGCGTTCGCCGCGGGCAAAATTTCAAATTCTTCGAGCGGTTCGACTTCGATGATCTCCAGCGGAAACGGCTGACGGAAAAGTTTGTAATTATTCGCCTCGTCGAAAGCTTCGACCAGTTTTTTCAACCCTTTTGCGCCGAAAATCTTTAAGGGTTTTGTCCGGTTCGCCGTTTCGGATGCGTTTCTCGTTCCGAACAAAAACGGCGCGAGTCCGCCGATGTGGTCGAGATGAAAATGCGAGATCCAGATCGCGTCCAGATTCGCCCAATCGAGGTTTTCCTGAGCCATCCGGTGAATCGCCGCCGCCGAGCAATCAAGCAAGATCGTCCCCGAAGCGGTTGCCAGCCAATACGCCGAACTGCTTCTTCGCGGATGCGGAACCGAACTGCCTGAGCCCAAAACAATAAACTTCATTCATTTATCATTTATCATTTATCATTTATCATCAAGTATAAATTTATTGATAAATGGTTAATGACAAATGATAAATGAAGTTGATATTTTAGCGATTTTCGCGCATCCCGACGATGTTGAATTGACGGTCGGCGGAACGCTTTTGAAGATGAAATCTCTGGGCTACAAAACAGGCGCGTTAGACGTGACGCAGGGGGAAATGGGCACGCGCGGTACGGTTGAAGGTCGTGCGCGGGAAGCCGAAATTGCGTCGCAAATTTTGAAGCTCGATGTCCGCGAAAACCTCGGTTTGCCCGACGGGCACGTTTTCGTGACCGACGACGAACGCACGAAAATGGTCCGGGTTTTGCGCCGCTTGAAGCCGAAAGTCATTCTGACGCACCAGATCGACGATCCGCATCCCGATCATAATCATATCGCCCATCTTGTCCGCGAAGCGGCGCGGCTTTCTTCGATGCAGAAATACGACGGCGATTTCAAGCAGGAACGCATCAATGTTCCGATGGTCGCGCATAATATTTTTTCGCGCCACGTCGTGCCGTCCTTTATCGTCGACATCTCCGAATTTCTCGACCAAAAAACCGAGGCGATTCGCGCTCACGCCTCGCAGTTTTACGATCCGAAATCAACGGAACTCGAAACCCGTCTGACGAGCAAAGATTTTATTATCGAGCTCGAAAACCGTTCACGCTATTTCGGAAGCCTGATCGGCACGGCAGCGGGCGAACCGTTTTTCGTCCGTGAAACCTTAAATATCGAAGACCCGATCGCGCTTCTGACGCGCCCGATGAACTTGTATTCGTAATTTTTTAGCCGCAGATTTTCTGCGGATTGCGCGGATTGTAAAACTTTATGATTTAATCTGTGAAATCCGCGTTCATCTGCGGCTAAAATTTCTTTGATACTTTCTTTGGTGAATCTGCGCGTTAATGTTTGCCGAACTTGTTTTTCGGCAACGCAATTTTTTTAAAGGAGATTATTAAACAATGGACGCAGTTTCCCCGGAATTAGAACAACCGCAGCAGGAGATGCCGCCGGCGGCGGTGATGATGCAAATGACGATGGGCTTTATCGTTTCGCAGGGCATTTCCGTTGCCGCCAAACTTTATCTCGCCGATCATTTGAAAGACGGCGCAAAAACGCTTTCCGAATTAGCCGGATTGACCGCGACGCACGAGCCTTCGCTTTATCGTCTTTTACGCGCTTTGACGAGCGTCGGCGTTTTTCAAAAAGACGCTGACGGACGCTACGCGAATTCGCCCTTGTCGGAAGTTTTGCGCTCCGACCATCCGCAATCATTGCGCGGTGCGGCGCATATGATCTGCGACCGCGAAC
>DATLOR010000449.1:0-4405 GCA_035536135.1 Pyrinomonadaceae bacterium | reverse complement strand
CTTAATCCGAACGATGCCGAGAGCTGGCAAAACTACGCTTTTGTACTCCGCAATTTTGACGGGCGGTTTGACGAAGCCGTGACGGCAATCAAACGCGCCGCTACGCTCGACCCGCTGTCGGTCAGTATCAATACCGATGTCGGTGTCATTCTGACAAACGCCGGACGATACGACGAAGCGATCGAAAAATTCAAAAAAACGCTTGAAACCGACCCGCAGTTTTTCGACGCATACTGGAATCTCGGACTCGCCTTCGAATGCAAAGGAATGACCGCCGAAGCGGCACGCGCATTTATCGAATCGGAACGTCTGAAAGGAGTCAAGGAAGAACGCCTTGCCGCCTTTCGGACGGCTTTCGAGCAGGGCGGATTGCCCGAATTCTGGCAAAAGTGGCTGGATTTTTTACTCGAGGACGCGAAATCCAAAAATCCGCCGGCATACGTTATCGCAGAGTTTTATGCGCGGACGGGCGAAAGGGAAAAGACCTTTGAATGGCTCGAAAAATCTTACGCGGGTCACGAGCCGTATCTGATTAATTTGAAAATCGAAACCGCCTTCAAGTTTTTACGTTCCGATCAGCGGTTTACCGATTTGCTGCGGCGCGTCAAATTAGATAAATAAGCGAAATTTAATCGATCGGGGTGAGCGCAGGTTTCCGGTTAATGTTTTGTTTGACGGTATGAAAAATGACGCCGCCGATGATGATCGCGCCGCCTAAAATCGCCCAAACGCTCGGACGTTCTTTGAGGAAAAGAAAAACCCAAATCGGATTGAGAAGCGGTTCGACAAATCCGATAATGCTCGCGTCCAGACTTCTGACGCCGCGCGCAATGCCGATCGTGAAAAAGACGTAAGCGATGCCGATCTGAAAAATCCCGAGATACAAGATCGCCAGAATATCGTTGATTTTCGGTTCGGGCGGATTATTGAAAAGAAACGGCAGCATAAACAAAACGATCAGCAGATTGCCGTAAAAGACCGACAGCGCGGGATTGCGGTTGGCGAGCGAGCGCGGGTGACGCAAAAAGACGAAATACAGACCGAAAAATACGCCCGAAGCAAGCGCGGCGATATTTCCGGCAAAAACGTTTGAGGCGAGCTTGTTCGCGCTCGTTTGCGGTTCGAGAAAAAACAAGCTCATCCCGGCAAGACAAATGACGACCGTGATCAGATCCGAAACGCGGAATTTTTCTTTTAGGATAAACGGCGACAAAATCAAGATGTAGATCGGCGCGGTGTATTGCAGAAAGATCGCGTTGGCGGCGGTCGTCGTTTTGTTCGCGTAAACAAAACACGACAAAGTTCCGGCGTAGAGCAGGGAAGTGAAAAGCGTGAACAGATCGAGCTTTAAGCCCTTTTTATAAGTAAAAACCGCGACCGTGATCGCCGCGAAAAGCGAACGCCCGAGATTGACCGTAAAAGCGTCGAGCGTCGTGTATTTGATAAAAAGCCCGCCCGTTGACCATAAAAGAACGGCGATCAGGACGAAAGCGACCGGCGGAAAGTTTTTAGAAGAGTTCATTAGAGTTTTTTGAGTTCATAGAGTTCATAGAGTTGTAAAGTAAAAAACTCTACTAACTCCAAAAACTCTATGAACTCTATGAACTTATTTCGCTGCGTCGGCAATCGTTTCGCGCAGTTTTTTGGCGGAAGTCGTCGCGGGTTTTAATTCGACCTCTTCGACATTGTCGTAAACCTTTTTACCGAAAACGCCGTTCCACGACGGAATCACGAACGAAACATTACCGTGCGCTTTCGACTGGCACGCGAGCCGCAGAAAGGGTTTTTCGTCTTCGGGCTGATTATAGCCGAAAATTTTCATCTGTTTTCTTTCCAGACGCTGAACTTCCGTAAGCTTTTCCTCTCCGCCCAAAATTCCGATCCAGCAGGTTCCGCACGAAGCCGAGCGGCATTCGACCGGGATCACGCCTTCCCAGCAGCGTTCGTCCTGCGCTTTCCAGTTCTGCGATTGGTCTTTGGCGGAAGACGTTGCCAGTTCTTCGTCGTTGATGACCGCAAATTTCGCGTTTGATTTTGTCTCGTCCCAGGTTGCGGTGAATTTTTTGTTTACTGTTTTCAAAAAACCGAAAATGCCTTGCGAATCGTCCTTGGCACGTTCGGCAACGATCTGATCGGGCGATTTCGCGAGCAGCCCTTTCGGCTTTTCAGGTTCGCCTTTCGCGCCTTTGAAAGCGTCGAATCCAACCTGATTCAAAGTCATCAAACCGACCGCCGCGATTCCTAAAGTCAAGGATTTATCGCCTTTCACCGCGCATGCAACGTCTTCGATAACTTTGCTCAAATCAGCCGTTTCATCTTTGAATGATTCGGCACGGCTGGCGATTTCGGCTTTGATCTCTTTCCAGAAACGATGCCCGTAAAGAAATTTGTGCGACGAATCGATCTGATTTTTCAGATCAAAATCGCCCTGCATCGCCAGGTTATGCATCGTCTTGGCGCGGTCTTCCGCCGATTCCAGAAAGCGGAAAAGCTCTAAAGGAAAAAAGCGGAACCAGATTTGGACTGCGTTTTTATCGACTTCGTGAATCGCGGGCAGAAGTTTTTCGACCGCTGCGAGCCAGTCTTTTTCGCTGAATTTACTTAAATAGTTCTCAAAATTGTTGCTCATATATTGCCTCTGTATCTATCTTGGTAGTTATAATGTAAAATATTCGGTGAGTGAAAAGAGAGATTCTACAAGGAATTTTCGCTTTGTGCAAAAGTTCACTTGACAAGTATTTTTGAAATTCGATATAGTTTGTAGTTTCGGACATAAACGTCTGGACTGACAGAGCAATACTTAAGTAAGTATGGTTCGTAGATTTTTGAAGGTTGACGAGCAGGAATTGTAGCGTAAGACAAGCGAACCAACGCTTGCGGCGTAAAATAAACTTTTCTTTTGAAAAGCCACGCTACAGCAAAGCCGGAAGCCGGAAATTATTAAATTTAGTTTAATCCATTAATTTAAGACACAAGTATTGAACTTGTGCTAACTGCCGAAAAATATTTCGGCAAGAGGCAGGTAAAGGATTACTTTTGCCTTTCGGATTTTTAAATAAGAGGAAAGAATGCCAACGATTAACCAATTAGTTCGCAAAGGTCGCCAGAGAGTTAAATACAAAACGGCGAGTCCGGCACTGCAGGCAAATCCGCAAAAACGCGGCGTTTGCACCCGTGTTTATACGCAAACCCCGAAAAAACCGAACTCGGCTTTACGGAAAGTAGCGCGTGTTCGTCTGACGAACCAGATCGAAGTTACGACATATATTCCGGGGATCGGACATAATTTGCAGGAACACTCGATCGTCCTGATTCGCGGTGGTCGCGTCAAGGATTTACCGGGTGTTCGTTATCACATCATTCGCGGAACGCTCGATGCTTCGGGTGTTGCCAATCGTAATCAGGCGCGCTCGAAATACGGCGCGAAACGTCCGAAAGGAGCGAAGTAATTTATGCCAAGAAGAAGAGTTGCAGCAAAAAGAGAAGTATTGCCGGATCCGATTTACAACAGTATTCTGGTCACAAAATTTATTAACGGCGTAATGCTCGCGGGCAAAAAATCAACCGCTGAGCAGATTTTTTACGGCGCGATGGAAAAAATCGCCGAGAAGACGAACGAAGAACCGTTGAAGGTTTTCAAAAAAGCTTTGGACAATGTCGCTCCGGCGCTCGAAGTTAAATCACGCCGCATCGGCGGCGCGACCTATCAGGTTCCGATCGAAGTGACCAAAGATCGCCGCAACACTTTAGCGATTCGCTGGGTTGTCACCAATTCGCGCAATCGCGGCGAGAAGACAATGACCGACAGACTGGTCGGCGAGCTGCTCGATTCATATAACAATCGCGGCGGAGCAGTTAAGAAACGCGACGATATTCACCGTATGGCGGAAGCGAACAAAGCGTTCGCGCATTACAGATTCTAGTGAAAAGTTAAATCGTCGGTTGCAGTAAAAGAAGTAACGAAAAACGATTAACGATTAACGATTTACCAAAATGGCAAACATTAGTTTAGACAAATTTAGAAACATCGGCATCATGGCGCACATTGACGCGGGTAAAACCACGACAACCGAGCGCGTGCTTTTCTACACGGGTGTTTCGCACAAAATCGGCGAAGTTCACGAAGGAACAGCGACGATGGACTGGATGGAGCAGGAGCAAGAGCGCGGAATTACGATTACTTCCGCTGCCACGACCTGTTTCTGGAAACGCAACGGTGTCGAACACCGCATTAACATCATTGATACGCCGGGACACGTTGACTTCACGATGGAAGTCGAACGCTCTTTGCGCGTCCTCGACGGCGCAGTCTGCGTTTTCGACGGCGTCGCAGGCGTTGAGCCGCAATCGGAAACGGTTTGGAGACAAGCCGATAAGTACGGCGTGCCGCGTATTTGCTTTATCA
>DATLOR010000448.1:0-13990 GCA_035536135.1 Pyrinomonadaceae bacterium | reverse complement strand
CAAACGCCGTTGACCGCGATCGAATCGCCTTCGTTCGTGTCTTTCGTCACAACGCTCGCCGCAATCCGAATCTTCGCGCCTTCCGCGTGTTTTTCAAGCGTTGCGATTTTTCCTAATTCTTCGATAATTCCTGTAAACATTTTAAACCTTTTCTATTTTTGATAATTTGCGCACGTCGATCGTGATCGGCTCATCATTGGTTGTTTGATTATAGATGTTTGCAAATTTGTAGCCGAATTTCATTTCGCTGATTTTGTATGATGTGCGCGTGTGAACCATCTGCGCGAAGGTTTCGTCGATCGCGCTTAAGATCACGAGAATTTCCGCGTCCGCTTTTTCCAGCTCGGCTTCCGTGCAGTTGTAAAGCGGCGAATCTTCTTCGATCGGATGCACGACCGTCCACGCGAGCGGCAGAAACGAAACTCTTTCGCGTTCGAGCTTGAGCAGATCAAAACGGCGCACGAGCGTGCCGTTTTCATCGACAAAACGGGCGTACAGAACCTGCGCTTTGAGTTCGATCAGCTGATTATTGCGGTTATTGACAAGGCGGAACATCAAACCTTTGATATTGCGGTAAGGCGCGACGACGATCGTGTCGCTGAAAATAATTTTCGCCTCGGGACGCGAAAAACGCGCAAAAACCAGTCCGGTAATCAAAGCGTTTGCCAGCAAACTGTAATAAGATTCGATGGTGACAAGCAAATTCATGATCACCCCGACCGGATGAATCGTGCCGTAGCCGATGGTTGCAAAAGTCTGCACGCTGAAGAAAAATCCGCGCAAAAAGATGTTTTGAATCGGCATTTCCGAGGTGTCGACAAGCGAGCTGATACCGAGCAAACCGTAAACAAATCCGAACACGACATTGCTCAGAAAATAAAGAAGCAGAACGAGCAGCAGAAAATTCGTCCACGACATCGTGAGCAAATAGTGATAAAGATTGAGCGCGGAAAATTTTCGCAAACCTTTGCGCTGAACGTTAAACGAACCGTCGCGGTTCAGAAAACGCATCCGCGTTTCGCGGGCGACTTTATCGCCGAAACCCAGATCGCGATCCTGCTCGTTGACGATACTCGTCCCCATCGCAGACGAGCGGCGCGAATAAACTTTCTCGAATGCTTCTTCTTCGGTCATTGCTTTGAATTTACAAATTGATTTTACAAAAAGCAAAAGGACAAGAAAATTCGGAGTGATTTTTCACCGCAGAGACGGCGAAGACGCAGAGATTTTCAATAATTTTCTCTGCGCCTTCACCGTCTTGGCGGTTAATTTATTTTCCTAATTTGCCTTCAAACTTTCGTCTTTGAAAATCTTATCAAGCCACATATTCGACAGTTTTTCCTGAATCGAATTTGCCCGCAGACGGTCGTTCAAATTCTTGAAATCGACAAAATCGAGATGCTGGTCTTGATTGAAACACGAAAAGACGAAAAACTCTTCGCCCGTGTGCGGGTTGACGTGACGCTGCAGGCATTGCGCGCAAACTTCCTTCATCATGCATTGCATCGGGCTGTTGATCGAACCGATCGCCGTGTGTTTTTCCTTCAGAAAAGGCTTCAAAGCCGTGTAGCGCGCTTCTTTGACGCCGTTCATCATCCGGTCGGAACCGATCGCGATGATGCGGTCGACATTTTTCAAGTCAACGGTTTGCTCGCCCAATTTGCCTTCGGCGTAAGCGATCATCGCCTGCACGATATTGCCGCGAAAATGCGCGTCCTGCGGTCTCGCGGGAGCGATCTCGTCGCCGAAATCCGATGCCCAGACGACCTTGTCGGTCGCGTTTTCGATCTCTTCGCGTTTAAACAGATCCGCGCCGTTTTTGTAACCCGCGAAATAGATCACTTCGTTTTTGTTTTCGCGCAGTGCTTTGGCGATCGAAAAGAGCACAGCGTTGCCGAGTCCGCCGCCCGCGAGCAGAACGGTTTCGTTTTCGGGAATCTCGGTCGGCGTTCCGGTCGGTCCCATGACGAGAATTTCCTCGCCTTCTTTTAAAAGCGAACAAAGCCGCGAAGAGGTTCCCATTTCGAGAACGATCATCGAAAGCAAGCCTTTTTCACGATCGACCCACGCACCCGTGAGCGCGAGACCTTCCATCATCAAACGCTTTCCGCCGATAATTTTCGCCGACGTTTCGAAGTTTTGCAGGCGATAAAATTGTCCCGGCTCAAACTTTCGCGCCTGCAAGGGCGCTCTGACGATCACGTCAACGATCGTCGGCGTCAGGCGTTCGACTTTGACGACATAAGCTCTTAATTGTTCGTCCAAGGTTGCTTCCAGTTTATCGAAAATCGCGTCTTTTTCGTGCTGCGGCAAATCGCCGCGCTGTGCCAGTTGGTCTTCAAAAATTTCGACCACTTTCGGATAACCGAATTTTGCCGAAGCCATCGCTTTGACGACGTTTCCGGCGTATTTCGGATGATTGTCGCCATAATAGGAAATAAATTTTCCGTCCTTTTCATACGACGTGAAAAATCCCTCTTCGCCTTTCGCGGTTTCGTGCAGATGAAATCGTCCGTCGCCGTTTTTTTCCAGTCTGAACGGCTGGAAAAACTGCCGCCATTCGTCGAGTTTGAAAGTTCCCGGTTTTTCTTTTTCGTAAATGACGTTCGGGCTTGTCCCGGCGGCGACGCAGACGGTTCTCGCGGGAAGCATCTCAAATTCGCCCGCATTCGAGAATTTTCCGCTTTCCGCATCGAAATTCTGCTTTTCAAAAACCAGCGCCTTGATCGCGCCGTATTCGTCCGGCACGGCTTCCGCTGGCGACATCAGTTCGACAAAATTGATGCCTTCTTCCAAAGCTTTTTGAACTTCTTCGTGATTCAGACGATACGCGGGCGAATCCTGCAGGCGTTTGCGGTAAACCAGGGACACGCCGCCCCACGATTGAATCAGCGGCACAAAATTCGGCGTTTCGCCCGACTCGGAAGCGCGTTTTCGTTCTTCGCGAATTGCTTTGCCGTGAACCAGAAATTCGCCGAAAACTTTCTTTTCTTCCTCGTCAAACGCCGCCCAAGCCGCTTCTTCGCCGCGGTCTTCGGCAATCGCCTCGAAGTTTTCGAGCATTTTTTCGACCTGAACGGGATAATACGCGAAAATTTCGGTCGCCGTGTCGATTCCCGTCAAACCGCCGCCGATGACAACCGCCGGCAATCTCACCTGCAAATTCGAAAGCGTGTCTTTTTTGAACGCGCCCGTTAATTGTAAAGCCATCAAAAAGTCCGACGCCTGCCGAATTCCGCGGATCAGATTGTTTTTCATCGGCACGATCGTCGGACGCCCCGCACCCGTCGCGATTGCAATATGGTCGAAACCGAAATCCCAGGCGTCTTCGATCGTCAGCGTTCCGCCGAAACGAACGCCGCCGTAAGCGCGGAAACGCTTTCTGCGAAACAGCATCAACTGCATCATCGTCAGAAAATTTTTGTCCCAGCGCACCGTGATCCCGTATTCGGAAACGCCGCCGAAACCCGACAAAATGCGTTCGTCCAGATCGTCGGTGATTTCCGCGATGTTTTTGATCGGCTTCGGCGCTTGTTTGCCAAGATTTCCCGTCCAATCTGCGGGTAAAGGCTCGATTTTGAGTCCGTCAACGCCGATCACGCCGAAGCCTTCATTAAGCAGATAATGCGCGAGCGTGTAGCCTGCCGGACCAAGACCGACAACGAGCACATTTTTGCCGTTATACGGCAATTGAAAGGGTCGTTTGGCATTCAAAGGATTCCAGCGCGTGAGCAGATTGTAAATCTCGAAACCGTACGGCAGATTCAGAACGTCGGTCAGCGTTGCGGTTTCCGCGAGCGGAATGTTGACCGGCTCTTGTTTCTGAAAAATACAGCCTTTCATACAATCGTTGCAGATGCGGTGACCGGTTCCGGCGCACATCGGATTGTCGATCGTGACAAGTGCTAAGCTGGCGATCGAATCGCCGTTGCGCTTCATCAGGTGCATTTCCGAGATTTTTTCGTCCAATGGACAGCCTTCGGTTTTAATGCCCAGAGGATTGCGTTTCGGCGCGCCGTCTTTTTCGCGTAAGCCCGTCGAACACGAATCTTTATCGCGTTCGTGGCAGATCAGGCAGTAATCAACTTCCGCCAAAGCGTCGCGCTGTGTGCCGCGGTCGTCGGTCAATTTAAAACCGTCGCGGCGGCGCATTTCTTCCGTGCGCCCGCGCATAATGTTGTGCAGTTTCGGTTCGGGATGAATCAGATGAACGAGATTCTGATAATCGAGCGGATGCGGGATTTTGAACGAATACCATTTCTTTTTACGAGAGTGAAACTGAATTGCCGACCATTCTTCGAGAATCTGCAAAACGGCTTTGACCTGTAAAATCTCGCCCGCGCCTTCGAGTTCGATAATGTTTTTTTCAAACAATTTGCCGAAAGGTCTGTCTTTCAGCTTGTCGTAAGCCTTGCTGATCTTGTTTAAGGTTTCCTGAATCTCCGCCGTAATTTCCTGATCTTTCGCCAAAAACTCTTCCGCTTCGACCAGTTTATTGGTGATGTAGGAAATCGCCAGCTCTTCGTCGTAAACCAAAACTTCGTCAAACGCGACAAATTTCAATTCGCGCAGGGCTTCGTTCAATTCCGCTTCGTTAAGCTCGGCGGCTTTTTCCGCCGTGTATTTTTTTATCGCGCGGCGCTGGACGAAAAATTTGTATTTCCAGATCGGATTTTGTTCGGTAATTTCGCGCTCGAGCTGTTCGCGTTCACGGTTAATGCCGAACATTTTGGCGATAAAACGCGACAAAAAGGGTGCGGAATCGGTCAGAATATTCGATTCAACGCGCTTTTCGTACCCTGCGCCGCGCGCCTCGATGTATTTTGTCAAAGCCTCGTGCAGAAGCGCGTTCTCTTCTTTTACTTCGTCATAAAACTTTTCGGCTAACTCACGCAGCCGAACGGCATCAAATAAGTCGGAAAATTTAAAGCCGACAACGCCTAAATCAAAATCGCGATTTGTAAAATTAGATTCTGTTTCGGAAATTCCTGTCATATATGTTTATAAATTGAAAAAATATAAATTTTTGCTAAACGAGAATTATATCATTTGCGCTTTGAGCAAAACAAAAGCGCGAACGACGACGAATCGGATTTTTTTTGCCTTACGGACTGAAAAGTTGTATATTTTTCATATATTTGTTTAAAATTAACGGATAATTAAGGCACAAGTGTGTTATAAATTTAGTTTTCCCAAATTGAGAGAAGCATTTTAGAGGTTTTATAAAATATGGAAAAAGATGAGCGGTTGCTACCTTTACCGACTGCCAAAGAGGTTCAGCTTTCCACACACGAATACCCGGCGGCTTATTCGCCGATCTATGAAGAAGAAGGCTTTAACGAGCAACGCTCGCTGCGTGAGTATTTTAACGTCATTTATAAACGGCTGCCGTTGATTCTGGCGCTCGCGATCGTCATCACCTCGGTCGTGGCGTTTTATATGTATCGTCAGCCTTCGATGTATGAAGCGCAAACGACGATGATCATCGAACCGCCCAAACAGAAAGTTACGGCAAAAGATTCGATCAACATCAATTTCGGCGGCGATGCAAATTATATCAATACGCAATTAAAACTTCTGCAAAGCAATGATCTGATGCGCGATGTCGTCGTTCGTTTGGGATTACACCGCGACCCGAATCTTTTTGCCAATCAAAGCAAAAGTTTGATGACCACGCTGCGTTCGCTTTTCTCAAGCGATAAAAGCAAAGCGGAAAAAGAATCGTCTTTGCCGGTTTTGACGGAAAATTCCGATTCCTCGGCAACGCCCGGAAAAGTTGTTCTGACGCCGGAAGAAAGCGAACGTGCCAATACTTACGCCGGAATGTTTCTGAGCGGTTTACGGGTTGAGCCGGTTGAGCGGACAAATCTCGTTAATGTCAGCGTGCAAAGCACCAATCCCGAGCTTGCCGCCAAAGTTGCCGATATGACCGCGAAAATGTTCATCGAAAACGATGTCGAACGCGAAACCAGCGGCGCCAAGCAAACCTATGAAGAGCTCAGCAAATCGATCGACGATTTGAAAAAAACCATTGCCGGTCAGGAAATGGACTATATCAAAAATATGCAGGACTCGAATATTCCCCTGCAAAACGGCAAAGGAAATGATTTTAATGCCGAAAGACTGCAAACGATCAGTACCAATTTGCTGGCGGCGGAAGACGACCGCCGGAAAATTCAGGCGAAGTACGAAGCCGCTGTCAAAGCAAGCGACGGCAAAGGCGGAATTTTATCGGCTGATCCCGATAACAAGGCGATTTTAGCGGCGCGCGAAATGAACCTGAAACGTCAAGCCGATCTGGAAAAGCGCATCGAAACTCTCGACGAGAAAATCAAAACTGCTCAGGAAAAACGTCAGACACTTTTAGTTAACTACACCGAAGAATATAAAGACGTTAAAATAGTGACGGCGCAAATCAGTGAGCTCGAGGAGCAGAAAGTAAATCTTCAGAAAGAAGTTTCGCAAAAGATCGAATCGGAAGGCACAAAGCTCATTAAAAATGCCGAAAACGAGGTTGTCACGGGTTTACGGGCACAGTTTGAGGCGGCACAACGCCGTGAGAAACAGCTTCAGGATGACTATCAGAGAGAAGCCTCGTCCGCTAATTTGTCGGGGGTCGCGGAAACCCGTTTAACTACGCTGAAACGCGAGATCGAGACCAATCGCGGATTACTCGACACCTACACGCAGCGCCAGAAAGAACAGGAGCTCGCGATCAGCAGCGGTCGTCCCGACAACTTGAAAATCAGTACGAGCGCGGTAAAGCCGACCGATCCGATCGGACCGCAGAGAAACCGCAACATCATCGTTGCTTTTCTGGTTTCGCTCGCGGCGGGCATCGGTCTCGCATTTTTGCTCGACTATCTCGATGATTCGATCCGCACTTCGGACGATGTCGGCAGACATCTCGGATTGCCGACGCTTGCGCTGATCCCGCACCAGGTCAATAACGAAAAGAAAAAGCTCCTGCCAGCCAAAAACGGAAATGCCCCGGCGCCTTCGACCGCGCTGATCGCGCTCGAAGATACGCGTTCGGCAATGGCTGAAGCCTACCGGCATTTGCGTACATCGCTTCTTTTTTCGTCCGCCGGAAAACCGCCGCAAACCATTCTCGTGACATCGTCGCAGCCTTCGGAAGGCAAAACGACGACGGCGATCAACACGGCAATCACGCTTGCTCAATCCGGCGCGGAAGTCGTCATTATCGACTGCGATCTGCGCCGTCCGCGTCTGCATAATCATTTTGATCTGGATAATACGGCAGGTTTGACAAATTATCTTTCGGGCGAGAAAAACACGGATTTGCTGATGAAATCATGTCCGGGCTTGCCCAAAATGAAAATCATTACAAGCGGTCCGATCCCGCCGAATCCAGCTGAATTGCTTAGTTCTCAGGAAATGAAAAACCTTTTGCAGTTCTTAAAAGGCAACTTCAAGCACGTGATTATCGACTCGCCGCCGGCGATTTCATTTACCGACGCGGCGATTCTCTCGACTTTAGTTGACGGCGTGGTGCTGGTCGCGATGGCTGGAAAGAGTTCGATTCACCTGATGCGCCGCTTCAAACAGCGTCTGGCAAACATCGGCGCACGGATTTACGGCGTTGTCCTGAACGGCATCAAATCCGATTCGGTCGAATACGGTTATTACGGCTACGGCTACACTTACAATTACTATAATTCGCCCGAAGATGATTCGACTCCGCGTATGGAAGAGATCGAAACGGTTTCTTCGATTCACACTACGAAGGGATAAATATTTATCTACAAACGCATCGGGCGATGGACAAGTCCCTCGCCCGATGCGTTTGAAAAACGCAAAAAGCGTTTCATTTTATTCATCTTGAATATAAATGAAACGCTTTTTCGCTTTGCTCAACGGGCGCGGGACTTGTCCACCGCCCCTACATTAAAAATTCCCGTAGCGCATCTTCCCAATGCGGCAAAGGCTCCAACCCGAATTTTTCGCTGAACAAGCACGCGAGCTTTGAAGATAAGGGGCGCGGCGCGGGACGCTTTAAACTGTCCGCCGAAGCCGGCTCCAACAGATTCACGTCAAAGCCTTTCAACCGGCAAACCTTTTCTGCAAATCCTTTGTAAGAAGTTCCCATTCCTGAATTCGTGACGTGAAAAAGGCACGGCAAATCGAGTTCCGCGAGTTCGCGCAGACGTTTTGCCAGATCATTCGCAAAGGTCGGCGTGCCGTAGGAATCGTAAATCGCCTTGATCGATCTTCCGTCCGCCAGAAGCTTGTCCATCACGCTCAAAAAATTCGTCCCGCCGTGCCCGTAGATCCAACCGCTGCGGACAATGATCGAGCGCGCATAGGCGTTTCGCGCCCGCATTTCGCCTTCGAGTTTCGACTGCGCGTAAAAACCCTGCGGATTCGGCGTATCACGTTGAGTGTAAAACCCACTCTTCGCACCGTCGAAAACATAATCGGTCGAAATCGTGACAAACGCGCAATCGATCTCCCGGGCGGCAAGCGCGAGATTTTCAACCCCTTCAATATTCGCTTCGGCGCAGGCTTTTCTATTTGTTTCCGCGCCGTCAACGTCGGTAAAAGCGGCGCAATTTACGACGGCTTCGAATTTTTCGCGTTTGAAAATTTCGAAAACCGCGCTGCGGGCGGCAATATCGAGTTCCTGCCGCGTGACCGCAAGCGTCTCGTCGCCGATCGATCGGCAATAATTCGCGGTCGCTTTGGCAACCATTCCGTTTGCACCCGTGATGAGAATTTTCATGATTTATTTCAAACTCGCACCATACATTTTTTGGTAATAATCGCGGTACGCGCCGTTGCGGATATTGTTGACCCAATCCTGATTTTCCTGATACCAGCGGATCGTTTTCTGCAAGCCTTCTTCCCAACTCGTCTGCGGTTTCCAGCCCAGTTCCGTTTCGCTTTTATCGGCTTCGATCGCGTAACGGCGGTCGTGCCCGAGACGGTCGGCGACAAATTTTATCAAGCTGTGCGGTTTGCCCAAAGCGTCGAGAATCGCTTTGACGACATCGATATTATATTGCTCGTTGCGCGCGCCGATGTTGTAAACTTCGCCCGATTTTCCGTGCTCGAAGGCAAGCCAGATCGCCCGTGCGTGGTCTTCGACATAGATCCAATCGCGCACGTTGCGCCCGTCGCCGTAAACCGGCAGCGGCTCGTCCGTTAGAGCGTTGGAGATCATCAGCGGAATCAGTTTTTCGGGAAACTGGCGCGGTCCGTAATTGTTTCCGCAACGCGTAATGACCGTATCGAGCCCGAAAGTTTCACGCGCCGCGCGGACAAAATGTTCAGCCGCCGCTTTTGACGCGGCGTACGGCGAATTCGGTTTCAAAGGCGAAAGCTCCGTGAAAAACAGATTGCTTTCGTCGGGCAAGCTGCCCATCACTTCGTCGGTCGAAACCTGCACGAATCTTTTAACTTTTTTCTCACGCGCCGCGTCGAGTAAAACCTGTGTTCCGAGCACATTCGTCATCACGAATTCGCTTGCCGAACTGATCGAACGGTCAACGTGCGATTCGGCGGCAAAGTTAAAAACGACTTCCGCGTTGTCGGGCAGAGCATTTAAAACCGCCGTCTTATCGCAAATGTCGCCCTTCACGAAAGTGTGCCGCGTTTCGTCCAAACCTTTGAGGTTTTCGGGATTTCCCGCGTAAGTTAAAGCGTCGAAATTAACGATTTCGATATCCGAGGTTTCGCGCAAAATAAGGTGAATAAAAGCCGAGCCGATAAATCCTGCTCCGCCGGTTACAAATATTTTCATAGAATTACAAATTACGAATTTCAAATTACGAATTTCAAATTACGAATTATAAATTATAGGAACAATTTCCTTTAATTCGTAATTCGTAATTGTTAATTCGTAATTATTTGTTCAAGAGCCGCATTTGTTTGAGCAAGATGTCGGCGTATTTTTTCGGTGTGTTGATGTTTTTTAAGATGATCTTTCCGCCGTCTTCGCTCGCGTTGTCGATGACGAGATTGCCGAAACCGAGCATTCTCTGCGTGATCGTCGAAGAAACCGATACGTCCTGGATCGAGCGCAGCGGAACATTGCGCGAATTCTGAAAAATAAAGCCTTCGTCAATCTCGACCTTCGCATCGGTCAGCGTGTAGCGCACCATTTTTTGCTTGAAATGATAAAACGCCGGAATCAAAAATAAGCAGAGTGCGAACGGCAGCGCAATCAAAAAACTGACGCTGAACATCGCCAATACCGCCACGAGCAAAAGCGCACCGATTGCCGCTAAAACATAGCCGATCTTAACAAACATCAGTGTCGGGCTGATCGAAAAAACCTTTCTTTCTTCATCACCGGTTTCGTTTTCGACCTCGACATTAAACTTTCGAGCAATCCGCGTTTCCTCTTCCGCCTCCAGAGCGTTGCCGCATTTCTGGCAATAGATCGCTTCATCCGAATTTTTCGCGCCGCATTTTATGCAAAACATATTTTTTTAGTGGTGAACGGTGAGTGATAAGTGACTAGTTAAAATTTACTTACTCGTCACTCACCGCTCATCATTCACCACTCGAATATACATCAGTTCAGAATTTCGCACAAAAAAGCGGCTGGCAGCGCTGCCAGCCGTGAATCTTTTTCAGACAAGAGGAGAAGAGTTTTACACTCTCCGTGAAAGACTTTCAGCAGTTTATTGATTGACCAGCCGCATTCTGCCGTCGGGCATTTTGATCGCCAGCGCGTTTGCTTCATAAACCGTCAGCGGTTTTGCTTCTTTCTTTTCGAGTTTGGCGGCTTCCGTGTTTGAAACTTTTTTGACCGATTTAATAAAGTTCGGGTTGGAAATCGAATTATAGCGCGCCGTAATGCGCCGCACGTATTCCTGCGTTTCGTTGTACGGCGGAACCTGATTGCCGTATTTCCACACCGCGCCTTCGCCCGCATTATAACCGGCAAGCGCGAGCACGACATCGCCGCCGAACTGATCGAGCAGCCAGCGCATATATTTCACGCCGCCTTCGATATTTTGTTTCGGGTCATAGATATTCGTCACGCCGAACCGCCGCGCCGTCGCGGGCATCAGCTGCATCAAACCGCTCGCGCCCTTGTAGGAAGTCGCTTTCAGCTTGAACGAAGATTCCTGCGACATCTGCGCATAGATCAAAAGCGGGTCGATGCCGTAGCGCCTGGATGAGTCGAGAATGTAGGAATCGATCATCAGATCACCGGTCGTGAAACCGCGCATTGCCGCGCCCGAAGCCATCGTCATTTTTGAATAACTGAGATTCGCCGTGTTGTTTTTCGCGCCTAAACCGTCCTGCACGTTCATCGTGACCTGCGCGGTTTTCTGCACCAATCTTTTATCGCCTGTTTTGGTTTTCTTCGGTTTAACGGCAGGAGTCTGCGCAATTGTCGGTTTGACGACCACCTGAACACCGTTTGTGGTGTCGAAATTATCAAAAGTTCTTGCGCGTGTTTGAGCCGATGCGGAGATTGTCAGGAAACAGAGGACGGTGATAAAAAGAATGGACTTTTTCATATTTATATTCACGAATAGCGGCAATATTTTTCTTTAATTTAGAGTTGTTATTTTGTTTGGAACGGGTCTTTACGCCTGAATCGCTCGCTTGTTCGAGCGTCTATACTTAATTAAAATTGCTAAAGCCTGCGATATTCCAAAAAAAAGTTTGTTTATTTTAAACATTTTTGGCACATTTGCTTTTTCTCTTTCGGCGTTGCTGTTAAATCGTGCAATCTTCGTTTATTCTTAGAGTTATGCTCTATCTTTCGCAAATCTTGGGTCGCCCGATTTTTGACGCGGAAGGCGAAAAAATCGCGTCGATCCGCGATGTCATCGTGCGTTACGGCGAGGAAGACTATCCGTCGGTCGTCGGACTCGTTGCCCGCTACCGCCGCCGCGATTTTTTTATGTCGAGCAGGCGGCTCAAGTCGCTGCATGAAAACGGCGCGAAAATGAACTCGGAAAAGATCAATCTCAAACCTTTTACGCGCCGCGTCAACGAAGTTTTGCTCGCGAAAGATGTTCTCGATAATCAACTGATCGACGTTGACGGCAAACGCGTCGTGCGCGTCAACGATGTGCAGATCATCGCGGTCGGCGACCAGTGGCGCGTCTCGGGCGCGGACGTCAGCCTGCAAGGATTCTTGCGCCGCCTGATGCCGAAAGGCTTTTACGGAAGCTCGAAGATCGTCGAGGTCATCGATTGGGCGGACGTCGGTTATCTCGCGACCGATACCTCTTCGTCAGCCGTTAAATTAAAATCCTCGAAAGACAAACTTTCGCGGCTTCACCCGGTCGAGATCGCCCAGCTTGCCGAATCTCTCTCGCCGATTCACCGCACGGAGATCGTCGAATCTTTGGACGACGAGATCGCCGCCGACACGCTCGAAGAAATGTCGACCGAAAATCAGGCGCGGATCCTTGAAGAAATGGACGAAGAGCGCGCCGCCGACATTCTCGAAGAAATGTCGCCCGACGACGCGGTTGACGTGCTCGGCGAGATGGACGAAGGCAAGGCGCAAGAACTTTTCGATCTCATGGAAGACGAGGAAAAAGCCGACGTTGCCGAACTGATGCCGTTTGCGCACGATACGGCAGGCGGTCTGATGACGACCGAATTTGTGGCATTTCCGAAAGATCTAACGGTCGGTCAGGCGATTGCGCGTCTCAGGGAAATGGCGGAAACGCCGAATATGATCTATTACCTGTACGTCGTCGAAACGGAAGATTCGTGGAAGATTTCGGGCGTGATCTCGCTCCGCAGTCTGATCTTAGCCGACCCGACCTTTATGCTCGAACAAGTCATGCGCGACCAGTATCAGTTTGCGCATCCGAACGACGATGCCGAAGAAGCCGCGCAAAAAATTGCCGAATACAACTTGCTCGCCCTGCCCGTGATCGATGATCTCGGCGAAATCGCCGGGATCATCACGGTTGACGACGCGATGGAAATTCTACTGCCGAAAAACTTGGGCAGAAGATTGCCGCGTCTTTTCGGATAATTACTCGGGCAAACCGATTTGATTCAGCAAATCCTGAAAGCGCGGATCCGCGCGCAGGCAATCGACGACCGGCTCGACTTTGAGAAAAGGCAGAAATCCCGAACGCTCTTTTCGCGCTTGCTCGAACCATTCGAACGCTTTGTCGAAATCGCCCAAACCGGCGTGAATGATCGCAAAATTATAGGCGGGAACGTAGCGTTCCTTGTCCAGATCTTCCAAACTTGACAGAACTTCCAAAGCTTCCGTGCGTTTTCCGGCAACGGCGTAGGCAAATCCTAAGTAAGATTCGAACGCCAGACCGCCATGCGAAAACTTGACGGCGTTGCTCAAGGCTTCGATCGCTTTTTCGAGTTTTCCCTGTTGAAGATACGCCAAACCTAAGTTTCGATGCGCGAACGTCGAGTTTTTGTCCATTTCCAGAGCCTGGCGGCATTCGTCGATCGCTTTTTCGTAATCTCTGGCGAAATAGTGTGCGTAGCCTAAGCTGACGTGCGCGAACGGCGAAAGCGGGTCGAGCTTTTGCGCCTGCCGGCATTTTTCGATCGCTTCGGCGTGCCGCCCGACGGCTTTTAAGTAAAATCCGTAACCGTCGTGCGAATTCGGATAATTCGGGCTGAGTTCGATGGCGCGTTTGAACTGGCGTTCGGCGTCCGCGAAATCCCAATCGTAAAGCAGGCGCGAAAATCCCAAAGAACAATGCGCTTCGCCTAAGCTCTCATCGAGTTCGAGCGCTTTCAGCGCGGCGGCTTCGGCTTTCGGATACGCGTTGCGCGGCGACCAGCCGCCGGTCGAAGACGCTAAGAAACCGTAGGCTTCGGCGATTCCCGAATAAGCGAGCGCGTAATTCGGGTCAAGATCGATCGCCTTTTGAAAATATTCGATACCTTTTTTGATCCATTCTTCGGTGCGTTTCGAGGTCACGAAATAACGACCTTTCAGATAAAACTGATAGGCTTCCGAGTTTTCCGTGGAGCGTTTGGAAAGCTGTTTTTTATCTTCGCCCGAAAG
>DATLOR010000447.1:0-14126 GCA_035536135.1 Pyrinomonadaceae bacterium | reverse complement strand
TGCTGATGTCCCTGATTCTGAGCCGCGCAAAATCCCAGATGTAACGGGTAAAACCCGAAATTGTTCGCGCCGCCATCACAAAGCGGTAGAACCAGTGCCAGCTTCGCAGATAATTTCCGAAATCGAGTCCTGATCGATCATTCGGGAGCGAAACGGTTTTCGTGCCGCGTTTGATTGCCGGTCGTCCTTTCCCGTAATTTCTGATGCCGCCCGAATAGAAAAAATCCTGACCGTTCGAATTCCAGTTTTTATGCGCATCGAGTCCGAAAAAACCGAATGCTTTATCGTAAGCCGCCCGGTCTTTTTCTTTCAGATACGCGATATAACTCGATATTTCTCCGCCGTCGGTGACCTTTGCGGCGGTCGCCAATCCCAAAACCCAGTGAAAGGGACCGAACGAAACAAAGGCGTTGTCATAGGCGTTCATCCGGTCGAGATGTCCGATGCATTCGACCTCGGAAACGGCTCTGATGACCATAAACGTCGACCGTTCGGAAGGCGAAAGCGCCGCCAGCGATTTTTTTAATAAACTGTCGGGCGTAATTTCGGTTTCGCTCCAGCTTTTCGCCGCGCCTTCCGAACTCGGTCCGCCCCAGCTTCCGTATTTAGCGTAATCACCCAAGACGACCGGATCGCTCGAGCTGCGGGTTGCCGGGAAAGTATAATAGCCCGAGAGGTCTTTGACATACATTCGCGGCGCGGTGGATTTTACCTCGTTGTATTTCCAGATATTGTCGTTTTTATTGAAAATCTTATCTCTGTCACCGTTTTTGATCGTCCAGGCTTGAACGATCACGGGTATCCGCCACGAATTATCCTTCCATTTCTGAAGCAGCCGCCTGACCTCGTCGTTGGCAACGCCGTTGACTTCGCCCGTGTATTTGTCGGTGTTCGGTACATCCCAAAAATCTTCCCCGTAAATTGGCTCAGCCAGCAATCCTCTCGATTTCTGAAGCATTTTCCGCATCGCGCCCTGCGGTTGATGCGCGATTTGCGGCATTTTGGCGTATATCTGAAATTCTCTGACGGCGCATTCCGTATCAAAACCGAAGCCGCCGTCGGGCTTGCCGATCAAGCCGATTCCGAGAGTTTTTAGATCGGTTTGCAATTGCCGAACGGGATTGCCTTGAATGTCGGTTCGTTTGCGACCCTCGAAAATTCGTTTGGTATCGCTGTCGCCCAGCTGTAAATGCAAGCCGCTATACGCATCCTGAACGGGAATGACGGGCGGCTCGAAAAAGTCCCGGCTGATACTTTCCAGCTCGCGCGACAATAGATCCCGCTCGAAACCGAAAGAACTTTCCTTGTCCTTTTTGGGTGCAGGTTTCGCCGGTTTTTTCTTTACCGGTTTTGGAAAAACCACTCTTTGAAAATTACGGTGAATTTTTTCCAGGTAGTCGTGAATTCCTTCCTGACCGATCGCTTCGGAATATGCCTGTCCGATCGAGGATGTCCGCATATCGAAATGCATCACATCGCCGTTCCCATCATCGCCCGTGCCAAAATCGACCGCGCCCCAGGCAAGTCCGGCACTGTCGCGCAAACCGGTGACCAATTCTTTTCTCAGGTTCAGAAAACCGCGATTGGGCGACCTTCTCGACGCTCCCCAATTGATCGCGCCGGTTCCCAAAAAAATCCGGCAATCATCGCTGTATTCTTTTAACCGGTCGAAAACGTCCGCCGTGTTGTTTTTCTCTGCCAGATCGGCAAAGAATTGCTGGATCGTGGCGATGCCCTTAATGCTGATCGCGGGTTTTTTGGCGGCTTTCAATGCTTTGTTGATCAAGCTTAATCCTTGTGTGCCTTTGATCCACGGATTGGTCGTGTAATTGATATCGATCGCCATTCCCGACAAATGCCTCGAAAGCGGCGTGCTTTCGGAAACCTTTCGAATATCGCCGTGATGCTCGTTAATGCCGAGCGCTTTTCCCAAAAGCCGCGGCACTTGCCCGTAAGTTTTACTTTTGAAACCGTGCGATGAGGAAATTTCTTTGTCGAAAAGACCTGTCAATTCGGAAGACAGAGCAGCATACAAATTGTTTTCAACCTCTCTGAGCTTTAGCATTAAAAGCAAATGAAACCCGAAACCTTTTATTCCGCGCCAGCCGAAAATGGAAGGATTGATAATAAAATCAAACCACGTACTGCCGTTTATATCGGGCAGTCCAATCGTTAAACCCGCAATATAATCCTTGATAGATTTGTCGATCGCTTTAAATTTTCCCTTAATGGTTGCATTCGCGTCGCCCGATTTAAATCTTTTCCCTTCGTGAAAAACGAATCCCAGACTGCTCATCACCGACGGTCCGATGATTCCGTCCCAATCGCCCGCATCCGTAAATATTTTGGCTTGAAACTGATGGACGGCTTCCGCCGCTAATTCATTCAGAGGATTGAGCTTGTCAATAACCAAGGCGGGATATTTTGCGGTCAGAGCCTGTTCGATTGCCGGAAAATCGACATATTTTTGTAATCTGTCTAAAAAAACGGAAGTATCGACCCCGAAGATCTTATTGGTCGGAGCCGGTTTCTTTTTTGTTCCGCCCTGGTCGCTATTCTTTTTTACCGCCCGTTCGATCGACGGCAATTCTGCTTTTACCGTTTTTCCGCTGATTTTTTTAGACACGAATGACGGTTTGAGCGGTAACAAGTCGGCAAACAAAAAACTTCGGTCTTCCTGATTAAACGGTTTCACCGCCGCTTCTTCGATAATTGTATTCGGGGTATTAAGACTTATATCGAGAAAAAAATCTCTGCCTGCCGCTTCATATTCCCGATTGACGCCGGCTAATTCGCGGAATAATAAATCTCGTTCGAACATAGCAAAATCCTCTCTTTTTGATAAAAACGACAATCGTTAAAAGGCTTTTACAAATTGTCTAATCTTGCTTCAAAATCCTCGGGCAATGCCGTAAAATGTTTCCCCTGCACCTGTTTTAACGGATTGTCTTTTGTGACGCGGGGGATGACGGTCACAACATTCCCCAATTCTTTGGGAACACCCGTCGAACTGTAATGATATGCATAGATACTGACGGGCTGGTTGTTTTTAACAATATTTTGGGCGATCGTGTTCCAGCGGCTTGGATCGTTGTACCAGGAGTCGAATCCCCAAAAGGATTTTATGCGCTTGGCATACGCGCTTTTTGAAAGTTCCGCAATGCCCAGCATCGGACTGCCGCCGCCGGAATGAGCGGCAATGATTATATTTCTCAAATTCAACTGTCCGCTTAAGTTACGCGCCTTAAAAGCGTATTCGTTGATTGCCCAGATCACCTGAATAACATATTTGTCAAAACTATTTACGAGATTGCCGTACTGCGACATCGCGCCGAGCGTCGGGGCGGCAAAAATAACGTTTTTGCCCGAAGCATTGATGATCGGGCGAAAATCCAAAAAGGAATTGATGGCGGTTCCTTTCGGCGTCGTCAGGGGCTTTGCGAGCGCATAGTTTAGGTAATATTGGATCGACGGAACATACAACTTTCCTCCTTTACTGATCATTTTCGGGTGATCGTCCACAAAGCCGTAGAGATAAATTATCAAATCTGTTTCCGCCGCCGCGTTAAAGTTTTGCGGAATATAAACGGCGGTCATTTTCGGCGGGATCGCGGCTGCCGTCCCGAATTTTTTCACGCCTTTTTCAAAATACCTGTACTGTTTGTCGGAGATTCCCAGATCAATTTCCAAGTAGAAGGTGGAGCCGCCGGTTTGCGGCTGTCCCGGTTTTGGCTCTTCGTCCAATTTAAGCGGTGCTTTATGAACGACCCAGATTTTTTTTATCCAGCCTTGTAATTTGACGGGACTATTATTTACCAAATAAGGCTTTTCCGCCCGTCCTTCGTCGATCGCGGCATCGCCTTCAACCAGCAACCAATCGTCATTTTCGCCCAGAACATCAACCGGTTGATCCGGCAGATAGGAAAGTTTTTTTCCGTTAACGGTTATGATTTTCCGGCGATTTTCTTCCCGGAGATAGGATTTTTCCGTGACCGTTCCGGGAAACGCTGCGGGATACATTTTGATCTCGGCGTCCGTCAAAGCGGCTGATCGAAAATTAGTAAGTGAATTTGCCTCGCTATTTAAAGCGGCTATTTCTTTTTCCAGCAAGTTCCTTTCCATAACAAGCTCAACTATAAATAAAAGACAATCACCGCGACCCGCATCGCGATAGTTCCCGCTAAATGTTTTTAATCAGGTTAAAAACATTCTCCATAAAACGCTTCCAGTCGTAATCGAACATTGCTCTGAAACCGACCCGGCGCAGTTCGAGAGCGACATTCGGAGCTGTTTTGTTGAGTCCGATCTGATTCGATAACGGAACTATTAATTTACTGCCCCAGCCGTTATGCGACGAATCGAGCGTGTGCTCGATCAAATCGCTCCAGGTCGGAACAACTCCGAACTCGAGCTCCTGTCTGGCGTGAACGCTGTCTTTTCCGAGCTCGATCCGACCTTTTGGAAAAAGTTTGTTCTTGCCGTCTGCTTTGACCGCGCCCGGCTTAACTAACCGGTAGAGATTGACCCGCACGTTCTCATCTTTGGCGAACTGCTCTTTGAAGAATAATTTTTCATCGTCGGTCAGGAGTTTGTCGAAAATATCGGGAAACGGTGCTTTAACATTGATCGGTAAAAAGGCTTTCGCGAACGGTTCATAGTCGCGCGGGCTCGGCTCGGTAAAATGATAGGGCAGTTCGCTTGTCCAGAGATAACTGACGAGCAGGATAAGAAATCCGCGGAGACTTTCCGAGAAGATGGTCGCATCCACTTCCTTACTGTTGCTCAATTTGATCTTCGGGTTTTTTGAGGTGATTTCCTGATGGAGTTTATCAACCTGAAATTTGGCTTTATACAAGGCTTCCGAGCGTAAACCCATTCTCTGGCTGGAATCTCCGGTCAGGGCGATGCCCGATGCTTTTCCTTCGCTCCTTTTTATCAATTCCACTAACGGTGCGACCTTTGAAAGCGGGATCGCGACGGTTGCCTGCGGCGAAGCCCAAACGGAGCAATTTGAAGAGAATTTTTTGCTGACGGGAAGCTTTGACATCGGAAAACCCGCCAAACTGCTGACCATTTTCGAGTAACTAAAAACTCTCGCGTTTCCGGCGACACCCGTTACTTTTTGAGCCGTTCCGCCTTGACAGCCTTTCTGCAGTTCGGTGGTAAAGGTTTTGAGATTTTTAATGGTTTCTTTTAATTCTTTAAGACCCGTGTCTTCGACCGTAAACGGTTTCGTTGCCGCTTCAAAACGAGGACCGTCAAGTTTGACGACAAACCCGTCCGTCGTATTTTCATGAGTTGTTAATTTAGTTTTATCGGGCGGGATCGTTAATCCCGCGTTGGCGGCGATCTCATCCATAAAGCCGAAATGAATATCGAATTCAAAGCCGATCGTCCGCGGTTTGCCGGTTTGTTTGATAGTTACCCAATCTTTTTTTATCCAGCCTTTGACCTTAACCGGGACGCTTTTTTCGGAATAAATAAATTCAATACCATTTTCCTTATAACTTGCGTTGCCTGCGACAAACAGCCAGTCACCGTTTTCCCCCAGAATATCCACCTGTCCCTTGTTCGGATAGAAAAGCTCTTTGCCGTTAAATTTTTGCTTTGTTTTGAGGTCTTCTTTGCGGAGAAAGGAGTTTTCCTTGATAAAACCGAAAAACAATCCTTCCGGGAACATTTTGACTTCCGCGTCCGAGAATGTTCTCCCTGACAGACCGGAAAGAAAACCGGTTGATTCAAGCAAAGCATCTATTTCTCTTTCTAATAAGTTCCTTTCCATAATTCGGTCATGGATTCAGCCTTCAGAAAAACTTCTCAGCGCGGTATTTCAAGGTTTCGGCATCGAATTCGTGTAAATCGCACCTGCTTTTTGGTAATCCTTTTGAATAACATATTCAATCAAATTTGCCGCTTCTTGATACCGCCGGTGTCCGAGCAATGTAAAAGTTTTGCTGACCCAGTTAGTTATTTCGTTTTCCGTTAGAGAATTATTTATCACCGCGAATTGCTGTTTCAGACATTTGATCAGCAAGCCGACATTGTCTTTAAAAACGAGCTCGCACAAGATCGGCATTCTTTTTTGTTCGTCGATCCGCAACAGGGTAAAGACCTTAAAAAAAGGCTTCAGGTGATTGTCGATCTCCTTCTGGTAAACATCCGTTTTCCAATTCTTAATCCCTGCTTCGATCATCATCACTCGCGTAAAATATTGGGTGACTCCCTCCATCAAGGGATAGCCGAATCTTTTACCAAAAGTCATATCGTTCTGAGAAGTGCCTCTCAGCGGATGAGATATTAAGTGAATCGCTTCGTGCAGTGCCGCTTCAATGGTGGAAACCGCCCGCTTATAAATTTCAACCAAAAAAGCCTGTCCCTTTTTTTTATCCGTCATTCCGAGACTGCCAGCAGGTCCTCCGATCGTCTGATAGTATTGGGCATTGATAATGGAAATTCTTCCCTTAAGACTGAACTTGTTTCTCAAAGCATCCGCGTAGTATTGACTAAAGATAAGCGAGGTTTCGAATAACTTTATCAGGTCGCCCGTCCGCGTCGTATCGAATTCATTTTTGGGATATTGCCACGATTTAAACTTTGGAGAAATGTTAATAACTTCCAATTCACGTTTTAATAAATCCCTTCCCATATCTCAAATACTCAAACAATCGGTTTAAGGTTTATATCGCGGCTCAAGCAGATTAATTTGGCGACACTAAAATTATCAAACCTCCTCTGCTCTGAAGATCCTCCAAAGTAAGTTTGTCGTAATCACCAATGAGCGGGTCCATCACCCAAAACTTCGGCAATCCTTCCTTTACTTCAAAACCAAACACCACCTCGGTATGACCAACATTACCCAGCATAAAATGAATCAGGAGAATCGGGCTTTTCGTTTTCAACAATAGTTTTTTTACAATTTCTATCTTGAAGAGCTTGGGATCATCAAATTCCTGTATCGCGGCATTAAATTTCTTTGCCGTTTCTGCCAATCCAAGTCGGGTTATTGCTTTTGAACTATCAATAAATCTCTTAAATTCATCCAATAGTTTAGCAACGTTCATTCGGGGTCTGCCTCTCCAAAAGGGCAAAGCAGATTGGTAAGCGGCTGCCCAGCAAGTCGATAGTTGCTGCTGGATTATCCGTGGTTTTGGCAATCCCCATGAATAATTGCTTTCAAATATCATTGCCTGTGTAAATGGTCCGGCTATTCCATCTTCTTCGAGCTTGCTGTCTTTTTGAAATTTCTTGACCGCTTCTACCGTCTTTTCATCGTAACGGCTTGTGAGATTCACGTCTAAGCCCCAATTATTCTTCAGGGCTTTTTGCAATTTTAAGACATCCGCGCCATTTCTACCGGCTTTTAATAAACGATTTACAGACCACCAGCCGCTTTCCGCGTTCAATGAAAGCTCTTCATATTCAAAAATTGGATTTTGAAGCAGCTGTAATGCTTTCAATTCTTGGTAGAGACAATTTCGTTCCTGCATAGCCTTTCTTTTTACAATGTTAAAGGAATATTTATTTGTTCCAGGTGAGATTTTATTCGGTATTTATATTCCGTGTTAACTGCGTTTTACTCATTTCGTAAAAACTCTGCCTTTCCTTTTTATTTTCATAACAAACGGAGAGATTAAAAGCTACACAATCGCCTCGACCTTTTCCGGCACGGCACGGTACGCGTTGCGATAGCCTTCAACGAGTCCTTCGATGTCGTTGAGCCAGGTATCTAAGCTGGAACCGGTGGCAATTGCTTTCAGGTTATCGAAGATAATCGCTTCGATGTCGGTCAATAAACAATAACCATACGAAGCGCAGTTGTCATAAATAATAAAGCGGTTGGCTTGATTTAGCGTATGCGTTCGTTTGGTAACTAGAATATCGTAGGCGGCAGGAATAAATTCTTCCGGTTTTTCATATTGAGCGGGAATTCCTATTTCGGTTTTCAGCATATTTACCAAACATAAGGTGGCGTGAACAGTGGCGATTCCGATCATCGTATTGGTTAAATTCCGACCATACTGCAGAGGTTCAAAATGCTGCTGCAGAACGTTTATCGTATCCCGAATAGATGTTTGGGTGGCGACTGACGAGCGGGGTTGAGGATTTCCGGTCGATTGGGCTTGAATTGCCTGCGCTAATTGTTTAGCTTTGTAATATTCGAGCATGTAATCGATTAACAGATTAAATGTATCCATAAAACCGGAATTGCGTTCGCTCTCAATCCCCAGTTTGTTTTCGATGCTGACTCCCAAAACCCGTTGATAGAGACAAACTCTGTCGCGCAGATTAGAACTGATTCCGATGCGGTGAAGCGTGGAGATTTTGTCCATTAATCTCGAATACAAATTTGCCCGGTTCCCGGAAATGGTGTATTTCCCGCGGTAATTATAGTCGTCAAGCAGCGCGCCGAGAATTTTAAAGATTCCCATTCTTTCATAAAAATATAACCAGATTACCGCGCCGACACTTAAACTATTCGTATTGAACGTAAAATCTAAAACATTTGAAGGTGTTCCCGGAGTGGCAGGAGGTAACGTGACTTTTTTATCTGCCGCCAAAGTACATTCCCGCTCGTAAATAAATATAGGCATATAATCCCAACAGGGATCGTCATAAATACATCTGCTTGTCGCCAGATCTGACGCCTCGTCCGTCTGATTAGTTTCGACCTTTTCTGCCGGTCGTCCGCCGGTTTTTTCAGCAGCTTGCTTGTTGGTCGGGGCTTTGTAGTCGCAATGTGCGATAGTCAAACAATGATTTTTATTGAGAAAGTTTGGTCTCGCCGGTTTATTTGTTGCCGGTGGTTTGTATTGCCTGTCATATTCCTCCAGCACGAAATTCAACATTTCGTTGTATTGACTTCGGATAAAAAATGTTTCAATTTTCTCCCATTTAAAGATATTTAAGTCGTTGAATAATTTTATTTCTGCCATAGTTTTAATGTTTTGAATTTGTTCAATTCGTCTAGTTTGAAATTGTCATTAACCACTCGCGCATCGTTTTATCAAGATAAAACTGTTTATTTTCACGGTCTTCCCGCATTAATCTGAAAACCGCTAACTGAAAGCCGATCGGTTTGGCTTTAAACCCGGCAGTTGTCACTGCCTTTTCGTTAACCATTGCCTTTAAGGCATTTGGCGATAAATCTTCGAGCGAAAAAAGGCTTGAGAGCGGTTTGTTATCCAGTTTTTTATACCGCGTATCGCAGTAAATCTTCGCAATCAACGGTAAAAATCGCTCGACGGTCAGAATTATTTCCCGGGTTATTTTGTCTAAAGAGCTGATCGGATAGAGTTCTTTCCATTCCGTTTCCCAAACATCCCAATCGCCTTTTCCCCACAGGTGTCGGCACCAATGAACCGAAACAAGAAATCGGACGTAAGCCGGCGGATGCTGTTGAGAAGTATTGATGCAGGTGATGTGCTTTTGGGGTAAAAAAAGTATGTCGCGCAAACTGGCGGTTTGTGCCATACCGGTCAGACAAAATGCCCAAAAGTCGGGACCCAGTTCCTTTGACCAGTTGATGAATAGCGTCCGCAGCAAATCCGAAGCGCCCGCTTTTGCCAATTGTTCATCAAAAACTTTTTCAAACAACTTCGGGAAATTGAGTTTCACCAGCGCCTGATGTCCGACCTCGTGATAGATCGAAATCAAATTGTATTTTTCAACCAATCGCGAATAGGGAATCGCAATAAACTGCATCGGATTCGGCACATTCGGCAGAATGTTAATACTTTCACGCAGGGTGCTCGCGCCGAAACCTCTTTCGCAATAAACGATCGGGGGAAGCGTGATATCAGCCAAAAAGCCTCTCCGAAAACCGTCAAAAGCAATTACGTCGCACCCTCGAAGCATTTTTCCGATCGGTTCGCTGAGCCGCTGGGTCAGCAAATCCATATAGGTGTCATAAAAGTTAAAAGATTCGGTGACCTCTAACTCAAGCCTTCCCAAGAACTCGACCAGCTGCTTTCTGACCGCCGGATTCTCGCGGTCTGCCAAAAACCGGTCGGTATAGGTGCGAAGCCTCTGCAATAAACCGTTGGAAACGCTGGTCAACTGTCCCTGCAGGGCTTCCCATTGTTCTTTTTTCAAATCTCTTTCGGGCGGAAGCGCGACATCATCCCGAAGATTGGTCAGAGCTTTTGCCCGCATCCGCAGGGATTCGATTTTGTTCAAAAAAAAACCGGGAATTTTGCTTTTTTAAGACTTGTGCTCATTGCTGCTAACCTTTTCAATAAATAATAATGCGGTCTCGTTTGACGACGACGGTCGAACCCGGATTGAGCCGGATCACGCGCTTGCCTTTTCCGCGCCGGCGAGCCGAATGTTTGCTGCGCGCCATCGACAATGCCTGGCGGCTGAAACGGCTGATTTGATTCGGAATATTTCCCGGACGCAGATTCGGCACCAATCCAGCCAGATTCCGGTAAGCATCTTTCGCCACCTGCACGACTTGCTGGGCTTGGGCGCGCGGGTCAGCCGCGGGCGCCGCCGTTTCGCTGTTCAATAATTTGCCCGCGATGATTCCGCCCGCGCCCGGCAGATAAGCGTTTGCCGCCATCATTGCGCCTTTTTTCAGTAAGCCGCGCAGATCGCCTCCGGCAGCCTTGGCGAGCATTGATAAGCTGCCGCCGAGCGGGGTCAGATTCGCGACCTTCAACAGCTTCTTCTTATGTTTATTCCAGAAACCTTTCGCGGCTTTCCAGAAATATTCAACTTCCATTTCGTGAAGCACGCGGTCAAGCTCCTGCTCCATCTCAAAGCTGCTTTCGTGCTCTCCGCTGAAGGCTGAATAGATACGGTCTTCAAATTCCCGGTCAGGGTAATCCGACTCCTGTAGATAGTTTTCAAATTCCGAATCCGACTGTTCATCCTGTAACTCGTATTCGTCATTTGCTCCGTATTCATCGTTTAATTCATATTCATCCTGAGTTTCGAATTCATCGTTCGTCTCGCTGGAAAAATCATTCTCGAATTCGTTGTCGAATTCTTCGGACGCATTCATTTCGCCATCGTATTCGGATGAAAAATCGTTAAGTTCAAACTCTCTTTCAAACTCAGACAGATAATCTTTCTCGTTATTCATAGCTTTTCCTGTTTTATCGGCAAATTAGTCAGCAGATTTTTTATTGACGGAAATTAAGTCAGGAGATTGTAAAGCAGGCGGCTCGGATTGCCGTATCGGACGCGGAATGCACACGGTTCGGCAACCGGGAAAATTGCGCTGCGTTTCTCCCGCCGTAACTTAAATTTGTCAATTACCTAATTATTTAACTTTTATGGAAAAATACTATTCTTCCACTTTCAACATTTCAATTAATTAAAACAATAAGTGCAACGTTTAGTTTAATTAAACAATATGTAAGACTTGAACAACCTTTTTTTACAATTTTTAAGATAGGCTCATTAAAGCATACAAAGTTAAATACGTCAATATTTTTTCTAAAGTTGTCAAATCGCCGGCATCATTAAGATCAGTCGCGATATATTTATCTTCACCTTGATGATTTAAATTTTTCATCGCTATAGGTAAACACACCGTTCGCGCCGAAAAACTATCATTTAAATTAACGGAAATATTTTTTTTGCTTGGTGGTTTAAGATTTTGGCTTTGATCGACGCCCGGAAGAGTCAAATAAAGTCATTCAAAAAATAGAATATCGCCGTATATTCGGGAACCGGAAAGATTTTCCGGCGAAAACATTGTTCGCGCTTTTCGATAAGTGTTAAAATTTATCATTATGATCTTGCGTCCCCTTGTTTTGTTCGCGCTAATTCTAGTTTTCATCAGTTTTACAAACGTTTCCGCCGGAGAAACCGGACTCCTTAATTTGGTGAGCGAGCCGACCGTCCGCATCGGTCTGGCGACGAATGCGCGTTCGGTTTCGATCACGACGACCGATTCGTCGCTCGTCGCCGTGAGTCCCGACGAGCCGAATAAAATGCTCGCAACGAATAAAGTTTTTGTCGCGCCGCGGGCATATCGTCCGCCCGAAATCGAATTTTACAAATTTGAAATTCAGAATCTCGAATCGCAGACGGTCGCCGATGCGCTTGCCGCGGATGTTCGCGAAGCGGGCGAAAAGGCGTTTGCGATGCTCGGAATCCAGCCGAACACCTGGCGCGTGATTATCGGCGATACGAAAGAAACCATCGAAGACGCTAATCAATACAAAGCCGATCTCGCCGAGAAAGGTTTTGAAGATGTCGTCATCATCACGGAAAAGAAAACTCAGCCGTCGGAAGACGCGATCGCGCTTTCGCAGCAATTAAAACAGGGCGGAAAAACCGAAAACCGCAGCCTGATCCAAACGACCGGCTCAACTCAACCAACGACAAATACGCCGATCGATGCGAACTTAAAGGAAATTCTGGTTTCCGGCTCATCCGAATCGGCAAAGTTTTCGTCGTTCAAACCGCTCGCGTTCGGCTCCGTTAACGAGCGCGCCGTGCCCGTGAAATTAAACGGCAAAGCGTATCGCGGCAAGATCGAGGTTTTCGTCAACACGCGCGGAACTTTGACGGTCGTTAATGTCGTGTCACTCGAAGATTACCTTTTGGGCGTTGTCCCGCGCGAACTGGGTTTGCCGTCGCTCGAAGCGCAAAAAGCGCAGGCGGTCGCCGCCAGAACTTACGCAATTGCCAACCGCGACGGATTTGCGACGCAGGGGTTTGATTTGCTGCCGACCGTCTGGTCGCAGGTTTACGGCGGCGTTTCGGCGGAAAATTCGATGGGCACGCAAGCCGTTCAGCAGACGCGCGGCATCGTCGCAACCTACAACGGCAAACCGATAAATGCGCTTTACACTTCGACTTGCGGCGGTCGCACGGAAAATTCGGGCAATATTTTCGATTTCGACGAGCCGTATTTGCGCGGCGTCGAATGTTCGTTCGAAGGACGCAAATATTTCGAGCCGTTTCTGATCAAAACGCAGCGTGCCCCGGCACGTTTGCGCGACGAGCAAAACTTACAGCTCGTTCGCTTTATGTCGCTGCTCGCCGTTAACAGCTTTCAGCTGAACACGAATCCGATGACCGACGATTGGTTTGAAGATGCGCCGACGCAGAGCGAGATTTCAAACTGGATGAACAATCTCGCCTCGAAATTCGGCAAAACTTATCCGAACGTGACGAAAGACACGGCAAAACCGGCGGAACTGGCGCGCCTTTTGGTCGGTTACATTTATCCTGACGCCTACGCCGACACGCTTTTGTCAGATTCCGACGTGAGCTATCAGCTTTCGTTCGACGACGCGGCGGAAATTCCGAAAGACGCCCGCGCCAATATCGCCGTTCTTTTGCGCGACGGTTACTTTACGATCTATCCCGATCTGACCTTAAAGCCGAACAAACCTTTTTCACGCGCCAAAATGCTTCGCTTAATTCAGCAGATCTACGAGAAAAAGAAATGGCTGCCGACACTTCAAAGCGGCGTCACGGAAGCTTCGGAAAACGGTGCTCTGAACATTCGCCAGGGCAAAACCAAAAAAACTTTCGCGCTTCGTCCCGACGTTTTTCTGTTCCGCCAGTTCGGCGACGATTTTTATCAGGTCAAAGAAACCGCGCTCGTCGGCGGCGAAACCGTTAATTTTCAAACCGATGCGGCGGGCGCGGTCGTTTATCTCGAGATCAAACCGACCGTCCAGCCGACCGTCGCCGAAAAAATGTCGCCGTTTACAATGTGGAATGCGAATCTTTCGGCAGGCGCAATGCAGTCGCGCCTCTCGCGCTACGTGCGCGGAATCGGCAGCTTGATCGATGTCAACATCAAACAAAAGGGCTATTCGCGCCGCGCGACCGAACTCGAAATCGTCGGGACGAACGGCAGATTCTCGCTCAAGGGCGGAAAGATCCGCTCCGCCTTACGGCTTAAAGAACAGCTTTTTGTAATGAACAAACGCTACGACTCGTCAGGTCGCGCCATTTCCTATTCATTTACGGGGCGCGGCTGGGGACACGGCGTCGGAATGTGCCAGTACGGAGCCTACGGACTCGGCAAAATGGGCGTCAAATACGACGCGATCTTGAAGCATTACTACACGGGAATCGAACTCACGAACACTTAATAGAAGTCAGAACCGCCTGCGTTAGCGGGCGGTTTTTCAAGTAAAAAATGAAAAGGCAAA
>DATLOR010000446.1:0-7695 GCA_035536135.1 Pyrinomonadaceae bacterium | reverse complement strand
TCACAAAAACGAATCTTTTATGGACAAGGTGCGGAATATTTTCGGTTAAACGCGAAGAGTTAAACTTAAATCAAAAGGCGATGGATCATCCGTCACCTTTTTGGTTTGAGGAAACTGCCTTCGCACATAAAAAAAGTTCTTGCAATTTTTTTTGACCTGGCATATATTGTTCGGGTAACTCAAGAACGATACGTATTAGTTTAGATAGAGTTCGCTGAAAAGGAACTCGAATCGGCTTTGCGAAAGCGCGGCAGTACTCCCGTATTTCCCAATCCTTCGGTTCAGTTCCAATATAAATTTGTTTAATTTCAATTAGTTTTGGCGTGAGTTGAGGCTTACGGCTTAAAGGGTAACCGGGCGGATTGTTCCGCCAGTATTGCGGTTCAGGCTTTGAGCGGCGCGGATTTATCCATGAGTCGCGCGGAGTAAGCGGCGGCACCGGCGGATTCATCCGTGAGGCGTGCGGATGAATCCGCCGGGGTACCGGATAAATCCGCGCGGCTTGCCGAATGATCCGGCATACTTGCGGGGAAATCCGCAGGTCTGAACGCTCGGGCGACGAGACTCGCGGCAAAGGTGCTGCATCCATTAAAACTAAAAAGGAGAAAAATTAGAATGTCTGATGAATTAGATACTATCGAAGGATTATTGACCGAAGCGCGGTATTTTTGGACGGTTATTAAAAACGCGCCGAACGATTATCAGGTGACGGACGACCAAGCCGCGATGCTCAATACTTTGACGACCGATGCCGAAGTGTCGCGAAGCACACGAACGGCTCTCGAAAATCAGCTGACGACGGCACGGGCGGATTTTAAGGAGAAACTTACCGTGTTGGACGGGTTTTTCAGACCGTTGCGCCAATCGGTCAAAAACAATCTGGCGACGACCGATGTCCAGCGTGCCGAACTGCATCTGACGACCGGCGGCGGCGATGACGGCGACAGCTTGCTCGACGCGCTGGCAGTCGCGCCGCTGCTTTCGGTCGAGCAGACGGGAATTCGCCAGCATACGATCTACTTTTTTATGCCGGGTGAAAAATCGAGCGGCACAAAGAAGCCGAACGGCGTGCACGGCTGTAAGATCTACGTCAAGATCGGCGACCCGCCGCCCGCGAGCGTCAAGGACTGCGCGCTGATCACGACCGACACGAAATCGCCTTATATCTACACGCACGAACCCGAAGACGCGGGCAAAAAGGCGCATTACATCGGTGTTTGGGTGGACAGGGACGATGCGCCGAGTCCGCCCAGCGAGACATTTTCCATTACTATCACGTGATAGATTCAAAGGTGGAAAACCGGCGGGTGAAATCGAACACTCGTCTTCTTAAAACTGTAGTTGCTTTTCAATAAAGCGATTACTCCTAATCAATCAAAACAGTTACTAATTAAGGAGAAATCAAGATGAAAAATCTAAAGAGAATGTTGTTAAAATACAGAATCGGCACGGCGTTAATCGTACTTCTGACAGTCTTTATGCTGACTTACAGTTCGATCTCGTTTGCGAAGACAGACGTTACCACAGGCGTTAATGCCGCAAAGAAGCAAACCTGCCAGTGGTATAAACGCCGGACTTATTTCAACGATGCGGCGCATACAACCCAGGTCGGTGTCAGAGTCTGGTTTTGCGACGGTTTGATCGGAAGTGCCGGGACGACAACTATTTATTTTGACGAACAGGAATGCGAATGCGATCCGGAAGTCTAAACAGCTCATCCGGTGACTGAAAACAACCAGCAGAAAAGCGGCTTTTGAATAAAAAGCCGCTTTTCATTTACTTTGAAAATTTAAATCTAAATTTTGCCCGAAGCCCGCCGAAATTTAATGCAGTCTTGCGCGATTCGTGGTAATTTAGATGTATGGAAAGATTGAAATTCACCGATGCCGAACTGGTTAATAAACCGGAGACCCGCAGTCTGGTCACAGGCAAGATCATTACTTCATTTAACGTCAAAATAACTGAAAAAACAGTCAATCTCAATACGGGCGTAAAATTCGAATACGGCGACGGATTGTTCGAGATCATGAACCGCGAATCCGTCCAGTCAACAACCGATTATCTGAAATTTAACTGCGCGCATCTTTCGCCGCAGGAAAACTAATTACGAATTTCAAATTACGAATTACGAATTGGTTTTGCTTGTGATCTGAATTTTGCCGATGATTTTGAGAATTTCTTCGAAATCATCGAGCAAACTTTTGGATTGCGTTTCATCGAAATAATCAGTTGCCCGAAGAAGCTTTATCCAGTATTTTGTTTCGCGGGCTTCTTTTGTAAGCGATACTTACTTTCGACACAAAATCAGCCTTTGATTGTCCGCCGACGGCTTCTTCCGAGTTTGCTCCGATAGATGTCCCGCATTTGAGAAATTGTTTTGAAAGGACAAACTCCTTCTTTTCTTCAACCAGATATTTGTAGGCTTTAACAACTCTGATTGCGAAAGCGAAACTTTTATCCAGTAAAACATTCTCTTTCATAACTTTTTTAATTCGTAATTCGTAATTCGTAATTTGTAATTTAAGAAAGTTTCGCTCGGACGGTTTCGCTGACGAGTTTGCCGTCGGCAGTTTTGCCTTGCAGTTTGGCGAGTGCGGCTTTCATCACCAAACCCATTTCCTTGATCGAACTGGCGCCCGTTTCGGCAACGGCTTCGTCAACCGCCGCCGCGATCTCTTCGGGCGTGGCGGCTTGCGGCAGATATTCTTCGAGAACGGAAAGCTCCGCCTGTTCCTTTTCGGCAAGCTCGGTGCGCCCGTTGGCGGTGAACTGCTCGATCGAATCCTTGCGCTGTTTGACCAGAGACTGCAGGATCTTGGAAACCTCTTCGTCGGTCAAAACGGTGCCGACGCCGCGTTTGTTTTCTTCGTTCATCACGGCGGCTTTCGCCATCCGCAGGGTCGAAAGGCGGTTCGCGTCCTTCGCCTTCATCGCGGCAGTCATATCAGAGACAATTTTATCTTTCAAACTCATATTCATTTACCATTTACCAATTATCATTTATCATTTGATATTTGCTCAATGATAGAAGTTTAGGGTTAAAAATTCAAAGTTCATTATTCAATAGGCACGCGCCCAAACAGTTGTTGAATGATAAATGATAAATGATAAATGAATAAATTACTTTGGCGTTTCGGACTTACCGCCGGACTTTTTCTGGCAATTTTTACGCTTTATCCGCAATTTAAGATGTGGTATTTGCGCGGCGACGATTGGCAGGGGCATTACGCTTACAACGATATCGACGAGGTCGCGTACGCTTCGTATGTCAAAGCCCTGATCGACGGCAGACCGCGCAGGAACGATCCGTACACGGGACGCGATGACGCCCCCGGCGATCCGCAGCCCGAATCTCTGTTTTCGATCCAGTTTGCGTCGCCTTACGCGATTGCGGTTCCGGCGCGGATTTTCAGGGTCGGTGCGCCGTGGTCAATGACTCTGGCGGGCGCGTTCGCGGGCTTTCTGGCGGCTCTCGCAGCGTTTTGGGTAATTGGGAAGATAACGGGCGATTCGCTCTACGCGATGATGGGAAGCCTTCTGGTGCTCGCGGGCGGCGCGCTCGCGGCGGGCGAAGGCGCGATCGGTGAGATTTTCGATTTCAGTTACTCGTACCCGTATTTTCCGGCGTTCCGCAGGTATGTTCCGGCGATGCCTTTCCCGTTCTTTTTGGCGATGATCGCGCTTATCTGGCTTCTGGTCAACACGCAAGATCTGCGTAAACGGATAATCTACTGTGTTCTCGCCGCGCTCTGTTTTTCTTTTACGAATTTTTCATATTTTTACACATGGACGACTGCCGTTGCCTGGCTCGGCTGTTTGGCGTTGATGTGGTTAAGTGCGCGTCCCGAAGGCTTCTGGAAGGATTTTAAGGCATTCATCGCGCTCGGTGCCGGTTGTTTGCTCTCGCTCGGTATATACGCAGTTTTGCTTTCAAACCGTTCGCACACGATGGACGATGTCCAATTGCTTGTTTCAACACACGCGCCCGATCTTCTGCGCGTGCCGATCTACATCAGCCTTGTTGCTCTGCTGATTATTATCATCGGCGTTTTGCTCAAAAAAATAAACTTTAAAGACCGCGAAACGCTCTTTGCCGTCTCGCTTGCGCTTGTTCCGCTCGTCGTGTTCAATCAGCAGATCATCACGGGACGGTCTCTACAGCCGATTCACTATCAGGTTTTTATCGGCAATTACGTCGCCGCGCTCGCATTGGTCGTCGCGGTCGGAATTTTATTAAAGAAATCTGAAATTTTTAACAAGACTTCGGTAAAAGCGGCGATTACGCTGGTCGCTCTGCTGGCGGTCGTTTGGGGATTCGTCGAGTGTCATTACACGGTGCGCGTTTTAGACGATGCCAATATCGAACGCGATAAGGGATTTGATGTCGGGCGCTATTTAACCGAAATATCCAAACAAAACGGCGACACGCATAAAACCGTGATTATGCCGTTTTCGATGCTCCAGGGCGACGATTTGCCGACGATCGCGCCGCAATCGGTTTTATGGGCGCGGCACCAGCACGTTTTCGCGGGCGTGACCTGGCAGGAAAACAAGGAGCGTTATTATCAATACCTGCATTTTCAAGGCGTGACGCCCGAAGAACTCGCCGATTCGATGAAGACCAAAGGCGATTTTGTTTCGGTCATCGCGCTTTTCGGCTGGGGCAGACACACTGACCGTCTGAATTCTGCCTACAAGCCGCTGACTTACGGCGAAATTGACGAAGAAGCGCAGATCTACGGCGAATATATCAAAAACTTCAATCCGCGCTCATCGCCCGACACGGTTCTTTCCTACGTTGTCGTCCCGAGCGATTGGCAGGTGGATTTTGCGAACATCGACAAGTTTTATCAAAGAGAACAAATCGCAATTTTTCCGGCTTATACGCTTTATCGTGTGACGTTGAAAAATTAGTTTATTGTTCGTGGTTAGTCGTTCATTGTCTTTAAAGAAGTGCAACGAACAACTAACCACGAACGACCAACTAAAATAAAAAAGACCGCCAAGAAAAGGCGGTCAAAATATATTACCAAAAAATATAAAAGTAAAACTTAGGCTGCAAGAAGATCGTTTGACGTTTCCGCAAAAACTCTTCTTCCGTTCAACGCATCGTCGATGATTTCGCGCACAGCGGACGCATCAGGATTAACATCCATTCGAGCACAAGCTCGGAGATGTCTGATGATTCCCTCGGTTGCGATTTCCAATGCCGCGCCACCTAATTTAGCGAAACGGCGTGCCTGAATATGATCAATTTGCAAAATTCTATCCTGCAATGTCATTTGTTTTGTTGCTGCCACTTTATATTCTTCTCCTTCCTTCATTAGAATTAAGTATTTATAAAACCTCTTCGTTGCAATAGCCTACTGACTTCATAAAAAACTCTCCATAAACACGGGGGCTTCTCACAAATTAGTTGAAATCTAAAACCTGTTAGTTGCTATAAAAAAATTGAAAACAGTCGGTTGTTTTTCAACGAATGAACTTATGCTATCAAAAAAAATATAATTTGTCACCATTTTTTTTTAACATTTGTGAATTTTTTCTTAAATCCGCCTGAAATACGAAAAAAGACCGATCAACCTGGCGGTCGATCGGTCTGTCTAAAAATCAGAAATCAAAGCCCGTTTTAGCTGACGGCATCTTTCATAGCTTTGCCAAGACGGAATTTAACGGTTGTTTTCGCAGGAATTTTAATCGGTTTGCCGGTCGCCGGATTGCGACCTTCACGCGCTTTGCGTGTTGCTTTAACCAATTTACCGAAGCCCGGAAGTGTAAATTCTCCGTTTGATTTAACTTCGCTTGTTGCCAAGCCAGCCAAAGCATCAAAGAAGCTTTTGACTTCGGTTTTTTTCAGTCCTGTTTTTTCCGCCAAGCTGTTGACGATTTCCGTTTGTGTTAATTTAGCCATAATTTATATGTAACCTCCAAAGTTTTGTGAATAAAAACTACTTAATTGAACATTTTTGTTTGCAATATTGCAAATTCGATAGGGGGCAAATGAATTCCCAACCGATGATAGCTGATTGGTCGGGGCGAGATGATTCGAACATCCGACCTCTCGGTCCCAAACCGAGCGCACTACCGGGCTGTGCTACGCCCCGAAAAACTTAATGCGTTTCATTCAAGAAACATATTCAAGTGCCGAATTTTACAGGCGAAAAAGCCTCTGGTCAAGTTCAAGAGCCGTAAAATTGCGTAAATGAGCGCAAAAACCGCATTATTTTTCCAATTGCCTGTGCCCGATGGCTGATTTTGCCCTTTATTGCGGAAGAAAGTTCGCCAAATGTTTGCTCATAGCCTTCGGGAACGAAAATCGGATCATAGCCGAAACCGTTCGTGCCGCGCGGTTTTAAGGCGATTTTCCCGTCGCAGATTCCTTCCGCCTGAAATTTTATTTCGCCTGTTTCGTCGGCGATCGCCATTGCGCAAACGAATCTTGCGCGGCGCGATTTTCCGCCTTTTTCGGTTAATTCGTCCAGCAGTTTAACGATTCTTTCCTGATCGTTCGCATTTTCTCCGGCGTAGCGCGCCGAAAAAACTCCGGGTGCGCCGTTTAAGGCTTCAACTTCCAAGCCGGAATCGTCCGATAAAGCCCAAAACCCGGTTTGCAGGGCGTAAGAATTTGCCTTAAGGACCGCATTATCGGCAAAGGTCGCGCCGGTTTCTTCGGGTTCGAAAGTGTTTTCGAAATCTCTCAAACCAAAAAGCCGAATCGGCAAATCTGCCAACAGCTCATCTAATTCTTTGATTTTTCCTGCATTATTGGTGGCAACGAGAAGCTTCATAAATTACATTATGACAACAAAATCACGGCAAAATACAAAGCCTGAGAGACAGTAAAGAGGTGAATTTTACCTTTTTACTTTTTACTTTTTACTTAAAAACAATTTTTTGTTGCCAAAATGACCGATTTTAAGGTATAAAAGATATAGCGGAATTATCCGCCCGCGCTTATTCCCAGATTCACATGAACTTTTCGAGGGGAAATTCTACTTTGGACGTTGCCGTATCTACACCGACTTCAATATACGAGCCGACTGCTATTCCTGCGGCAAATTCCGATAAAGATGAAATCTTGCCGGTTTCAAATTTGGCGGATAAGGACACTTTGTTTTTCGAACTCGGTCTGTGGCTTTCGGGTCTGGAGAGTTTTCTCAATCTTCGCAATCATTCATTTATCGAAGAAAACCGCGCCAAAGCCGCTTCACGCGATTGGACGAAAGAATTCCGCCTGACGCATTCGACACTTCTTTTATGCTCGCGCCTGACATTTCAGCTCAGCAAAATCTTAAGGCAAACCGAACAGGAAAAAAGCGAGAACAGTCTTGATTTTATGGACGACATGGATTTTGCCCTGCAAAACACCGAAATTTCAAGGGACGAAATTTACAAATTGTCGCAAATTCTCAAGGATTCGGTTCTGCTCAATGAAGGAATGCTTCGCGCCGCGCCGCTCAAATTCGGCGAATGGGCAGCCTGGGGCAATACTCTTTCGGAAAAACTGAAATCGGTCGAGATAGTTTCAAAACTCATCACGCGCGCCGAAAAAACGGGCGAACGATTTTTGCCCGAAGTTCTGACCGCTTTGCTCGAAAGCAAGCCCTTGCCGTTTTCGACCGAAGCCGATCTGCGGCTTGTTCTGCCGCGCTTTGCAAAAATTTTGAAATGGCTGAGCGTCGTCGAAACGATGCT
>DATLOR010000445.1:0-2279 GCA_035536135.1 Pyrinomonadaceae bacterium | reverse complement strand
CCGCAGAGCCGCAAAGTTCGCAGAGTTTTAATCCGACCACGGCGCGGGTTTGCGAATCCACGCGTGATTTTTGAGCTCGGCGAGCAGTTCATCGGAAAGTTTCCCTTTGTCGCTCGACGCGATGTTTGATTCGACGTTTTTTAGTTTCCGCATTCCGGGAATGATCGTCGAAACCGTATCATTGCTCAAAATAAAACGCAGAGCCATCTCTGCCATCGAAGAATTCTCGGGCACGAGCGGTTTTAAGGCATCGGCGCGTTCGACGCTCGGAATCAGATTTTCGGGAGTAAAATAACCTTTGCGCCAATCGCCTTCGGGAAAGGTCGTGTCTTTCGTCAAAGTTCCCGTCAGCGTGCCTTCATCGAACGGCACACGTGCGATCACCGCGACATCCATTTCATCGCACGCAGGAAATAATTCATCCTCGGGGTTCTGGTCGAAAATATTGTAGATCACCTGCACCGAATCGATCTTTCCGCTGCGCACGGCTTTCACGCCGTTCCACGGTTCCCAGCGATTGATCGAAATTCCGCAGGCATTTATCAAGCCTTGCTCTTTTAATTTATCCAACATATCCGACCAGCCGTCGTCGTTCGTCCAATCATCGTTCCAGGTGTGAATTTGCAGAAGATCGAAACTTTCAAGTCCCGCGTTTTTCAAGGATTTGTGCAGAAATTCCTCGATATGTTCGGGCGGATAGCAATCTTCCAGAGAATATTCCGGCAAAGTCGGATACTGCATATTCTTCGGCGGAATCTTCGTCGCCGTGTAAATTTTTTTGCCAGCGTTGGCGCGCACCAATTGTCCGAGCAGATTTTCGCTCCGCCCGTTGCCGTAAACAAACGCCGTGTCGAAAAAATTACAACCCAAATCAACGGCTTTTTGAAGCGAAGCGAGAGATTCGTCGTCGTCCGAACCGCTCCAACCGCCCATGCCCCACATTCCGTAACCGATGTCGCTGACCTGCCAGCCTGTTCTGCCGAATTTTCTATATTGCATATTTTTGATTATTTTAGTTTATCTATCTAATAGTAAACCCTGGATATTAAATTATTTGACCGTTGATGTTATCAAAAACTATCTCTTCACATTCTCCGAATTCAGTGCCGTATTTTTTTCTTGCCGTAAAACGCAAGGATAAAATATTTCCGTGCTCATCCAAATCACCGTCCCATAAACCGTATTTGTCTATGAAATAAAAATCCGTCCCATCACTAGGTTCTAAAAATACGGTCGAAGCCATAAAACTGATCCTAAGCTCTTCATTTCCGAATATGATTCGATAACACAGCCGCTTTTCTTTAGATTTGAATTCCTCAGCGCCTTTTATGGAAGAAATCGCATTTTCAAAATGCTTAAGTTTTTTCAGTTCAGCAAATTTGTCTAGAATAACTTGCTTTAATATCAAATATAATGTTTCTTTCCATTTTTCATCGGGCTGATTTACTTTAACGTTTTCATTAACCATACAAATCGGAATTGCTTTTTGATAATTAATAATTCTATCTACTTCTGTAAAATAAGAACAAATCAAAGGCTTGAAAGATTATTGACTTATATCTCTGGCGCAGCGAAAGCCGAGATTGTTCATCCCCGAATCGGGCGTCGAACGGCTTCGTCCCGCGACGCGGTAGTTTGAACAAAAATTTTCCGCGCACAAAAAAGAACCGCCGCGAATCGATTTTTCCGCGCCGCTCAACGCGCCTTTCGGATTCTTTTTCGGCGAAGTTTGATAGTAATTTTCGTCAAACCAATCGCTCGTCCATTCCCAGACGTTGCCCGTCATATCGTAAAGCCCGTAACCGTTCGGCGCGAAACTTTTAACCGGCGCACGGCTCAAAAAACCGTCTTCGACCGTGTTTTTGTCGGGAAATGCGCCTTGCCACCAATTGCCCAAAAATTTTCCGTCCGGTTTGAGTTCATCGCCCCAGGCGTATTTTTTCCCGTCAAGACCTCCGCGCGCCGCAAATTCGAATTCGGCTTCCGTGGGCAGACGCTTATTCGCCCATTTTGCGAATGCGTTGGCATCGTTCCAAGAGATTTGCGTGACGGGTTCACTATCCTTCGCACCTGAATCTTTTCCTTCGGGATGCCGCCAATCCGCGCCGTCAACGCGTTTCCATTCGCCCGAGTCAAAATCGAAAACGCCCGACCAACCGAATTTTTCGGCTTCCGTGCGGTAATTTGTCGCCGTGACGAACTTTGCAAACTCGGCGACGGTCACTTCCGTCGAGTCGATCAAAAATGAATCCAGTTCGACCGTGTGAACCGGCGCTTCA
>DATLOR010000444.1:0-5456 GCA_035536135.1 Pyrinomonadaceae bacterium | reverse complement strand
TCAGCCACGAACGATGTGACCACCACGCATTTCGGCTCATTCGGCGATAAACCGCAGCCCGCCGATTACGACAACGACGGCAAAGCCGATCCGGCAGTCTTTCGTCCGTCAAACGCAACCTGGTATATCTCGAAATCGACGGGCGGCACGACCATCCAAACCTTCGGTGTTTCAACCGACAAACCGGTGGTTGCCGATTACGACGGCGACGGTAAGGACGATATCGCCATTTACCGTCCGACGGTTTCCGAATGGTGGCTCCTGCGAAGCTCCGCCGGACTTGTTGCCGCGCAATTCGGCGCAGCCGGCGACCGCACGGTACAGGGCGATTATTCGGGCGACGGCAAAGCCGACATCGCTATTTGGCGACCTTCGACCGGTGTTTGGTTCATTCTGCGGAGCGAAGACGGCAGTTTCTTCTCGCTTCCCTTCGGAACCACGGGCGATATTCCCGCGCCGGGCGACTATGACGGCGACGGAAAAATGGATACGACGGTTTTCCGTCCGTCAAATAACACCTGGTATTCGAACCGGACAACCGCCGGAACACTGATTACAGGTTTCGGTACAAACGGCGACGTTGCTATCCCGAACGTCTTCGTGCGCTAAAACCTAAAAGGCGGAGATCTTGCTCATATGAGCAAGATCTCCGCCTTTTTCTCTTATCTGAACCAGAAAAATAATGTCGTATTATTTTACCAAAAGCCGTGTTGAAACCTTCAGCGACGGCATTTTTGCGATTATTATTACGCTTTTGATCCTCGAAATAAAGGTCCCGCACATTGAATTAAGTGAATCAATCAGCGAACTTTCAGAAGATCTTCTTCATCTTGCCCCGAAATTTATTGCCTGGGTGATTAGTTTTCTCTCCGTCGCGGTGATTTGGGTTAATCACCACCGCATCTTTGAATCGCTCAAACACATCAATCACGCCGTTTTCTGGCTTAATGCGAATCTCCTTTTGTGGGTTTCGTTCATTCCTTTTCCGACCGCGCTGATGGGCGATTATCCGAACAACAAATTGGCGGTCAGCTTTTTCGGTTTGTCGTCTTTGATGATGGGAATCGCTTTCCTGATATTTCGGTTTTATATGTGGAAGCGACCCGAAATTACCAACGATCTATCTGACGAATATTTACGGAGAGGCGTTTGGAATGTTTTGCTTTTTGGTCCGACTTTGTATCTGTTCGGGACGGCGACCGCTTGGATTCATCCGTATATCGCTTTTGCTTTCTATGCTTTAGTGACGATCTATTTTATCTTCCCGCAAACAGCGGCATCGCAAAAAACTGAAGAATAATTTCACCCGTTTAACGATTTTTTCATACAAATGCTGTTTTCTATTCCTGCATATTGCCCGTAATTCGGAATCAGCGCGTAGCCCGATTTTTCGTAAAGCCTGATTGCTTCGGGCTGTTTTTTCCCGGTCTCCAAAACCGCAAATTCGAAACCCGCTTCACCCGCCCAATTTTCAAGTTCCTTCAAAACGATACCGGCGACGCCTTTGCCGCGGTATTCAGGGCGCACGAACATTCGCTTGATTTCGACCGTTTCGTCATCGAATTTTTTGAACGCTCCGCAGCCGACCGGCAATTCATTTTGATAAACGACGACGACATTTTTTATCGCATCGATCTTATTAAACTGCGCATAAAAAGAATGATCTGCCCCGTCCCGAATTGCCAGATCCTCGTCGAGAAGTCTGACAAGCTCCTGAAAATCCTCATTTTCCGAATCTGTTCTGATCACCATTTGCAATTATATTTCGACAACGATCGGCAGCTGCGTCGGCGCGTAACTTTCGTCGCAATTAGAAGCATTTACAAATTTCACGCCGAACTCTTCGCGAACACCGTAACCGCAATGAATATGACCGAAAACGTGCAGTTTTAATTTACCAAAAGTTGAAATTTCTGCAACTCTTCGGCGCAATTCCTCACAGCCCGTATTTTCAACGAAATAGTTTCGCGGAACTTCATCCAAAATCCCGTTTGGCGGACCGTGAGTGATCAAAATATCCACGTCGTTTGGGATCAATTTCCACTTTTCCGCCATTTCCGCGCCGCGATTCAGGTTAAATGCCCAATCAAAAAAGCGCGGCTGCCACGGACTTCCGTAAATCTTTAACCCTTCGATTTCCGTCGCGGAATCCTGCAAGTAAATAATCGAATCGACAAGCATTTTTCTGGCAGAAGAATTGTTTGTTTCAAAAAGCCAATCGTGATTTCCGGCAACGAAAATCTTGTTTTTGTGCGGCAAATTTGCAAACCACCGGTTAAAATTTGTAATTTCATCAAGCGTTCCGTTAATCGTCGCGTCGCCCGCGTGAATCAAAATATCGCCGTCGGGAACTTCGATCTGTTCGTTGCAATTATGCGTGTCGGAAAGACATACTATTTTCATCGCTTTTGAAAATTTACTTGAAACACTTCCTGAGATTTGCAATTCTAAATAAACAATGGCAGAAATCCAAACGCAAAGCTCAGGTCCCGGAACTAATCGCATCGAAGCTTTCAGTGACGGAGTATTTGCAATCGTCATCACACTTCTGATCTTTCAGATCCAAATTCCGGAAATAAAAAATAAGGCGGATTGGGCGGAATTATTTTACGCGCTTTACAATCTCGCGCCGAAATTCCTGGGTTATGTCACCAGTTTTTTCTTTGTCGCGGTCTTTTGGATCTCGCATCACCAGTTTTTTAATACCCTAAATTTCTCCAAACGCGGACTGCTCTGGCTGAATAATCTTTTTCTTTTTTTCGTGACTTTCATTCCGTTTCCGACCGGCGTGCTCGGCTCGTATCACGACAATATTACCGCCGTTATCTTTTTCGGGATGACATTTTTCGCCGCCAGCCTGACCTATGCGCTTTTGCGTTGGTACGGTTGGGAAAGCAATGAAACTTCCGACAAATTCGATGAAAATTCGCTCCGAAATGCGATGCGGCTCAGTTTTTTACTGCCTTTACTTTTTTTAATTGGAATTCTCGTCGCGTTTTTAAGCCTGCCGATTGCAATTTTGATTTACCTTTTAACGCCGATTCTATTAATAAAACCGATTAAACTCAAAACCGAATCCCTTCACAAAGATGATTTGGAAGCGTAATTTTTAGTTTCAAGTCCCAAGTCTTAGTTCTGAAGTTGTTCGTTTTGACTTGGGACTTGAGACCTGGGTCTTGGGACTCGATTAACGGTAGATCCGCGAAACAAACGTGCCGTTCATAAATTCTTCGGGATTCAGTTGGCTTTGCAGAACGACGCCTTTGTAATTTCCGCTCAAAAGCATCATCGCCGATTCGCAGAGCGGCGCGGCGGTCGTCGTTTGAATCGCCCGCAGGCTTTTTCCGGCAATTTCCAGCGGCTCGACATAAAATGCCTTTTCGATCATTCGGCGTCTGCCGTTCGCCGCAAAACCGTCAACCGAGGCGTGAACCAGAACCAGATCGTCCTCGACCGACGGAACAGCTTCGAGCATCACGTCCTGCAAGGTTTTCGGTAAATTTTCGTCCTTCGGCAATTTTCTGATCTGGCGTTCGACCCAGTCGTAATGCCCGACGTAGCGCAGCGTTTTGTAATCGAGGTTGCGCGCCTTTCCCGCAAAAAATTCGGGCAGATCCGCTGCGCCGCCAGATGTCAGATCGGCTTCATAGGTTCGCGCGCCGATCACGATCGTTTCACGCGAAGAAAGCGCCGGACGTTTCGTGATCTTGTAATTTCTCAGAACGATCGAGTTTTTAACGTATTCGGTCGCGACGCCGATCGGCGACCACGTAAAACCGTAAAAATGCGGCTCGTGCGCGTGGGCGGTCAATGCGCCGACTTTCATCCCGATCTTTTCGACTTTTTCGTTCTCGTATTTTTCGACGAATTTCCGGTAAAGCGACATCGCCAGAACATTGATAAACCCCGGCGCAAGTCCGGTCTGCAAAACAAAACCCGTTTCCGCATCCTTCGCTAACGCGATAATTTCATCGGTTTCGGCGACGTATTCGGTCAGATTCGCGTAATGCATCTTGAAATCTTTGGCGTACCGCGCCATTTTCGGCGCTTGCCCGCCGGGCGAACAATCCAGGAGAACGTCCGCAACTTCAAACGCGGCGGTCATCGCTTCGTTCGCGCCGTCGCCGGGCATCAAAACCGTCTCGACCTTTGAAGTTTTTTCGGAGTTCAGCAAAACAAAATCTTTGGCTTTTTTCAAACTTTCTTCGCTGATGTCGCCTAAGTAAATTTCGGTTTCAAACTCCGACCATTCACGCAGAAGAAGCGCGGCGGCTTCACCGATTCCGCCGGCTCCGGCAATAAAAATTTTCTTTGTCATTGTTGGATTTTATTTGGTCGGTTCGGAATCTTTCGTTTCTTCCTCGTCTAATTCTTCAGCGGTTTCAAGATGGACAGTCCCGACATCTTCCGTTAATTCGCCTTCGGCTTGTGAAATCGGGTCACCCGTTAGAATGCCGCCGAGCTTTTCCAGTTCTCCGAGAATTATTTGTCCAACCGATTCGAGTTTTTCGATCTTCGGATTTTCTTCGTTTGTTTCTTCCGTCATACCAAAAATTTTACACGAAAAAGCCGACTTTGCGAATCGGCAAAATCGGCTTTTTTTCTTTATCTCCGAACATTAGCTTTTCTTCAAAACCATTGTTAAAAGTCGCGGAATCCCGCTTTTATCATCGTCGTCGAACCATTCTTTCAGCTCGAGACAATCGAATCCGTTGTTTTTTGCCGCCGCAAAAAATTCCGAAATATGATGAACGAAACATTCGAGCTCGAACACGCCCGCGCCGGTTTCAAAACGCGCCTTGCTCCCCTGATACTGTTTGAAAGGATGCAGTTCGCCGAAGTAAAACTTCCCTCCTGAGCGCAAAACCCTGTTCGCCTCTGAAAACACAAAATCAATATTTTCAATATGTTCGAGCGCAAGCGAGCAAGTTACCAGATCAAACGAATTTTCGGCAAAATCCCAACTTTCGCGCAGATCCAACTGACGAAACTCGACGTTTTCCGCCGTAATTTTCGACTTTGCCCGTTCGAGCATCTCCGCCGAAAAATCCGCACCCGTCAGATGTTTTGCTTTGGTTTGCAAAAATTCGGTATTTTTTCCCGTTCCGCAGCCGATCTCAAGAATTTCGAGATCTTCTTCAGAAATGATTTCGCGCAGCGCTTTTGCTTCTAGATCACGCGTTTTGTTTTCAACCGAGTCGTAAGTTTCCGACCAGGCGTTGTAGGCTTGTTGGACGTTCATATTCGATTTTGAAAATTTATAAAACCAATGTTTGAATCGAATGCGGCGGACTTTTCGTTTCAGCGGCATTGCCGTCGATCCACAGAAAATACGGCACTTCCTTGTCCGTTTTGTTCATCACGACGACCGAAATTTTCCCGTCGGGGTTTTGAAAAGCCGTCGAAATTAGTTGACTGCGGCTTGGGCTGCTGGCGATTCTCTTCGCGCCCGGTTT
>DATLOR010000443.1:0-2644 GCA_035536135.1 Pyrinomonadaceae bacterium | reverse complement strand
GCACCGAACAACGCCGTAATGGTGCTCTCGGGCGCGTTCGAAATTGAAGAGGCGAAAAGCCTGATCGAAAAATACTTCGGCTCGATTCCGGCGCAGCCGAAACCCGCGCCGCTCGACGTTTCCGAGCCGGAAGAAGTCGCGCAGAAATACCGCGAATACGAAGACAAACTCGCGCCCTTTCCGGCGTTTCTGCTCGGCTGGAAAATCCCGCCGCGCCGCACGCCCGAATTTTACGCGCTTTATTTAGCCGGGAAACTGCTTTACGACGGCGACAGCTCGCGCCTTTATCAAAAATTGGTCAAAGGCGACGAATCCGTCATTCAGCTTTTCGGTTTTACCGACGAACGGCGCGGACCGTCGAGCATTTTCGTCGGCGCGATTCCGAAACCCGACAAGGATCTGTCGCAAATTCGCGAGATAATTATGGAAGAGATTCGCGACATCGCCGAAAACGGCGTGACGCCCGCGGAAATGGAGAAGCTCCAGAACCAATTATTAAACGACACGATCCGGGTGCGTCAATCTTCGATGGCGCGTGCCCAAAATATTGCCGAATTCGCGCTTTACGACGGCGACCCGGCGCTGATCAATTCGGAGCTCGACGACCTTTTGGCGATCACCGGCGCACAGATCAAGGAAAACGTCGCCAAATATTTGAATACTGAAAACAGAACTCTGCTTGATGTCGTCACGACGCAGAAGCAGTAAATAATGGTGAATGGTGAGTGGAGAGTAGAGAGTAAAAAACAAATAACTCTCTACTCTCCACTCTCTACTCTCCACTCCAAAAATTATGAACGAAGATTTTCGCAAATCCGCACCCGCGCCCTTAGCGCCGGTTGCTTTTAATATTCCGCAACCGTTTGAAACGACTCTCGCCAACGGTCTGAAGCTGGTTATTTTTGAAGATAAAAAATTACCGCTCGTCAGTTTCCGCCTGATCTTTCGTGCCGGCGATATTCACGAACCTGCCGATTCGGTCGGACTCAATTCGGCGGTCGCTTCGATGCTTTCCGAAGGCACGGAAAGTTATTCGTCGAAACAATTGGCGGAAGAGATCGAACGGCTCGGCGCGAGTCTTTCGGCGAGTTCGGGTTCGGATACGACTTCGCTTTCCGCATCCAGTTTGACGCTTTATGCTTCGGATATTCTGCGCCTAATGGCGGAAATGATCCTGAAACCGACGTTTCCCGAAGAAGAACTCGATCTTTACCGCCGCAACACGATCGAAGGTTTGAAATTTCAGCGTTCGCAGGCGAATTTTCTCGCCGACGAACAGGTTTCGCGCATCATCTACGGCAATCATCCGTATGCGAAAGTTTCGCCGAAAGCCGAAGACGTCGAAAAAATCACCCGCGAAAAACTGATCGAGCATCAGGCGCGCACCTTTATCCCGAACAACGCAGTTTTCGTCATCGTCGGTGATGTCGATAAAGACGATTTGATCGCGGAGATCGAAGACAAGTTCGGCGAATGGGAAAGCGGGGAAGTCGCCGATTTTGCTTTTGACGCCGTGCCGCGCCGTTCGGAAAAGACTCTGACGATCGTTGACCGCAAAGGTTCGGCGCAGTCGAACATCGTACTCGCAAACCCGGCGGTCGAACGCAATCATCCCGACTATTTCCGCTCTCTGTTAATGAATCAAATTTTGGGCGCGGGCGCGTCGTCGCGGATTTTTATGAATCTGCGCGAAGAAAAAGGCTACACTTACGGCGCGTATTCGAAATTCGATCTGCGCCGACTTGCCGGCGCGTTTGAAGCGACCGCCGAAGTCCGCACTGCTGTCACGGGCGATTCGTTGAAAGAATTTTTCTATGAATTAAACCGCATCCGCGACGAAAAAGTTTCGGAAGAAGAATTACAGGACGCCAAGAATTTTCTCGCCGGAGTTTTCCCGATCCGCGCCGAAACGCAGGAAGGTTTGACGAGCTTGATCGTTCAACAGCAGATTTACGATTTGCCCGCCGATTATCTCGAAACTTATCGCGACAAAGTCAACGAAGTCACGATCGAAGATGTCGCAGCGGCGGCACAACAATACGTTCAGCCCGAGCAAATGGCGATCGTCATTGTCGGCGATGCCGAAGACATTCTGCCGCAAGTCAAAGAATACGCCGCCGCCATTGAGATCTTCGACACCGAAGGCAATTTGCAGGATATTTCAAATTACGGAAAAACAACGGAAGCACCAACCATTGAACTCACGGGTAACTGGGATTTGACGATTGATTTTCAAGGACAAAAACTTCCGGTGTCATTAACGCTGGAACAAACGGACGGCAAAGTTTCGGGAAAGCTCGATTCAATGCTCGGCGAAGGCAAAATCGAGAATGGAAAAGTTGCCGGAAACAGTCTTTCGGCAGTGGCAATCCTTGAAACCCAGGGACAGGCGTTTGAGATTTCGATCAACGGCAGCGTAGAGAACGAAGAAATCACCGGCACGCTTTCCGGTCCGCAATTGCCGCATACCTACAATTTCAGCGGACGAAAGAGATAAAAATCAGCCGCGAATACTACAAATAACACGAATTGTTTTTTAGTTTTTATTTTGTGTTATTCGTGATATTCGCGGCTGATTTTTCACACAAACTGGATAACTGAAAAAGCGATTCCGCTCGGGTCTGAAACGACCGACATTTTTCCG
>DATLOR010000442.1:0-16986 GCA_035536135.1 Pyrinomonadaceae bacterium | reverse complement strand
TTTTCACAATATGTTAAACCTTTTTAAAAAAGCTTTGACATATTTAAACTTTCGTGCTACAACATTAGATGGTGTATTGCTTATACAACCCCTGAAACGACCATATCTAATAAACCGAGAAGTTAATGAATAAAAATAAATTTAATGCTCAAAGCGGAAAATCTTTGATGGAAATATTGATAGTTCTGGCAGTCGGAGGCGTACTGGTCGGAATGGCGGTGACGCGAATGACCAGTGCCCAATCCAATATGCAAAGGCAAAATCTTGCCCGCGAGTTCAAGGTCAATTTAGAACGCGCCAGATTCGATGCCGTAAAAAGGCGGGCGATGACAGCCGCTGATATGACGCGTATAACGATCACCAGCGCGACATCTTACAACGTTTTGATCGACTTAAACCAAAACGGCACGCTTGAAACTTCGGAAACAAAATATGTCAGTTTCCCAAGTTTGAGCGGGGTGAAAATTCTTGGAACAGATCTGGTTTTTCCGGTCACTATTAAATTTGATCGTTTTGGGAATACCACGACGCTCAATGCCAGCGGGAATGCCATTTCGCCGGTTTTTACTTTTTGTGAAAACTGTACTCTCGCAACGGCGACGGTTGCCAATTCAAATATTATTTCGCTTTCTTCGACGGGGACGGTCGCGATGCTCAATGGCGGCGAAACTTTACCGACTTTTGGAAATCCGACCGTAACCGCGGTCAATGACAGTTCGGATGTAAACAATTGGGTGGTCGTCAGAGATGATGAAGCGACGACGCTGCCGACCCCAACGCCGACGGCAACGCCGACGGCAACACCGACTGCTTCGCCGACGGCAACCGCAACCGCATCGCCGACAGCGACTTCGACCATCGTATTAATTACCCCGACCCCGCCGGGGGCGACGCCAACCCCAACACCGACGGTAACGCCGACGCCAACCGTAACGCCGACCCCGACGCCAACGCCGACGGCAACGCCGACCCCGACCGCGACCCCGACCCCAACGCCGACAGTCGTTTACTGTACAAGCGGTCAAAAGCCTTCATTAACCGGATGCACCTGCAAATTGCCGATGACGGTGAGAACCAACGGCAAATGTCAATAACCCTAAGCCGGTGTAAATACTGTGACGATTTTTAAATTATGAAGATAAAACTGAGTTTCGCAAAATTTAAGGGAAAAGCCGGTAAGTTCAACCCGCTTCGCGCTTTTCGATCAAATGGCAGCAAGGAAAAATCCGGTCAATCCGGATTTTCTCTGGTCGAAGTTACCGTCGCAATGACAATTCTCCTGGTCGCTGTTCTCGGAGTATTTATTTCTTTTGCCTTTGCTGTCAGCTACAATGCCGGGAATAGCTCACGCGCCCAGGCGCTGGCGATTTTACAGCAGAAAGTTGAACAAATGCGGAGCGCAAAGTTTACTCCGACCGTGACCGATTCGACCCTCACCGGCGGAACCAAACCCGCTGAGGTCGTTACCGCGTCGGATGGCAACAAATACCGAATTCAGGTTGTTGTTAACAACGATCCGCTGGCGGAAGGCAAGACTGAATTAACAACCCGATTTAAAGAAGTAAGCGTCACAGTGACCCTGGAAAGACCGACTCCGGGCTGGCAGACGGCGATTCCGGCAACTATTATCTTGCGGCGGGTCCGAGGAAATTAGAAAAATAATTGAAATGACAAAGAAAATTACCAACAATAAAGGATTTTCGCTAATTGAGCTTTTAATTGCGATGTCAATAACTTTAGTCCTGATGGGAGTGGCGACGACGCTATTTTCAGGAGCTTTAAGCACGCGCAAGCGTGAAAGCCGAAAGACCGATGCGCTCACCTCGGCGCGCGCGGCTCTGAGTGCGATTTCGCGGGAATTGAGCAATTCCGGTTACGGGATGACGACGAACGGAATCGTGACCGCGGATTCGAGCGCCCAGAAAATACATTTTCGGGCGAATTTATCGAACGAAGATTACAACACGAATAGTGTGGGCGAAGACGTCACTTACTTTTTCGATTCGGCAACGCAGTCGATCGTTCGTTACGACCCGAACACGACACCGACGACGTCCGTGATCGTTAACCGCATCAGTAACGTAACTTTTAAATATTTTGATTATACGGGAAGCAATTCGACTCCGACCCAGGCAGATGTTGCGACAAACAATACAGGGCGCGTCAGGATTACCGTGACCGTTAAACTTGAAGAAGTTCAGGGACAGCCCAAAAATCAAACGATTACTTTTACGTCGGAAGTTACACTCCGCAATTCAACGTATATGTTGAATCAATATTAAAGAGATATTTCAGAGAGTTTAGACGAAGGAGCAAAATAATGCAGACAGGAAAAAATCGGAAAGGCGAAAAAGGCGCGGCAATGGTCATGGTTTTAATGATTACATTGTTGCTTTTAGCGGCAATCGGCGGGCTTTTGTTGGAGGTTTCGATGAATACGGCAAACATTACCGACGCCACCGCCGAACAGCAAGCCTACAACGCGGCGGAAAGCGGAATTCAATCGGCAATCAATGTTTTGCGCGGCAATATTCTGCTGGATCCGACAAAACCGGCAAGCGATCCTGTTAACCAGGTAAATTTTCGGAAGGCAGTGACGAAATCGGTTTCAAATGCCGCCGGCGATACGTCAAACGTTGCGCGGCTTTCGCGTTGGATGAATTATAATTACACGCCGACCGGGGCTTCGATCGCTGACCGCATCAAACTCAATCCCAATTATGAACCGCGAACCGGTTATGCTTTCGGCGTGAGCGTCATTGACCCTGATAATACAGGTAATATAATTGCATTCAACACGACTAAAACCGGCGGCGGAGCAATTTACGATTCGAGAGATAAGACGTGGAAAAACACAATAACCTTCGCTACTCTGACCATTACATATACGCCGTCAACTCCTACCACTCTTGATGTTTCAAGCGGTTCGGCGAATACCAGTTACGGAAATTTTCAGTTTTCCGGCACGGGTGATATTCCCGAAGATCTGCGTTTTGAAGTTTTGGTAAATATGACCGCGCCTTATTCGATATCAAGAGGACTTCGCGGTTATATCAAAGCCGGCAAGGTTACTGCCGGATCTTACGATACGGTTCAGGTTGATTTTGACTCAAAAGTTTCGCAGCTTATGGGAAGCACGATTACTTTGGACAACGATCCGATGAGTCCGGATGCTACTAACGGCAAAATATCGGTTACCGGCAATATGACTTCAGCCGAGCCGTTCCGTGTGGTCGTAACCTCGACCGGATACGGTCCGCGCGGCGCAAAGAAAGTTCTTGAAGCGACCATTCAGAAAAATTTCTTTAACGGAATGACCGCACCGGCAACCTTAACTCTGGTCGGTCCGGCTGCCGGTGCAGTTTTTGAACCCGGCTCGTCATCTGTCACAGAATATTCGGGTAAGGACGTGGCTTCAACTGTCATCATTCCGCCGATCGGCACGACCAATGATGCAAATTTAGAAACTGTTTTGCAAAAAACGAGCGGCGATCCTCCGCATCCGTTTAACGGCAAAATTACCGGAACATCGGCAAATGTTAATTCGGAAATGCCTTTTTGGCTGCAAAATCCAACAAATTTGAATGGTACGGTGGAGTCGCTTAAATTAACCGCCATATCTTCGGGACGCTATTTTCCAAGCGGAACCACTCCGCCAAATGTCGGCGATAACGCGACGGCAAGAGGGATCACATTTGTTGACGGCGATTTGATTTTGACACCGGAATTGTCCGGTGGCGGAATTCTGGTTGTCACCGGAAAACTGACCTTGAAAGGAAATTTCAATTTTAACGGTCTGATTCTGGTAACCGGAGCAAATGGAGTTGAACGTTCAGGCGGCGGCACCGGAACTTTGCAGGGAAACATTATTGTGGCGCCTTATAACCCGTCTAATCTTAATGCCGGATTTCTTCCTCCGAAATACGATCTTTCCGGCGGCGGCAATTCAGGTGTGATCTATAATTCGAGCAGCGTTGCCAACGGAATGGTCGCGGTCAGCAATTTTGTTTTGGGAGTTGCCGAAAAATAATTAAACATCGCTGCGAGGAACTGCCGTATCCCGTAATCCGGCGGTAGTTCCTCTCTTTTTGAACTCTTAGATCAACCTACCTTTTCAAACCTTTTATATGAATTTCAGACTCAATATTTTTCTTTTGCTTGCCGTCTTTTCATCCGCGCTGTTTTCAGCCTGCACCAGCGTCGAAAGTAAAACTTCGGAAGAAGTTGTTATTGACAGCAGTAGTTCCAAGCCTTCGAGTGATGAAGTTGTCATTACCGATTCCGATTTAAAGGGCAAAACGGACAGCCAAATTTCGACCGATCAGGAAAGCAAGGCACTGGCAAAGAGAATTTTGCCGGATAACTCAGAAGTTGAAACATTAATTGATGGTTTCGGCAACAAAGTCGAAACACGGTATTTTCCAGAGCATCCGCGTCTTCGACTCATTATTCTTCGAACTTCGGCGGACGGAAAACAAGAAGCGACGGTCTACGGTTACGGAACCGACACGAAAATAGTTGAGGATTTAGGTGACAAAGCAATGACGGCTTCGGGCGATGAGATCGCCAATACCGCCGGATTAAATACCACGCGCGGTTATTCTAATCCGCCTAATTTTATGAAAAAGGGCAAAGCCGACTCGTCGCTTAAACCGCTTCCGAGTTCGGCATTTCAAAAACCGGTGATGCCGGTAAATCAGCCGACCGAAGCGACCACTACGAGCGAAAAGTCTTCGACGCAACCAAACGAGGAAGACGAAGATTAAAAGAAAAAATATTCCAAACAAAAAGGCGAGCTCAATTATTTGAACTCGCCTTTTTATTTTGTGCGCCGGTAACCTAAACTATAACTTTTGAAATCGGGAAATTATGATCAAGCCTCCAAACAAAATTGCCGAACTGGCGAAAATCATTGACGCTCAAGGCGGGCGGGCAATGCTCGTCGGCGGCTGCGTGCGCGATGATTTGATGGGCATTAAACCGAAGGACTGGGATTTGGAAATTTACGGCATCGAACCCGTCAAACTCCGTGAGATTCTCAATAATTTCGGCGAGGTCAATGCCGTCGGCGAAGCCTTTACGGTTTATAAAGTCGGACAGGATCTGGACGTTGCACTGCCGCGGCGCGAGCGAAAGACCGGGCGCGGACATCGCGGTTTTGTCGTCGAAGGCGACAAGGATATGCCGTTTGAAGAAGCGGCGCGGCGGCGCGATTTTACCATCAATGCGATCATGCAGGACGCTTTGACGGGCGAAATCATCGATTGTTTCGGCGGTCGCGATGACATCGAAAACAAAATTCTGCGCGTCGTTTCACGTGACACTTTTGCCGAAGATTCGCTTCGGGTTCTTCGCGCCGCGCAGTTTGCCGCCCGGTTTGAATTTGAAATCGAGCCGGAAACGCAGGAGATTTGCCGTGCGATCGATCTGACGGATCTGCCGAAAGAAAGAATCTGGGGCGAGCTCGAAAAACTTCTCTTAAAATCTGAAAAACCTTCGATCGGTTTGCAGTATTTTTACGATCTAGGCATCGCAAATCAGTTATTTCCCGAGCTCGTCGCGCTCGTCGGAGTGCCGCAGGAACCGGAATGGCATCCCGAGGGACCAGTTGACGTCCACACACTGATGGTCGTTGATGAAGCGCGGAAATTGATCGACGATCTGGAGTTTGCCAAACAGGTGACGGTGATGCTCGGCGCGCTCTGTCACGATTTCGGGAAACCGCCGACGACCAAGTTTTTCGACGGTCGCTGGCGTTCGCACGCGCACGATGAAGCGGGCGTTGAACCGACGCTTTCTTTTCTCGACACTCTGGGCATCTTTACGCTTGACGGCTACGACGTTCGCAGTCAGATCGTCCAGCTCGTCCGGTATCATCTGACACCCGGAATGTTTTATAAATCGAAACCCGGCGACGGCGCATTTCGGCGGCTGGCGCGGAAAGTCGAGCCCGATCTGCTTTACCGCGTCGCGAAAGCCGACAGTCTCGGGCGAAATCCAGAATGGCTGCCGAAGGAAAAATGGTTCAAAGCCGAAGCGCAGGAATGGTTTATCAAAAAGGTGCGCGAACTGAACATCGAACGAAAAGCTCCGCCGGCGATTTTGATGGGCAGGCACCTGATCGAATTAGGCTTGAATCCTTCGCCGCAATTTAAAAACATCATTGACGCGGTTTATGAAAAACAACTCGACGGACAGATTCAAAATCTGGACGAAGCGATTGCAGAAGCGCGGCAAATTTTAAAGATTGTAAAACCTTAAAAGATGAGATACCGAAAACTTTTGATCTTCGCTGCTGAATTTTTGCTCGTATTGAGTTTTTCGTCCTGCGCTTCGAAACAGGATTCAGGTGAGAATTTTGCTGCTTTTATTGTTGATCCAACGGCGGCAAACATCAAGTTTTTTTGGCAGGACGACGAACAGAAAGTTTTGGGAAGCATCGGCAATCTTAAAAAATACGTCGAGTGCAGCGGGCAAAAATTACATTTTGCAATGAACGGCGGAATGTTTATGGAAAACCGCCGACCGCTCGGACTTTACATCGAGGACGGAAAGACGCTCGCGCCGCTCAATACGCGCGAATCGGCGGAAGGGAATTTTTATTTACAGCCGAACGGTGTTTTTTATATTCGCGCTGACCGGCGTGCTTTCGTCGTCCCGACACGCGATTTTAAGGACGACAAACAGATAAAATATGCGACACAATCAGGACCGATGCTTGTTTTAGACGGAGAAATCAATCAAGCATTCAAGCCGGATTCGACCAATCTCAACATCAGAAACGGCGTGTGCGTTACGCGTGATGAACACGTGGTTTTTGCAATCTCCCGGCGCGAAGTAAATTTTTATGACTTCGCCGAGTATTTTAAAAAACTCGGATGCCGCAATGCATTGTTTCTCGACGGTTTCGTGTCGAGAATGTATGCGCCGGAGCAGAATATCGCGCAGACCGACGGCGATTTCGGCGTGATAATCGGGATTACCGATTGAAGCCCGGTATCTCGATCCGGATAAAATACACACTTTCAGTTTGATGAAACAGGAAACTTACACAATAGAAACAAACGCCGAAAAAACACGAAAGGGAGTTTTTATTTGTCTGATCATCGGAACTTTTCTCATTTATTATTTTTCAAATCCAAATCCGCAATCTTATTACGATTACACTTATCGCGTCGCGGAAAACGTCCTGCGCGGCGCGATCGCCTTTCAGGAAAGACCGCCGGGCTGGTTAAATGAATTCGTTCCTTTTGAAGGAAATTGGTATTCGGTCTTTCCGCTCGGGAGCGTTCTGACGATGATGCCGTTCGCTTTCTTTAAACTCATCGGAGTCATTTACGAAATGCCCGCGTCTTTTATCGCGGCTTTAACGGCGGGCGCGATTTGTTGGTTTCTGGCTAAGATCTCCGAATACTACGAACTTGAACGGAAAAAACGAATTCTGCTCGTTTGCGGAATATTGTTCGGCACCTGGATGTGGACAAATCTGACGATGGCTGGTGCGTGGCAATTGGCACTCGGATTTGCGATGCTCGGCGAACTCGGCGCGATCTATTTCACGGTTTTCAATCGCCGACCGCTTCTCGCCGGATTGTTTTTCGCCATCGCCTTCGGCAACCGCACCGAGATTTTGCTGACCGCGCCCGTATTTATGTTTCTGCTTTTTAAGTCCCAAGTCCCAAATTCCAAGTCCCAAGTTGAAAGTGAACCAACAAGGTTAAAGCAGGAAGAATTGAAAGTTTCAGAAACAAAAAAGCCGGAAGATGGACTTGGAACTTGGAACCTGAAACTTGGAACTCTGGTGAAGTTTTGCGCCGTTCCATTCATTCTGGGCGTTTTGACTTTGATCTACAATTACGTGCGCTTTCATTCGTTCGCCGATTTCGGTTACGCGCGGATTCCGGGCGTGTTGAACGAACCCTGGTACCGCTACGGGATCTTTTCGATCTGGTATATTCCGCTGAATTTTATGGAAATGCTCGTCGCGCCGTGGCGTTGGTTGGGGGCGTTTCCGTATTTTGTGCCGTCGGGCTTCGGCGGCGCAATTTGGTGGAGCAGTCCGTTTCTGATATTTTTATTCCGCTTCGGTGCACGCGATAGAATCTTAAAATATACGGCTTGGGCGGCGATTTTTATTGTGACATTTCTGCTCTGGATTCACGGAAATCCGGGCGGCTGGCAATTCGGTTACCGGTACGCGATGATCTTACTGCCGTGGATGTTCATCATTCTGCTCGAAAACAGCCCGAAAAAGATTCGCTGGTATGAATGGCTTGCTTATATATTTTCTTTCTTCGTCAATCTTTACGCGACATATCTTTTCTTTTGGACGGATTACATCAAGCCTTAAAATTTTTGACTATTGATTTTGAAATGTCATCTTTGAAAATGTCAAAATCAAAGTTCAAAGGTCAAAATCAATGCTAATAGACATCACCCCGCTCAGAGTTTCACGCGATTACCGCTATTTGTTTTTCGGTCAGCTCATCTCGTTTTTCGGTTCGATGATGTCTTTTATCGTCCTCTCGTGGCAGATGCTGCAGTTGACGGGTTCAAACGAGATGGTCGGCTATATTTTTCTCGCCCAATTCGTACCGATGGTTTCGCTTGCGTTCATCGGCGGCGCGCTGGCGGACGCGCTCGACAAACGCAAAATGATTCGGCTGACGGAGATCGGTCAGACGTTTGTTACGGTAATTTTATTGATTAATGCATTTTTGCCCGATCCGCATATCTGGGTGTTATATGTCGCGGCGGCGCTTCACGCGGGACTTGCCGCGCTTCAGCGTCCGGCTTTTGAATCGCTGATTCAGAAGATCGTGCCCGACAATTTGATGTCGGCGGTCGCCGCATTAAATTCCCTGCGCTATAATTTCGGCGCGATTATTGGTCCTTCGCTCGCGGGAATTATCGTTTCGCAGTTTAAGGTCAACACGGTTTACGCGATTGATTTAGTAACCTTTGTCGCCTCGCTTATCGCCGTTTTTGCGATCAGTGCCGTGCCTTCGCCGGTCAATGCAACACGTCCGAGCTTGAAAAGCATCATCGAAGGCTGTCGTTACGCGCTCAGCCGTCAGGAGCTTCTCGGAACATACCTGATCGATATTTGCGCGATGTTTTTTGCGTTTCCGCAGGCACTCTATCCCGCGCTCGCGATGATGTACGGCGAAAAATATCTCGGATTGTTTCCTGCCGCATTGGCGATCGGAATGCTCGTCGCGAATTTTACGTCGGGCTGGACAAAAAATATTCACAAACACGGGCTGATGGTTGCGGTCGCTGCCGTTTTGTGGGGCGTCGGCATCATCTTTTTCGGAATGGCAAGCAGTATTTGGGTCGCGTTGTTTTTTCTGGCGGCGGCGGGCTTTTTCGATATGATCTCGGGAATTTTTCGGATGACGATCTGGAATCAGACGATTCCGAATTATTTGCGCGGACGACTCGCCAGTCTTGAAATGATAAGCTATCTGACGGGACCGATGCTCGGCGGCGCGAAAATGGGCATCGTCGCCGAACGCTTCGATGTCCGCACGGCGATCGTTTCGGGCGGAATCTTATGCGTCATCGCGGTCGTCGTTTCGTCGCTCTTTTTACCGAGATTTATCACTTACGACGGGCGCGAAGGCGTTAAACAAAGAGAAATCGAGGAAGCCGAACTTGCCGAATTGGCAAGAGTTTCCGAAGGAGAATTTTAAATTTTGAGGGAAGTTAGAGTACTCGGAATTGCAATGTCCGAGAAAACATTCAAAATAATTTACCTGCTGTTTTTCGGAATTACGGCGGGCTTTATCTTAAGCTACGGGCTGGCATTTTTTCTGCCGCAGTTTTACGTTGACGCGATCGGCAAAATGGTTTGTGCGGGCAAGATCGAATATATCTCGTTCAAACAATCGTATTTCTGCTTTACTGCGGCGAACACTTCGTTCGATATCGTCGATGCGATGTTCTGGGTAGTTTTCAAACGCGCGCTTTTACCGTCGATCGCTTTCGCGCTTCTGTTTGGAGTCGGTTTTTTCAAAACGGCAAGATTTTTGTGGCACCGCAGAGCCGCCGCCGGATTTTAAGGAATTTCATAAACAAAGAGGAATAAATAAGATGGCGATTTTACGAAAAAGAGAAATAGATAATTTAGAACAGATGAGCGGCGAAGAGCTCGAAGAATTTTTGGATTCTCTGCCGACCGGACAGGAAGACATCGAGCTTCTATTCGAGTTTCTCGAAACAAAACTTGCGCGTGAAGAATGCAACCACAGCCTGAGATTTTCGATGCAGTATATGATGGAAAACCGTCTGAATTTCCCGCAATTAAGCGCCTGGCTGCAGCGAAACGGCGGTTTCTGCGACTGCAAGGTTCTGGAACAGATCACGCCCGCGTGGCGCAAAGTCTTTACCCCGTATGACGAAACTGCTGAAAATTGAAAATCTGCTGATCGTTTTTTACCTTTTGATTCTTGGCGTCGCCGGTTATATTTTGGTGAACCGGACGATCGAACAAAAAATGGCGATGCCGATTTTTATCGGATTGTTTTGCATCTCACCGTTCGTCATTTTTTTTCGCTCCGCAATGCGCATTTCGCCGTTTGTCAGCAAGATCTTTCTCGGAATTTTCGCGCTCGTCGCCGTCTGTTTGTTCATTCCTTTTCTCAACTTCAGCTTCTGTTTGCCGATTCCGCTTTTGATCGTTTTTATGTTCATCATCAAACGCGAACGCCGGATCGGTTTTGAAAGATGGCTCAAAACAAACAAGTTTTCATTCGTTCCGAATCCGCCCGAAGATATTTTGGAATTGCTCGGCAGGGAAAAAAACTGGTATTGCTACGCCAATTCTTTTTTCCCCGCCGGCGGCAGGGAAGTTCCCTTTCTGATCTGGTTCGGCATTACTTTTTCGACTACTAGAACCGTCATTAACGGCTCATCCGTTCCGACCACCACGCAAAACCCGCACGTTGCGCTATCATTTTTTCCAAACACCGTCAGCGAAAATTTCAAACAAAATCTCGAATCGGCAAATATCGCCCATAAATCTTTCTTTCAAATATTAAGCCCGAAAATTTACGAACAAAGCCCGTATCTAACGACCACTTTGCCGGACGGAACTTTCGTTTGCGCCTGGACAACGCTCCACATCGCGAGCATTTTGGATGAAAGGCTGAGAGCTGTCAAAGCATTATTGTCGTCGTAATAACTACCAACCGCGATTAATTTCCCAGCGATCGACGATTTTTCCGTCGTTGAGAACGTGATAATGCGAATGCTGAAGCGCGGTCAGGCAGGAATGATTCGCGAGAATGCGGACGCGCGAACCGACTTTTAGATTTTTGAAGGTGTTTTCGTCGGCGACGGAAATTTCGCCGTGTTCCTGCGAAAGCGATTCGACGCGCAAATTCAGATCGTTTCCCGCCAGATCGTAAACCCGACCGTAACCGCAATGCGGGTCAAATTCGACCGCCCCGCGGTCTTTGGAAAGCGCGACGGCGCCTGCGTCAACGACGATTCTTTGGCGCGTCGGGTCGCGATGAACGATCGCCGCCAGAACGGTCAGCGCGCAATCATCAAACCGGCAGCTTCCCAGAGTCGCCTGAAAAGCGTCGTAAAAAATATAGTTTCCGCAGCGAAATTCCGTAACTCCTTCGAGATTGTCGATCGCGCTCATGGTCGGTGTCGAACCGATGCTGACGTTCGGAACTTCCAAGCTTTTGGCGCGAAGTTTTTCCGCCAATTTGCGCATCAAATCTCTTTCCGTTTGCGCGACTTTCAGAAGTTTTTCGGGCGAATCGGCATGATAAGATTGCCCGGCGTGCGTCAGAATTCCGGCGAAATTTAGATTTGAGGCGTCGCTGATTCTTTGGGGAATTTCAAAAGCTTCCGCCGTGTGCGGTTCAACGCCGCAGCGATGCGCGCCGACATCGATCTTTACAAAGACATTAATTTTGGCGTTTTCGCTTTTCGCCTTTTCGTTCAATTCCCGGACGGTTTCTGCATCGTCGGTCAAAACCGAAAAACGTTCGATGTTTTTGGAAATTTCGATCGCTTCCGCGAATTTTCCGCGTTCGATGCCGACGCCGTAAGTGATATCGGAAAAACCGTGTTTGGCGAAAAAGTTCGCCTCGGAAAGTGTCGAAACCATAATTCCACCGAAATTATTTGCGGTTTGAATGCGGGCAACTTCAAGACAGCGATGCGTTTTCACGTGCGGGCGCAAAGCAACGTTCAAACTTTTCGCGCGCGCCGTCATCCGGTCGGCATTGCGTTTCATTCTTTGATAATCCAGGATCAGCGACGGTGTTTTAATGTTTTCCAATTGCATAAAATTTACTTCAAATATTCTTTCAAATATTGTCCCGTGTGCGAATTTTTTACTTTCGTAATTTCTTCGGGCGTCCCGACCGCGACGATCTCGCCGCCGCCCGCGCCGCCTTCGGGACCGAGATCGATCACGTAATCGGCGGTTTTTATCACGTCCAGATTATGTTCGATAACGAGCAGACTTCCGCCGTTATCGATCAATGCGCGAAAGGCGGCGAGCAGTTTGTTGATGTCGTCGAAATGCAAGCCGGTCGTCGGTTCGTCGAAGATAAAAAGCGTTTTCGATTTTGTTTTGGTTGCCAGGTGAGCGGCTAATTTGACGCGCTGAGCTTCGCCGCCCGAAAGCGTCGTCGCCGATTGTCCGAGCCTCAGATAGCCGAGCCCGACGGCTTCGATGACCTTTAATTTATTGACTAATTTGTTGACTTCCTTAAAAAACAAGATCGCTTCGCGGACGGTTAATTGCAGGACTTCGGCGATGTTTTTGCCTTTGTATTTAACGTCCAGAACTTCTTCGCGAAAACGCGTTCCGCGGCAATCTTCGCAGGTTAATTCAACGTCGGCGAGAAACTGCATTTCGACCGTCACGGTTCCGCTTCCCTGACAGGTTTCGCAGCGTCCGCCCGGAACATTGAACGAAAAATGCGAGGCGTTAAAGCCTTTCGATTTCGAGGCGTTGGTCGCAGCGAAAACTTCGCGGATCGCGTCGTAAGCCTTGATGTAAGTCACGGGATTCGAGCGCGGCGTGCGTCCGATCGGCGATTGGTCAACGAGAATGATCTCGTCAAACAACTCCGCGCCTTTGATCTCCTTGAAATGTCCGACTTGCCCCTGCCATTCGCCGCGTTTTTTCTTGATCCCGGCGTAGAGAATGTCGTGAACGAGCGTTGATTTACCAGAGCCCGAAACACCCGTGATGCAGACGAGCATATCGAGCGGAATTTCGACCGAGACGTTTTTCAGATTGTTTTCGCGTGCGCCCACGATTTCGATTTGCCGTTTCGTTCGTTCTTTGCGCTTCTGGGGAACTTTTATTTCCAGATCGCCGCGCAAATATTTTGCCGTCAGCGAAACATCATCTTGAATCAGTCCGAGAAAATCGCCTTCAAAAACGAGATTTCCGCCGAGCTCGCCCGCGTAAAGTCCGATGTCTAAGATATGGTCAGCCGAACGCATCGTTTCTTCGTCGTGTTCGACGACCAGAACGGTGTTGCCGATGTCGCGCAGGTTTTCGAGAATTTTAACAAGCCGCGCATTGTCGCGCGGGTGAAGTCCGATCGACGGTTCGTCCAGAACATAAAGCGCGCCGACGAGCAGGGAACCGAGGTTTGTCGCGAGCTGGATGCGCTGCGCCTCGCCGCCCGAAAGCGTTGAAGCCAAGCGGTTTAGGGTTAAATAATCCAAACCGACATCAACCAGGAATTTTAATCTCCGGCGAATTTCCAAAAGCAGTTTTTCGGCAATTTTTTCGCGTTCCTCGCTCAAATTCAGACTGTCAAAAAAGTTTTGTGCGTCGTTGATCGCCAGCATGACGACTTCGGGCAAAGATTTTTCGCCGATCTTGACGGCGCGCGCTTCTTTTCTGAGTCTGCCGCCTTTGCATTCGGGGCAAGTCGTGTAGCCGCGATATTTTGCCATAAAAACGCGGACGTGAAGCTTGTATTTTTTTGTTTCGAGCCAGTTGAAAAATCCGCGAACGCCGCGCCAGCCGCGTTTGCCTTCAAAAATTACGCGTTTTTCTTCTTCGCTCAAATCGGCAAAAGGGATTTTCGTGTCAATTCCTTCGTTTCGCGCAAACTTCAGTAATTCTTTTTTCGCCCAATCGTATTGCGGACGCGAAAAGGGATCGACGGCATCGTCCTCGATCGAAAGATTGGCGTTCGGCACGACGAGTTCAAAATCAATGTCGATCGTATTGCCAAAACCCTGGCAGAGCGGGCACGCGCCGAACGGCGAATTAAAACTAAAAAGCCGCGGTTCGGGTTCTTCGTAAACCGTGCCGTCGTATTTGCAGATAAATTTCTCGCTGAAATTTAAGGTTTGCGGCGCGGTTTCCGCCGTTTGAATGATCGCTTCGCCGCTTTCGCGGAAACAGGTTTCGAGCGAATCGACCAATCTTTGACGAATTTCCTGATCGGCTTTCAAACGGTCGATCAGAACGAACGTGTTTTCAAAATCCTCGAACGGATAATCTTCCGGCGTTTGCAGATCGATCAATTCGCCGTTGCGGAAAAGCCTTGTAAAACCTTGCTGCATCAGGCTCATTAAATGCGCGATCGGTTTTTGGCTTTTGGTTTTCGGCTTTTGAATTTCCGTTTCAGCGGGAAACAAAACGTAAAAACGTGTGCCTTCCGCAAGCGCTTCTAATATTGCGTCGGCGGCGGATTCGGGCGAATCTTTTTTTACCTCGCGGTTGCAAACGTAGCAGAAAGTCTGCCCGACACGCGCAAACAAAAGGCGCAGATAATCGTAAATTTCGGTTTGGGTCGCGACCGTGCTCCGCGGATTGCGGGTCGAATTCTTCTGGCGGATCGCGATCGCCGGCGCGATGCCGATGATCTCGTCAACGTCCGGCTTGTCCATCCGTTCGAGAAATTGCCGCGCATACGCCGACAGCGATTCGACATAACGGCGCTGACCTTCGGCGTAGATCGTATCAAACGCCAAACTCGATTTTCCCGAACCTGAAACGCCCGTCACGACGGTTAATTTATTGAGCGGCAGGCGAAAAGAGATGTTCTTTAAATTATGAACACGCGCTCCGCGAACTTCGATTGCTTCTTCTACTGACTTCACTGCTTGCATAGATGAAATATTCTGTCGTTTAGGCAAAATTAAATTTTATCAAATCGTTTAGTGGAAACAAAACACGCACGGGATGTAAAAATTAAAAAGTAAAAAGACAAAAAGGAGGAATAAAATTGAAGGTTTTGAGTATAATTAAATTATGAAAACAGCAGTAATTTTTCTTTTTCTACTTTTTTCCGCAGCGTGCGCCGTGAATACGGTTGAAAGCCAAAAACGAATGGAAAATCCGCAACCCTCAATCTCGAATTCGCAATCGAAACAACCCGTGCTGGTCGAGCTTTTTACGTCGGAAGGTTGTTCGAGCTGTCCGCCGGCGGATCGTGCCTTGGCGTTTTTGGATAAAGAACAGCCTTACCCGCAAGCCGAAGTCATCACGCTCGCGCTCCACGTTGATTACTGGAATTCTTTAGGTTGGAAGGACGAATTTTCAACGGCGCTTTTCACGCAAAGGCAGGAATTATATGCTGAAAAACTAAAAGTAGATTCGACATATACGCCGCAGATGATCGTTGACGGCAAGATCGAATTTGTCGGAAGCGATACGGGAAAAGCCGCCAGAGCCATCGCGGAAGCGGCAAAAGTTCAGAAAGGAAAAATCGAAATCGTCAAAAATAATGACAAACTGTCGGTCAAAATCACCGATTTGCCCGTCCACGAAAATTCAAACATTTTTCTGGCAATTGCCGAAGACAATCTCATATCAAACGTCGGGCGCGGCGAAAATTCGGGCAAAAAGCTCGAACATCAATCGGTTGTCCGCGAGCTCAGATCGATCGGCACGTTAAAACCACAGGAAGAATCGGCTGAAATCGAAACGAATTTGCAGTTTAACCAAGGTTGGAAAAAAGAAAACCTAAAATTAGTCGTTTTTGTGCAGGAAAACGACAGCCGAAAAATTTTGGGCGTCGGCAGAATCGTCTTTTAAAAAAGCTAAAGCTTCACATATCTTTTTCAAGCATAAATCAAATGTTTTGTTTTAATTTTTGTCCGGACGTGGTTTATCAGTGGATGAACTTGTTTTGTAAAGCTATTTGAATTAAGATTTTTCGCTAAAGAGATAGTATGAACCTGCCTTTTCAAATTACATTTAACTCGGTCCTGATGATCCTTATCGGCTTAAGTCTGATCGTGTTCGGAGTCTGGCTGATTACAAAACCAAGCTCCCGTGTGTATGCCGCAGGATTTCTTTTTACCGGATTCGGTAATATTCTTTTCGGAATAACCAATGGATTCACCGATATGACTCCAACCGGAAGAAAGCTTTATCGAATTGCTTTAATTACTTATATTATCGGCGTTCCGGTAATTATTTATTTCCTTTATCAACAGATGTCGTCAATCTAAATAAGACTTTCCCCAATTAGAAAACAATAAAAGCATTGACTTTTACCCCTTATTAATCAATTATATATTAGGGTATAAAAACAATTATATCTCACAAACACTCCTGCAAAACTGATAATTAATTCCTTAGGGAATATTTGGGGGAAGAATAAACATGAAAAATGATTTTACACCGAAAAGCCGCAAGGACAATCTTGTTGTGCAAGAACTTGACGGGGAAGTTTTAATTTACGATTTAAACAAAAATAAAGCGGTTTGTTTAAATCAAACATCTGCTTTGGTGTGGCAAGCCTGCGACGGCAGCCGGACAATTGCGGATATTAGCGATGCTGTCGGTAAACAGCTTAACTCACAGGTTAATGAAGATATTATTTGGTTGGCATTAGATCAATTAAGCAAAGAAAATCTGGTTGAAAAACAAACGGTATCGAACGATAAATTCAAAGGTTTATCGCGTCGTGAAGTTATCAAAAAGGTCGGTTTGGGAACGATGATCGCTTTGCCGATCGTTACATCATTGGTTGCGCC
>DATLOR010000441.1:0-15509 GCA_035536135.1 Pyrinomonadaceae bacterium | reverse complement strand
AGAGTTTCACGCGGCACGGCAAACGACGAACGCATCGAAAAACTCGAACAGGAACTCGAAAACGTCAAAAGTGAATTAAGCTTGTTCAAACAAGAGTTTGAAGATTTCAAGAAGCAGTTTGAGTAAAGTTTTACCCGCCTGCTACCGTAGGAGGTTCTGACAAGAAAAAGGAGAAAGTTTTTTCTTTCTCCTTTTCGCTGATTACAAATTCCTGCGCGCCTTCAACTATAAATTATCATTCCAAAATAGCACACCTGTTTTAATCAATAATCGAAACGAGCGCCGGAATTTATCATCGGGGGGCTTTAGTTATCCCGGCTGCGATAGACACCGATGCGTTTTTGGACGAGTTTTTCGACATCCATCGGCACGCCGTCGGCACGCGCCTGGCGGATAAATTCGGCGTTGATGTTGAAGATCTTCATTTTCACGAGCTGTTCGATGGTGATGTTCGAAAAACCTTCGTTGCGCACGCCGGTGATAAATTCGGGGGTAATTTTGAAGATCCGCATTTTCACGACATTTTCAAACGGTTCGTTGTCGAAGCCGCTCGCCGCGAGTTCGCGCAAATACGCGCCGTCAATCTTGAAGATCCGCGCTTTGACCAGATCTTCAAACGTTAAACCCTGAAAACCGCTGTCCTTCATCTCGCGCATAAATTTCGAATCAACCTTGAAAATCGCCGCTTTGAAAAGATCGTCAACGTCGAGTTTACCGAAGTTTGCCGAAAGCAGATCGTCGGCCAGCGCGGTCGTGACATTTAAGGTCGTCGCCGCGAAAAGACGATTGGAAATATTATCTTCGTCATTGTATTTTGAATCGTCATTGTATTTCGAATTGTTCTTTTCAAAATCGAAACCGCGTGATTTCATTGCGTCAACGAACCCTTGATTCGCCGTGAAAAGAAAAGTTCCGGAGCCTTTGCCGCCCGCAAACGAGCCTTCGCAATCGATCGTTCCGGCTTCGCGGACAAGGCTGAATTTGACCGTGCCGTTTGATAAAGATTGTTCGCGGCTCAAACCTTTCAGATCGGCATAATCATAGGTCGAGCCCATATTATTGTTGTAGCCTTTCTCGGTTTTGCGCGAAAAAGACAGGTAAATCTTCTCGGGCTTGTCGGCTTTGGCTTCCGCTTTCCAGGTTCCGGTCAGGGTCGATTGCGCGACGATCACATAATTTCCGATGATGATTACAATAAAAGCTAAAAATGAACAGAATAAAGTTTTTGAAATTTTTTGCATAAAAGCATCTCCTTTTGGGTTTTCGTGTTTTTTAACTCCAGACAAAAGGAAAACACCGCAAGGAAATTTTTTGTGACAAAAATTTTTTGAGTCTCAAGTCCCAAGTCCCAAATTCCAAGTTGTTCGCTTTTGATCTGGGACTCGAGACCTGGGACTTGGAACTTTTTAAACGCCCGCCAGATCCCATTTCTTGACGATTTCGATAATCAGGTTCGCCACCTTGTCGGTAACTTTACGGTAATATTCGTCGGCTTTTTTCTGGTCGAAGCGCGGGTAGCCCTGTCCTTTCTGATAAAGCCCGATCGACGACGGAAAGGGAACTGCCGCCCAGGTTCCCGCGGGCGGATACGGCGTGGCGAGCTCGTCCTTGTAGCGTTCTTTGTTAACTAAGCTTGGGTCGATCGCCTGAATAAATGCGGTTTCATTGAGCCCGGCGTGTCCGCCGTCTTCGCCGAAAACTTCCTTAGTTTCGTCCGAGGCGAACGACCACCAATTGATGACCAATGTCCGAACTTTTTTCTCCGTCGCCACTTCCGCCGCGACCGATTGCAGAACGGCAGTCTGACCGCCGCCGTGACCGTTTAAGATGATGATGTTTTTAAAGCCGTTTTTCGCCAAGCCTTCGAGAATCTGTTTGATGAACGGGCGATACGCGCTTTCGGTGATCTGAAACGCGCCCGGATAAGCTTCCATCGAACCGGTAATGCCGTAAGGCAAGGTCGGCGCGATCATCGCGTTCGTGCGCTGCGCGATCGTTTTTGCCATCGCCGTCGGCGCCGTGTTGTCCGCGCCGTTATTGATCACGCCGTGCGGTTCGAGCGTTCCGGTCGGAAGCAGAACGGTATTTATCTTCGAAGGAATAACCTCTTTAAATTCCATCCAGTTGATCCGGTCCATTTCGCGGGTCGAAACGATGTCCTTGGTTTGCGCCCGGACTGAAATTTGAAAAGCCGCCAGCGTCAAAACAATTGTTATGATTAGTTTCATCTCTGTCTCCTGATTTTTATTTGATCTTGTTATATTTCCGAAGAATTTTCAGCGTTTCGTCAATCGGCAGCGCCTCGACCGTCCGATTTTCCTTGCCTTTGACGCTCACTGCGCGAAAGAGCGAATTGTAAATCGCCTCTTCGGTCGCTTCGATCACGGCTAAAAAAAGCGGCGACATCGCATCGTTCGATAAAACTTTCGTCGTGCGCAGATTTTCGCCCGCCTTGATGCGAACGTCCGTAGCGGTTGAGAAGGCAATCGCGTAATCGCCGCTGCCGTTGGTCATTGCCGAACCCGTTCGCGCCAGACCGCTCATCGAACGCGCCGCCATTCGTTTTAACTGCCGCGCATCGACGGGCGCGTCCGTCGCAATGACGATGATGATCGAGCCGTCCGCCGTGTCGTTCAGATCGGTTTTACTTTTAGAGCTTGTTTTGTTTTCCTTTTCGAGGGTTTCCTGCAAAAAATATTTTCCGAGCTCGACGCCGACCGGCGCGCCGTCGATCGAAAGCACGCCGCCGAAATTCGTCTGGACGAGAACGCCGACCGTGTAGCCGCCGAGGGAAGCGGGAAGTTTACGCGACGACGTTCCGATGCCGCCTTTCCAGCCAAAAGCGATCGTGCCGGTTCCCGCGCCGATCGCGCCTTCTTCGACCTGTTTATCCTGCGCGTTTTTGATCGCCGCAAAAACGTCTTCTTTCGTAATATGCCGCCCGCGAATATCGTTCAGAAAACCGTCGTTCGTTTCCGCGACGAGCGGATTGATCGACTGCACATTTTCATTGCCCGCCAAACCGAGCATATAATCAAGCAAAAAATCCGAGACGCGCGGAACGCTTAAAGTTGAAGTTAAAAGAATCGGCGTTTCGATCTCGCCGAGCTCGCCCACCTGCGTCGAGCCCGCCAGTTTGCCGAAACCGTTGCCGACAAAAACCGCGCCGGGAACTTTTTCCTGAAAAAGATTTCCGCCGTGCGGCAAAACGGCGGTGACGCCCGTGCGGATATTTTCGCCGCGTATGATCGTGACGTTTCCGACCTTGACGCCCGCAACATCCGTTATCGAATTCAGTGCGCCGACAGGCAAAATCCCGATCTTAAGTCCTGCTTCGCGCACGCGCGGGCGTTTGTTTTCCGGCATATTATTTTGGGCAAACGGGCTCGCGTGCAAAATAAAAACGAGCGCGAGCGCGGTTATTTGTTTTAATTTCACTTTTCTTATTAGCCGCGGATTAACCGCGAATAACGCAGATGTTAAAAATTAATTGGATTTAATCCGCGCTCATCTGCGTTAATTCGCGGCTAAAATCTGTATTCAAAATTCTATTTTTTCGGTTTCAGATATTTTTTGCCTTTCAGCTTTTTCGGCAGATAATCTTCCGCGGAGTATTTCTCGTAGCCCGCGCCGTAGCCGATCTCCTTCATCAATTTGGTCGGCGCGTTGCGCAGATTCATCGGAACGGGCAGATTCCCGAGTCGTTTTGCGTCGTCGAGCGCCGATTTATAAGCGTCATACGAGCTGCGGTCTTTCGCGCAATTCGAAAGATACGCGACGCCGTGCGCCAAGTTTATTCCGGCTTCGGGAAGTCCGACGGTTTCGACGGCGCGAAAGACGGCATTGGCGACCACGAGTGCGGTCGGCACTGCCAGACCGATGTCTTCCGACGCAAAAATCACCATCCGCCGTGCAATAAATTTCGGGTCTTCGCCCGCGTCGATCATCCGCGCCAGATAATACATCGCCGCGTCCGGCTGGCTGGCGCGCATCGATTTGATGAACGCGCTGATCACGTTGTAATGCTCTTCGCCCTGTTTGTCGTAGCGCAAAAACTTCGATTGCAGAGTTTCTTTGAGCGTTTCGATCTTGATCTCGTCATATAGCCTTCCGGTATTTTCGATCATCGTGATCGCCTGGCGCGCATCGCCGTTCGCCATCTGGACAAGCCAGTCTTTCGATTCTTTGTCCAAAGTAAAACCCGTGCGGTCAATGATTTCCGACATATCCTCGGCGGTAAATTCTTCCAAAACGAAAACGCGCAGGCGCGAAAGCAGTGCGGGAATCACTTCAAAGCTCGGATTCTCGGTCGTCGCGCCGATCAAAACGAGCTCGCCCGATTCGACGAACGGCAGAAGAAAATCCTGCTGCGCCTTATTAAAACGGTGAATTTCGTCTAAAAATAAAACTCGCGGACGCCCGTCTTCGCGCGGCTTTGAGATGATCTTGCGAATGTCTTCCTTGCCGGCGGAAACTGCCGAAAGCTCGTAAAACTCGGCATTTATCGCGTTTGCATAGATCCGCGCGAGCGTCGTTTTGCCGGTTCCGGGCGTGCCCCACAAGATGAACGAAAAAATATGACCTTGTTCGATCGCCAGACGAAGCGGTTTGCCCGCGCCGACCAGATGTTTCTGCCCGACGTATTCTGCCAAACTTTGCGGACGAATTTCATTTGCCAGAGGCTGCATATCTTTAAAATATACCAAAATAAAATTAGAAATTGTGTGCGGCGCAAAGACAATTCGGAATAAGTGAGAAGTGAAAGGTAAAAAGTGAAAAGATTTATCACCTCTTACTTTTCACCTTTCACTTATTCCGAAAGTAAAAAACTATCAAAAACAAAACCGGCAACCGCGGACGGCTGCCGGTTTTGTTTTCCAAGAGATTAAAATGAGGCTTTTTCAGCTTTGAGGTGAAGAACTTTAACTTATTTCGTCTGGATTTTTTGAATATCTTCGCGTAGTTTGGCGACCGACGCGTTGGTCGGGTCAACTTTTTCGAGCTTATCAACCGTTTCCTTTGCCTTCGCCGCATTGCCCTTTTTCGTGTAGGCGACCGTCAAATTCTGCAGCGCCTGCGGGTGATTGATGTCTTTCGCGAGAACATCCTCAAATTCCTTGATCGCGCGGTCATAATTCGGCGGATCGCGGAAAATGAACGTCAAACCGAGATCCGTGCGGACATCCGGGTCTTCCGTCTTTTTAACAAGCGCCGCCGAATACCATTTTTCGGCTTCCGCGTAATTTCCGCCGTCGAAACTGGCGTTGCCGAGATTGACGATCGTCTCGTAATCATCCGGCTTTAGTTTGTTTGCCTGTTTCAGATATTCAACCGCCTTATCGAAGCTTCCGTTTTGATAACTGACCTCGGCGGCTTTCATCTGCGCTTCAAAATTTTCCGGTTCCTGCACGGCGCGGTCGGTTGCCGCCTGAACTTCGACCGGCGAGACGATCAGCTGACTCGAAGGATTGGTGGCTCCCGAGATGTCGGGATGACCTTCGGGCATATTTGAATTTTGCTTCGCCGCCGTTAAAGGAACCGGCGCGACCGCCGATTTTTGATTGACGTTATTGGCAAACATAAACCCGACGATCAAACCCAGAAGCAACCCGACGATTCCAAATAAAATATTTTCTTTGTTCATAGTAGTTTAGTGGTTAGTGGTCAGTAGTCAGCGGTCAGTTGGATTTTTCTGTCCACCGACCACTGACCGCTGACTACTGGTTTTAAGCATAAGAATGCAGTCCGGGCAAAAGATAGCTGACGCCCAAATATGTAAAAATGATGAATAAAAATGCGACGACGGCGAAATATGCGGAACGCCTTCCCGTCCAGCCGCGCGCGATTCGCGAATGCAGAAAACCCGCGTAAGTGATCCACGCGACCAGCGCGCCGACCTCTTTGGCGTCCCATCCCCAATATCTGCCCCACGATTCGTTCGCCCAAACCGCGCCCGTGATCAAAAGCAGGGCGAGTCCCGCAAAGGTCACGCCGGCGAGCTTATACATCAAACCGTCGAGAGTTTCCGCCGAAGGCAGCGCGGCGCGGATCTTATCGGTTTTGAAACTGAACAAGAGGATAAAAAATGTTCCCGTAAATGCCGTGATCAGTGCGGCGAGTTCGACCGGATTGGCGTTTAAGCTTAAATGCAGTTTCGCGCCGTTTTCCTGAATCCATTGCGCCGCGATGTTGTAAAGCTGCTGCGAACCCATCGCATTGATCTGCGCCTGCGGCATCTGTTCCTGCTGAAGCATCCAGGTCGCGAATTTTTCGTACTGCGACGGGCTGATCAGCGCGGCGACCGATTGAATATTCTTGATCTGATAAACGAGCATCGCAATGCCCGCGCCCTGCACAACCAAAGCGAGCTGTAAAAGCCGCAAGCCGATGGCTTTTGCCTTTTCATCGCCTTTTGAAATATAAATTCCGTAAGCGACGATGACACCGGTCAGCAAAACGCCCGCGCCGACCAGAAACCACCCGACATATGGAATATCGGCACGCAGGGCGAGCGAAAATTTTGAATTGCCCAGAAATGTCGAAGCCGTATAGCTGCCGAAAGTGCCGAGCGAAAAAACGCTGAATTTGCTGATCGTCGCAAAAACCGCAAGCGCGAAAACGCTCGTCCAGATCGCCATCGTTTGAACTTTCAAGCCGTCTTTCAAAAGATAAAGAACGGCGACGACGAAACAGACCAGGGCGATGCCGTAGCTCAGGCTCGCAACGCCGACGTGAATCGGTCGCCAGTAGGAATCGAGTACGGGCGGCAGATCAACAAATTCGCCGCCGATAAATCTGGCGAGCGTCAAAATGATCGCCGCGAGCGGAAGCGAAAGCGCGGCGACGATGCGGAATTGTTCGCGCCGCATCACGAGAAGCGTCGTAATTCCCGCGCCGAACGCGAAAGCGAGACTCAGATCGTAAAGATTGGAAAACGGGACATAACGGAAAATCCACGGCATTTCCGCCATATCGCGTCCTTGTTTTAAAAAGATTTCGACCTCGCGTTCGTGGGCGATAACCCATCGAAACAGCCAGCTCGAAAGATTAAAAAACACGCCTAAGGTTGCGCCCCACATTCCCAATTTTTCAGCCATTTTGAAAGGCGCGTAAAGATTCGTCAGATAAAAGATCGCGGCGGTCAGATAACACGCGAGTGCGAGCATCATCAATGCGCCGTCCGAAATAAAATTTGCGCCGCCCGCGTAAATTCTGAAGATTAAAAATGCGATCGAACCGAAAACGGCAAGCCCCGCCGGAATATATGATTTTATCGAAGAAGAATTTTCGGTTTCTTCCGCATCGCTTGAAATTAAGATTGGTTGTTTTAAGATTTCCTGATTCATTAGACTTTCGCCTCCCTATTTTGTTCGCCAAAAACTTTGACGAAGCGTTTGAATTTTTCATCAAACGCCGCTTTGTTGCGGTTTGTGTTGCCGCCGACCGTGACGTTGAAATTGTTATCCGAAATTTCTTCGATTGCCGCCCAAACGCGCTGGTGCGAGAAGAAAAATACTGCTACTAACGTCAAAAATAAAAGCACGAATCCGACATAAACGACGTTCGCGCCCGGGTCGCGCTGAACCGATAAAATATGCTGGTCGGCGACCTTTTCAAAACCTGTCAGCTGATACGTATAGCCCGCGATCGGCTTTTTGGCGATCGGGATATCCGCCAGTTTTTCGCCGAACGCGTAAGCCGTCTGCGCCGCACCGCCGCTGGGCGGAGTAACCTGCAAAATTGCCGCCGGGTTCGGATAATTGCTCGTGTCTTCGTTCAGGTCTTCCTTGCCGAGGCTGAAGCTCCCGCGAAAATCCACGAATCTGATGTTTGTCCCGTCCGCCAGCGTCGTTGTGCCGTTGCGCGGGATCGTGATGTCCTGAACGTTTGCGCCGTCGGCGGATTTGATCCGCACGTTGATATTTCGCGCGCGTCCGACCGCGACAAAGCTCGCCTGAAAGAAACGATAGCCGCGGTAATCGAACGGGCGATTCATCTGGACGACCGCGTCGGTCGTGCCGGTTTCGTCTTTGATCTGAATTTTCGTCAGCCAGTCGATCGTGTTCATCGCCGAGATCGATTCGTCGTTTTTGATCAATTTCTGCTGAATGTCGGTGCAGGTAACTTCGAACGGCAGGCGTTTTGTCACCTGATTGAGCTGGTCGAGCTCGGCGACCATATCATAAATTTCGTTTGAGGTTTGTCCGGGCTGAAGTGCCATTTGTCCGGTATTACCGAGCTGTCCGGTCATAAATCCGCCGACAAAGATCGTCAGCAGTCCGACGTGAACCGCCAGGTATGCAAAGCGGTTCCAGACGCCCGATTCGGCAAAAACAAAAGTCTTTCCGCCTTTTTCGCTGATGACGGTTTTTCGCCACGGCGATTTTTTGAAGGTCTCGGCGATTTTACCGGCAATCGCTTCCTTGCTTTCGCCTTCGATCGCGAAGGAACTGGTTTGCTCCTGGTCTTTCAGCCAGCGCACGGGCGGAGTCAGAACGGGTTTTGAAACCGACATCCGCGTTTTCGGAAAACGGTCGATCGAAGAAAGAATGATGTTGAACGAAAGAACCAGCAAAAGCGCGTTGAAATACCACGAATGATAAATATCGAACAGATCGAGTGAGCCGTAAACGAGTTTTTGAGCAGGTGTCAAATCCGCATAATAACGCTCGAACCCATCAACGTTCTGCTGCATGATGATCATTCCGAGAAAGCACGCAAGCCCGAGCAGGATCAGTAAAATAACACCGAACCGCACCGAGCAGAGCGTTTTCAGAAAGCTCGAAAAAAGCGATTCTCCCGCTTTTTCCTTTTTTTCCTTAATAGGGGAATTAACGATTATTTCGTTTCCGGTTTTTTCTAAGACGGACATAATTTTATAGTTATTTGAAGCTGGAAACTTCGGCTTTTATAAAGTCGCCGTCCTATTTCGCAAGAACTATGCCGTTTCCCGCGAAGTTGAAAAACATTAGTTAATTACCTGGAAAAACAATATTTAGGAAGTATTCGAAAACTTCTCAGGCAAGAAAATTCCGCGTCGGACTGCGGATTTTTTCGCGGTAATTTGTGTGATGTGCGAGATTTGCTCGTGTGATAGGCATCACAGCATCGGGAACGGTTTTTGCTTAAACTTCACAAAAGAGATTTTGAATTTTTTTTACAAAACCTTTCGATGAAACGACTTCAATCAAAACGAATCAATAAAATCCGCGCCGCGCTGTTTGCCGCGCTTTTGTGCTTTCTGGCGGGCGGGATTTTTTATTCGCAGATGACAACGCAGATGTTTGCCGTCAGCGCGCAAAAGAGCGTCAAGCCGCGCCCGCAGACGCGAACACCGCAGCAGAGAAAGGCGAAATATTCCGAGTTTCCGCACAGCCAGCATAAAATGAAGTGTGATTCGTGTCATAAATTTCCGTCGCCAAACTGGAAAACCGTCAGAAAAACCGAAGCGTTTCCCGACATCACGGAATATCCGCGGCACGAATCCTGTTTGAACTGTCATCGCCAGCAGTTCTTTAAAGGCGCGAAACCCGCGATTTGTTCGATTTGTCACACGAATCCGTCGCCGCAGGGCGGTCCGCGTCACCCGTTTCCGAACCCGCGCGAGATTTTCGACCGGTCGCCGAAAGGCAAAACCGCCGCCGCCTCGGATTTTGCAATTTCTTTTCCGCACGATAAACATATCGAGATCGTCAGCCGGAACGACGCGGAAAAAACTTTCAGCGGCACGATGTTCGTCAATGCGCGGCTCAAACGGGCGGGCGCCGCTGACAGCTGCGTGGTTTGCCATCAAACCTACCAGCCGCAGGGCACTTCCGAAGACGAATACGTGACCAAACCGCCCGCGAAATTGGGCGATGCGTTCTGGCTCAAAAAAGGAACTTTCAAAACCGTGCCGACCGGGCACACGACGTGTTTCACCTGTCATTCGGCGGACACGGGAATTTTGCCCGCACCGAGCGATTGCGCGACCTGTCATAAACTCGCGGCGCAGGGGGCGAAAACCGATTTCGACGCGAAAATTGCCGCGCCGATGAGCGTGACGGACAAAATTATGCTGATGGCGTGGCGCAGGCGCGATTCGTCAGCCGTTTTCAGACACGAATTTTCGAGTCACGCCGATCTCGACTGCGCGAGTTGTCATAATGCGGCGGCGATGAACACGACCGACGCACTGACCAAAAAAGTTCCGGTTACTTCGTGCAATATGTGTCATATCACGGCAACGACGGACGACGGCGGGATTTTGAATTTTGAAGTCGAGGCGCGCAAAAAAGACGCGAAGTTTCAATGCGTGAAATGTCATCTGGCTTACGGAAAATTGCCGGTTCCCGAATCGCATATCAAGGCGATTGCGGCGGCGGCGCAATAAATTTAAAGGATTATGAAGAGTGAAACGACAAAAATTATGAAAAAAATGTACGCCGGAATTTTTGCGCGTCCGTTTTTTCTGTTGGTTGTTTTTCTCGTCTGCGGTGCCGGTTCCGGATATTTTCTGCTTCCCGCAGCACGCGCGCAGGAAACGGATTTTTCGACGTTTAAACACTCGAATCCGACGCACACGCGCCTGCCGTGCCTGGTTTGCCACGTCCGCGGCGACAATTCCGGGGCGATAAAATATATGGGACATATTCCGTGCGCGAGCTGTCACACCCAGCAGTTTGCCGAGGGCAACAAAAACCCGATCTGCTCGATCTGTCATACAGCGACGGGTGTCAAGCGTTTTCCGGCGCTCAGGAGTTTTAATGCGCGATTCGACCACGCCAAACATTTGAACCAGGCAAATTGCGCGAGCTGTCATAAATCTGTCCGCGGCGGCGCCTCGTTTTCGATCCCGTCGGGCGCGAACGCGCACACGAGTTGTTTTCAATGTCACACGGCGGGTTCGGGAAATGTCATGAGCTCGTGCGGAACCTGTCATCAGCCGGGAAGCCCGAGCCGGACATCGGAATGGGCAAAGGCTTACACGACCTCGTTCACTCATTCAAAACATCTGCAAACGATGAATTGCGCGAGCTGTCACACGGTCAAGGCGGGGCTGGGACGCGGCAGACAGGTTTCTTCGCCGCTCACCTCGATGCACTTTGCGCCGAAAAATACATTGAGCTGCGGCGCGTGCCATAACAACAAAAGAGCCTTCGGCGGCGAAGATTTTTCCGACTGTAAAAGATGTCATCGCGGAAACAGTTTTAAGTTTTGATCTTTAGATATTTGAAAACGGGCGCGAATTTTTGCGTCAACTGCGTAAAAATTCGCGTAAAAATTTTGCGGGAGTTTTTCGAGAAAGCCGTTTATAAAGCTAAAAACGGCAATTTCCCGATTGGTTTGACTGGCACAAATCTTGTTTAAGAGAAGATGTATAACGAGTCTGAAAAAGGCTTCGCTAATGAAAGATATTAGGAGATATAAAATGAAAACCAATCTGATAAAACTTTTGACGATCGCCGTTTTTGCTCTGACGGCGGCGGCTTTAATGAATTTGAACCCGAACACGACAACCCGTGTTTTCGCCAAGGACGACGATCCGGCGGCGGTTTACAAAACGAAATGCGCGATGTGCCACAGCCCGAAAGCCGAAAAATTATATGATCCGGCAGTCGCGATCGAAGAACAGGTGAACGTTATTCTAAAAGGCAAAAAAGGCGAAAAACCGCCCTATATGCCGGGTTTTGAAGCTAAAGGAATGACGGCGGAACAAGCCAAAGCCTTAGCCGAATATATGAAACAGTTAAGAACTCCGGCAAATTAAAGCCGAGTTCGGATATTCGCCTAAGAGCTAATTGGAAATTTTCCCGCCGAAATGTAGATATTCGCGCAGGGTTTCGTTCAGACTTGTTCGGCGATTCTCTGCGCATCTTTTGCGCTTTAGCGACAAAAAGTTTTGCCGCCGAATAATTTTTTAAGGGAGGATAACTATGAAAACCAACCGGGTAAAACTTCTGATAATCGCGGTCTTTTCGTTTTTGCTGGTCGCCGTGATCGGCTTTAAGACGAACGGAGTTTTCACCGTAAACAGCTCGGACACGGATGTTGCCGCCGTTTACAAAACGAAATGCGCCGCCTGTCATTCGCCGAAGGCGGAAAAGTTTTTCGAGTTGAGCAAAACCGACGAAGAGCTTGCCGAGATCATTTTAAAGGGCAAGAAAGGCGAGAAACCGCCGTTTATGCCCGAATTCGCGAGCAAAGGCATCACGCCCGAACAGGCAAAAGCCTTAGCCACTTATATGCGGAAATTGCGCGCGCCGGACGGCGCTAACACCAACGCGAACAGCGCGAATTCAAATGTCAAAGCAAACACCAACGCAGCAGTCAATGCGAACGCCAACACGCCGGTTAATGCCAACGTCAATTCGAAGACAAACGTGAATGCGGCGGTCAATGCGAATGCCGATGCAAATACGGTTGTCAACGCGAATGTCAACGCCAATACATCTGCCAATACAAAGGGCAGCGAAGCCTTAGCGGTAATTTATAAAACGAAATGCGCGATGTGTCACAGCCCGAAGGCGGAGAAATCTTACGATCCGGCAGTCGGCATTGAAGAACAGGTGACGGCGATCCTGAAAGGCAAAAAAGCCGCCAAACTGCCGAATATGCCCGCCTTTGAAGGTAAAGTAACGGCGGAACAGGCGCGGGCATTAGCCGAATATATGAAATCTTTGAGAATACCGGGCAAATAAAAAACGTGTTTAGACAGATCGGTTCGGGCAATGCGGATTTTTGTGCAGGCGGCTTCAATTTGCGGTCAGCAGATTTCTGAACCGGATCTAAAGCTAAATGGTAAAAGATATGAACGAAGAAACAGAAAATGTGGCGGGCGAAGAAACGCCGCCAACCGTGAGCGAAGAAAAAAGCGAAAAACCGGGCGAAGAAACGACCGCTCCGAAAGTTCCGAGCCTGTATCAAAACTACATAAGTTTGGCGGGAACGGTGATCGCCGTGACCAGCCTGCTCAGCATTATCTTTCTTTTCCTGCTTGAAATGACCGGCAACTCCGATCAGCCTTACCTTGGCATTTTGATCTACATAATGCTTCCGGGCGTGATGCTTTTCGGACTTTTTATCGTGCTCGTCGGAATGCTCTTCGAACGCCGCCGCCGCCGCAAATTAACGCCCGAGCAGATCGCCGCGTATCCGATTCTCGATCTCAACGGACCGCGCCGCCGCCGGATATTCATGACTTTTTTGGTTTGCTCGTTCCTTTTTCTGATGGTCAGCGCGTTCGGCAGTTACCGCGCTTTCGAATACACGGAATCGGTCGAATTCTGCGGTCAGCTCTGCCACACGGTGATGAAGCCCGAATTCGTTGCCTACAAAGCCGCGCCGCATTCGCAGATCCGCTGCGTCGAATGCCACGTCGGCAGCGGAGCGGAAAGCTATGTGCGGGCAAAGCTCGGCGGCGTGCGCCAGCTTTACCGCCTTGCGACGGGAACTTACAGCACGCCGATCCATACGCCGGTCGACACGATGCGGGCGGCAAACGAAACCTGCGGCAAATGTCACTGGTCGGAAAAATTTTACGGCGACCAGTTAAAGGTCTTCAATCATTACGGCTTTGACGAGAAAAACTCGCTCCGGCAGACGCGCCTGCTCGTCAAGGTCGGCGGCGGCAATCCGAAGACCGGACAAGCCTCGGGCATCCACTGGCATATGAATCTCGGCAATGAGATCACCTTCATTTCGTCGGACGACCGGCGGCAGGACGTTTCGTGGGTGCGGATGAAGGACGCGGGCGGCAACGTCACCGAATATACAAAGAAGAACGCGGTCCTTTCGAGCGAGGAGATCGAAAAAACGCCGAAACGCAAGATGGACTGCATCGATTGTCATAACCGCCCGACGCATATCTATCTTTCGCCGAACAAGGCGGTCGATCAATCGCTCGACGCGAAAAAGCTCGATCTTGCGCTGCCGTTCGTCAAGATGAAAGCGGTCGAAGTTCTGTCGCAAGGCTACGCGACGACCGACGAAGCCTTAAACGCGATCGCCGCGAATTTCGATGCTTACTACAAGACGACCTATCCCGAAATCTACGCGACCCGAAAAATTACGATCGAAGAAAACATCAGGGAATTGCAGAGAATCTATTCGACCTATTTTTTCCCCGAGATGAAAACCGACTGGTCGTCGCAGATCAACAACATCGGGCATTTTAACGCGCAGGGCTGTTTCCGCTGTCACGACGGGCAGCATTTCAGCAAGGAAGGCAAAGCGATCCGCAACGAATGCACCATCTGCCATACGACGCTCGACCAGACGGAGGGCGGGATCACCACGCCGGCAGTTGACGGAGCCTTCAAGCATCCCGTTAACCTCGGCGACCGCAACACATTCCAATGCGCCGTCTGCCACAAAGGCGACCGTTCGTTCAAACATCCCTTGAACCTCGGCGACATCTCCCGCTTCGAATGCGCCGAATGTCATAAAGGCGAATACAAAAAAGTACCGTTCTAATTGGAGCGCGGGTATCCCTGCCCGCCCGTTAAGCAAAGCGCAAACGGACAAAAACCGCGATTGATAAGCATAAATCAATCGCGGTTTTTGTCGCGTTTGCGTTCTCTCTCTGCACCAAACGCTTGCGGGCAGGGATGCCCGCGCTCCAATTTTTACGCATTCGGCGGCAGGTATTTGTCCTTAATTTAGTTTTTTCGATTAATAGGAGTTAATAGACACGGCGCGGGAGCGTTTCCGTTAAAAAACATCTGCGAAAAACCGCGCGAGAGAAACGATTCGGCACTGTGTAAATTAACCATTTAAAACATCTGACCTAGCCCTTTGCTCGTTCGATTGAAAATTCAATAGAAAATTTTTACAGGAATTTCGATTTTGTGTCAAGAAAAATTAAATTGCGGTAGAAACCCGCATAGTGCAGGCGCTGGAAAATTCAAGATTTTTGCCTTTGTTTGCTCAGAAAAATATATATAAAAATCAGTATATTAAGTATTGCGCCAATTAAGCATCCATACTCAACAATCGGATATGTATCGTGGGAAAAAGGTGCGTTTATTACGATAGCCAACATACTCCAAGGAGGTGTCAAGTAAATTAAAGGAGTGTCCATTTTCAAATAGAAAAGAATGCAAACTAGAGCTGCGTAAAGTATAGCAATAAAACCGACAACATAATTTCGTATCATTTTGTCCCAACTAAATCTTTGAACGTCCAAACCATTTTCGTTAATCCGGCTTCGGTAATTACAGAACAAAGTTTTACGCAGCTTCTTTGAGCAAGTCAAGAAAAATCTGCCGGAGTCGCTTTCAGCGACTTTTTTCAGCTTTCAGCGATCTTTTCAAAAGGAAAAGCCCGTCAGCTTGAACGGCTGACGGGCTTTTTTCTTATTCGTTGTTAGTCAAACTTAACTGTTTTAACGGTCACCTCCTCCGAAATAGATTCTGAGCGATGTGTATGGAAGATTGGCATGATAGTCCTGCGGAACGCCGACCGAGAGCGGTTGGATGCGTTCGTTGTAGCCGATGTATTGATAGCCGATATTCCATTCGATATTTCTC
>DATLOR010000440.1:0-2445 GCA_035536135.1 Pyrinomonadaceae bacterium | reverse complement strand
GAAATAGTCCAAGCAGCCGTCAATCATTTTCTGTGTCAATGCTTCGACGTAGAACGAACCGCCGAGCGGGTCGACCGTGTTCACAACGCCCGTTTCTTCGGCGATGATCTGCTGTGTCCGAAGCGCAATGAGCGCGGCTTGATCGGTCGGAAGCGCGAGCGCTTCGTCGTAGGAATCGGTATGCAGACTCTGCGTTCCGCCCAAGACCCCGGCTAATGCCTGAATCGCCACGCGGGCAATATTGTTGAGCGGTTGCTGAACGGTCAAAGAAACTCCGGCGGTTTGCGTGTGAAAACGCATCTGCATCGTGCGCGGATTTTTCGCGCCGAAACGCTCTTTCATCGTCTTTGCCCAGACGACGCGGGCGGCGCGGTATTTCGCGATTTCTTCAAAGAAATCGTTATGCGCGTTAAAGAAAAACGAGATGCGCGGCACGAATTCGTCAACGTCCATTCCGCGTTCAACGCCGTATTTTACATATTCCACGCCGTCGCGAAGCGTAAAAGCAAGTTCCTGAAGCGCGGTCGCGCCCGCTTCGCGGATGTGATAGCCGCTCACGGAGATCGGATTGTATTTCGGAACGTGTTTCGCGCAGAATTCAAACGTATCGATACAGATTTTCATCGCGGGTTTGATCGGGTAGATCCATTCTTTCTGCGCGATATATTCTTTCAAAATGTCGTTTTGCAGAGTCCCCGAAATTTTATTCAGATCACAGCCTTGTTTTTCCGCCAATGCGACGTAAAACGCGAGAAAAATCCACGCGGGCGCGTTGATCGTCTGCGAAACCGTCACTTCTTCCAAATTTATTCCGTCAAACAAAACCTCAAAATCCGCAAAAGAAGAAACCGCGACGCCGCATTTGCCGACCTCGCCTTCGCTTAACGGCGAATCCGCGTCCAAACCCATCAAAGCAGGCAGATCATAGGCGGTCGAAAGACCGGTCTGCCCCTGCGCCATCAGATATTTAAATCGTTTATTGGTTTCTTCGGGTGAAGAAAACCCGGCGAACTGGCGCATCGTCCAGAGCCGACCGCGATAACCCGTCGGATGAATTCCGCGTTTGTACGGGTATTCGCCCGGAAAACCGATTTCGCCCAGATTTTCCGCGTCGGCTTCGGTGTAAAGCCGTTCGACCGGCTCAAGTGAAACGCCTTCAAAAGATTTTTTGCGCTCCTCGGTTTTTTCAAGAACCTTTTGCAGGGTTTCCGCTTCCCAACGCGCTTTTTTTTCCTGTGCCTCAGTGATTGCTTCTTTTACTTCTGCCATTTTGTTATCCATCTATAATTAAAATTTTTAAAATTACTTTTTAATGATTTTACACGATTTCCGGCGATCTATGAAAATCATTCATTGAACTCATTTCAAACCAGAGCGTATAAAGCTTCGGCGAACAAAATTGCCAAGAGAAATAAATCTATATAGAATTACGAAATGCAATCTGCCCCGAAATTATTTATCGCACTGCTGATCGCCGCAATTTTCACTGGTTGCGCGTCAAATAACGCTCCCAATACAAACGCCGCCAACCAAAGCGCGAATTCCGCCAATTCAAACGGCGCGGCTTCGATCAAAGACGATGCCGACGAATTGGAAATGATGATCAAATTGCCGTTCCATCCCGAAGAAGCAATCTGGCGCGAGGAAGTTTTGGGTAAAACGGGCGACAACCGTGTGCCCGCACCGACCGATAAAAAATTAACCGCCGTACTGCGTTTTTTAAAAGAAGATGCCGATAAAATTACGGCGCAAGCCGAAAAATACAAACCCGCGGCGACTGAAATAATCAACAGTGAAAGTTGGTTTCCCACCGAACTCGTCGCGCAAAGCCAGACGAGCGGCGACGAAACTTTGAAAGGTAAAAGCTACGCTGCCAACGATTTTTATAATCCGCCCTATACGGACGGTAAGCTTACCAGAATCGATGGAACGGATTATTTTGTATTGGAATTGTTTGCCAAATAACTTACGTTTCTTCGTATTTTTTCAGCTTCCGGTAAAGCGTTGACAAATCAATGCCGAGAATATTTGCCGCGTCCGTCTTATCGTCTTCAACCGAGTTTAGAATCTCCAGAATATAACGGCGTTCCATTTCTTCGAGCGTCGGGCGCAAGCCCTCGGGATCGCGCATTTCGAGCGCGTTTGCGGCACTAAGCTTGATTTTCGGCGGCAGACTTTCCAGATCGATCTCATCGCCCGACAGAATAAAAGCGCGTTCGACGGCGTTTTCGAGCTCGCGGACATTTCCCTGCCAGTAATAACTGACGAGCGCGGTCATCGCTTCTTTTGTCACATTCTTTTCGTTCGCCCGCTGATTTCGCGCCGATTTTGAAACGAAATGTTTGACCAGAAGCGGAATGTCTTCGCGCCTTTGCCGAAGCGGCGGCAAGCTGATCTCGATGACATTCAGGCGGTAAAATAGATCTTCGCGAAAACGGTTTTCCG
>DATLOR010000439.1:0-5108 GCA_035536135.1 Pyrinomonadaceae bacterium | reverse complement strand
GTCTTATCTTCAAGCTATCAAAGACGCGGCGAAAGACGGCGTCGACGTTAGAATTCTGGTTCCGCAGAGCACGGACATCGGTTTGATCCGCGACACGACGCGCTCGACCTATCGTCCTTTGCTCGAAGCGGGCGTCAAGGTTTTCGAATGGAACGGCTCGATGGTTCACGCGAAAACCGCCGTTTTTGACGGAAGATTTTCGCGCGTCGGTTCGACGAACTTAAATATCGCGAGCTGGTTCGGCAATTACGAATTGGACGTTTTGGTCGAGGACGAAGATTTCGGCAGACAGATGCAGGAAATGTTTCTTGAAGATTTGCGGAATTCGACCGAAATCGTCCTTGCCGATACCCAGAGAGTTTCGTTCAAAGACCGGCGCAACCGGCGAAAGAACCTGAAAAGAATCAGGGGCAAAGGCGGCGGCAGTGTTCGTAAAGCGACGGCAAGCGCACTCAACGCGGCGACTTCGATCAGCTCGATCATCACCCGTCAGGCGCCGCTCGGCGCGGCGGAAGCAAAACTGCTGGCGATGGTCGGCGCGGTTTTGCTCATTTTCGCGATTCTCCTGATATTTTTTCCGCGCATCGCTTCGATCCCGCTCGTCATCATACTGCTTTTGCTGGCTTTGCCGACACTATTGAAGGCTTTGAGAAATTATCGGAATAATTAACAGGAATAGGCAGGATGGATAGGATTAAAGGATAAAAACCAAAGAAATTAAAATCCTGTTTATCCTGTCCATCCCTGTTAATTTAATTTGAATGATGAACAAAATTCGCATTGCGACCTACAACATTCACAAATGCGTCGGGATCGACCGCAAGTTTTCGCCGGAAAGAATCGCGGAAGTTTTGCGCGAAATTGATGCCGATATTGTCGCTTTGCAGGAAGTTTTGTGTCACAGCAATTCACAAAAGCGCGAACATCAAGCCGAATTTATCGCCGAAGAGATCAATATGGATTTTTTCCTCGGCGAAAACCGCAAGATTAAAGAAGGAATCTACGGCAACGCGGTTTTGAGCCGTCTGCCGGTCAGACATTCGCAGAATTTCGACATCAGTGTTCATAAATACGAACCGCGCGGCTGTCTTTTAACCGAAATCGCGCTCGGCGGGCACGAAACTCTGCAGTTTTTCAACGTTCATCTCGGCACGTCGTTTTTCGAACGCCGCCAGCAGGTTCATAAGCTGCTCGCCGCGCACGTTCTCGAACACGCGAAATTTACGGGAAAACGCATCGTTGCGGGCGATTTCAACGAATGGACGCGCGGGTTGACGACGAAACTTTTCAAAGCGAATTTTCAATGCGTTGACGCCAAAAAACATCTGGGCACAACGCGCACGTTTCCCGGAATTCTGCCGCTTTTGCATCTCGACCATATTTATTTCGACAAAAAGTTCAAATTAACGAACGCTTTCCTGCACAAAAGCCGCACGGCGCTCGTCGCCTCAGACCATCTGCCGATCGTCGCTGAGTTCGAGTTTTGATATTTTTTTCGCAAAGTTTGCCAAAACTATCGTTAAGTCTTTGCCGCGAGCCGGTTTTACCCGCAGATTTCAGATAATTCCGGACAATTTTTTAGTCAAACGGGCGTTGATTTTATTGATTTTAATGATCTTTTCAAATAAACTTTGAGAATTATTTAAAACACTCACTTCCCTAGTTTTTTGTAATACTAAAAATTCAAACTTTTATACCTTGACCCGGAGTAATTTAAAAATAATTTATGGCTATTCTCAAAAAGCATTTTTTAGTTTTTGATTTGATCTTATTGATAACTGCGGCTGTTTATCCGCTCGCGGTCTTTTGTCACGACGGTTTTTCGGAAACCCGAAAAATTGAATCGTTCCTGTCGCAAACGCAGTTTGCCGAAAGCCGGAATCTTTTGTTGAAGAACCCGGCAAGTTCGGCGTTGATCCCGGAAGCCGAGCTGAAAAAACTCGTGGCAAGCGATGGTGCTCCCGCCGATGCTTTCGGCACAAGTGTCGATATTGACGGCGACACGATGGTCATCGGCTCGCCGTCTGCCGACATTACGCCGGGAGTTTCGCAGGGCGCCGCCTACATTTTTGTGCGCAGCGGCACCGATTGGGTTTTCCAAGCCAAATTACTGGCGTTTAACGGAACTATTAACGAACTGTTCGGGGTCAGCGTGGCGATTTCCGGCAACACGGCGATTGTCGGCGCGAGCGGCGCTGACGTGGGGAACAATTCCGATCAGGGTGTTGTCTATGTCTTTACGCGGACGGGCAATACCTGGTCGCTCGAACAAAAGATCATTGCCGCCGACGGCGCGGGCGGTTCACAGCTCGGCAACAGCGTCGCGCTCGACGGCGATACGGCGGTTGTCGGCGCTTTCGGCGAACGCTTCGGATTTCCATCGCGCGGCGCGGCTTATATTTTCAAGCGCACTTCGGGCGTCTGGACACAGGAAGCGAAAGTTTTCGACAACGTCGGCACCAACGGAACGCAATTCGGTTACAGCGTCAGTATCGATAACGACACGGCGGTCGTCGGCGCGATCTTTGCCGATGCAACGCCCACTCTGTTTTCCGGCATCGCCTGTGTTTATCAGCGTTCGGCGGGCGTCTGGACACAACAGGCGCGGCTCTTTGACGCTTCCGGCAACGATGATGACCAGTTCGGTTCGGGCGTCGCCGTGGACGCCGATACGATCATCGTCGGCGCACCGGCGGCGCGCACTGATTCGGGGCTCCGCACAGGCGCTCTTTACGTTTACGGACGTAACGGGAACGATTGGCTGCTGCGCCAGAAATTTCCGGGGAACGATACGCTTTCAACCGATAAATTCGGAACAAGGGTCGCGCTCTCGGGAGATTTGGCAATCGTCGGCGCGCCGTTGAGGAGTCTCGGTTCGGGAACGCTCGAAGGCGCGTCATATGTTTTCGTGAGAAACGGCGAAAGCTGGTCGCAGCAGGCAAAACTGCTCGCCTCGGACGCTTTTCCCGGCGACCGTTTCGGCAACAGCGTGGCGGTTGACGGCACCAAGTTTTTGGTCGGCGCGACCGGCGCGGATATCGGCTCAAACAGCGCGCAGGGCGCCGCCTACTTTTTTATCAAACCGACCTTTGCGCCCGATCTGCAGGCTGGCAGTGATTCGGGAATCAGTAATTCCGACAACATCACAATGTTTCAAACGCTTGCATTTGACATTGGCGGAGTGACGAACGGAGCGAGCATCGAGCTTTTGCGCAACGGCGGCGTTGTCAGCAGCGCCGCGGCAATCGGAAATTCGATCACTCTGACGGATGCGGGCACCCCGGCAAACGGAACTTTTCAATACACCGCCAGACAAATTGTCAATGGCGAAGTTAGCTCCGAAAGCGAGATTACGACGGTCAGGGTCGACAATACCGCGCCGTCCGTCACGATCAATCAAAGAGCCGGACAATTTGACCCGACATCGACGGCGAATGTCGGTTTCAGCGTGGTGTTTAGTGAACCGGTGACGGGGTTTGACGCGGCGGACGTTTCGCTCGCCGGTTCGACCGCCAATGTCTCGGGCGCCACCGTTTCCGTGACGGGAAGCGGAGCTGAATATATCGTCACGATTTCAAATTTTTCAGCCGACAATCTGACCGTGACCGCAGCGGTGACGTCCAACGCCGCAAACGATGCGGCAGGTAATTTGAGTACGGCTTCAACCAGTACGGATAATACGGTCACGGTTGATAATGTCCGTCCGAAGGTAACCATCAATCAGACAGCCGCGCAAGCCGATCCGACCAACGGTCTGCCGCTTAATTTTACGGTCGTTTTCAGCGAGCCGATCACGGGTTTTACCGGTTCGGACATTTCCTTCAGCGGTTCAACCGCCAATACGAACAACGCATCGATCACCATTTCGGGAAGCGGTTTGACCTATAATGTCGCCGTCGGCAATATTTTCTCCAATGGTCAAACTATTCGGGCGAGTGTTTTTTCCGGCGGCGTTCAGGACTCGGTCGGCAACGGTAACGAGCCTTCGACCAGTACCGATAATACGATCACTTTAGACAATGTTCAGCCGACCGTAACGATTAATCAAGCCACTTCGCAGATCGACCCGACCGCCGTTTTGCCTGTCAATTTTATGGTTTTCTTTAGCGAGCCGGTCACCGGATTTGATGCCGCAGACATTTCATTTGCGGGCTCGACGGTGAATACCGGGCAGGCAACCGTCAATATTACCGGAAGCGGAGCATTTTATAATGTCGCGGTCGGCAACATCGTTTCAAACGGGGGATTCGTTCAGGTCAGCATTCTCGGCGGCGCGGCGCAGGACGCGCTCGGAAACTTAAGTTTGTTTTCGAGCAGTACGGACAACCGTGTGACGATCGATAATATTGCTCCGACCGTTACGATCAATCAGGCAAGCGGACAATCCGACCCGACCAGCACCCAGCCGGTCGCCTTCACCGTCGCTTTCAGCGAACCGGTCACTGGGTTCAGCTCCGCCGATGTTTCGCTCACGGGTTCGACGGCAAATGTTTCGGTCGCCGTGATCCAGGTTTCGGGAAGCGGCAGTTTGTACACGGTCACCGTTAGAAACATAACTTCTGCCGGACAGGTCAAAGCCGCTATTCCGGCGGGTGCCGCTTTTGACATCGGCGGAAACACAAATTCCGCGTCAACCAGCACGGACAACACGATTACCGTGAGCCTGACGCGTCCCCCGTTTGATTTCGACGGCGACAATAAAACCGACATCGGAATCTTTCGCCCGTCGGTCGGCGAATGGTGGCTTAACCGGAGTTCTTCGGGGCAAACCGTTGCCGCCCAATTCGGCTTATCGACCGACAAACCGGTCGCGGCGGATTTCACCGGCGACGGCAAAACCGATATTGCTTTTTGGCGTCCTTCCTCGGGCGAATGGTTTATTTTAAGAAGTGAAAACAGTTCATTTCTTTCCTTCCCGTTCGGAACGAGCGGCGACGTTCCCGTAGTCGGCGATTTCGACGGCGACGGCAAAGCCGATGTCGGCGTGTTTCGCCCTTCGACGAACGAATGGTTTATTTCGAGATCTTCGGGCGGCACGATCATTATCACATTCGGCGCGGCAGGCGATGTTCCCGTCACGGCGGATTACGACGGTGACGGCAAAACGG
>DATLOR010000438.1:0-3432 GCA_035536135.1 Pyrinomonadaceae bacterium | reverse complement strand
GTAGGCAAGCGTTTTCGAAATATCAACCGAGCCGCCGTCCACAATTAATTGCAATCCAGCCATTAATTTGAGCACTAGTCCGGTCGCCGTGACGATGATGTCGGCGTCGAGATGCGCGCCGGATTTAAGCCGCAAACCGGTTTCCGTAAACGTGTCGATATGGTCGGTGACGACCGAAGCTTTGCCTTCACGAATCGCCTTAAAAAGATCTGAATCCGGCACGAGACAAATTCGCTGATCCCACGGATTGTAATTCGGTGTGAAATGCTTGAGAGCTTCTTCGCCGAGCTCTTTTTTGACGCCTTTCGCGATCAGACGCTTGATCAGCGAGGGACGCTTGCGCGCCAAATTGTAAAAGAACGTTCCGAAAAGCACATTTTTCCAGCGAGTGACTGCGTAAGCGATACGCGCGGGAAGCCAGGCGCGCAGACTGTTTGCTATTTTGTCTTCGGCGGGACGCGAAACAATATAAGTCGGTGAGCGCTGAAGCATTGTCACATGCGCCGCTGTTTCAGCCATTGCCGGAACGAGCGTCACGGCGGTCGCGCCGCTGCCGATGACAATGACGCGCTTGCCCGCGTAATCAATATCTTCCGTCCATTTCTGCGGGTGAATGATGCGACCTTGAAACCGCTCGATGCCTTCCCATTCGGGCGTGTAACCGTTTTCGTAGTCGTAATAGCCCGTGCAGAGGTAGAGAAAATTACAGGTATACCGGACGATCGAATTTTCCCTCTCCGCTTCAACCGTCCAGCGTGCTTCTTCCGAGACCCAAGAGGCTTTTTTGACGCGGTGGCTGTAACGAATTTTTTCATCGAGCCCGAATTCTTCCGCCGTATCGCGGATGTATTTGAGTATCGAAGAGCCGTCCGCAATGGCTTTCGGGTCAGTCCAGGGACGAAACCTGTAACCGAGCGTATACATATCAGAATCCGAGCGGATGCCGGGATAACGAAACAGATCCCAGGTTCCGCCCGATGCCGCGCGACCCTCTAAAATCGCAAAACTTTTATCCGGGCATTCCATTCTTAAATGCGCGCCCGCGCCGATGCCCGACAGCCCTGCTCCGACAATCAAAACGTCGAAATGTTCCATATTTGCAAAATTAGGGCAAACGCCCTAGAATCAGGTCTAGGGTAATCACCCTAGACAGCAAAGTCAAGCGCGTTATGAAAGCAAAAGAGAAAAAATCGAAAACTACAGTCTCGACGAAAGAGAAAATTTTGGACGCCGCGCTGAAGTTATTTAATGAAAAAGGCGATGCCGGAGTGACGACGGCGCAGCTCGCTGAATTCTTAGGCATCAGCGAAGGCAATCTCTGGTATCACTTTCGCACGAAGCGCGAAATCGTTTCCGAATTGAATCTTCAGCTCGAAAAGGAAGTCGATAAAAATTTGTCGCGGCTGCCGGACGAAAAATTCGATCTCATCGATTTTATGGGTTATTCGGCGCGCGCTTTCGAATATTTGTGGGAATATCGCTTTTTGTTTCGTGACTATTTCGACCGGTCGAAGGACGAAGAGGCGCTGCTTCGGCTTCAGAAATTGACCCTGCGCGGACAAAAGAACGTCGAGCTCATACTCGAAGATATGCGGCGGCGCGGGTTGCTGTTCATCTCAAAAGACGGGGCACGCGCGCTTGCCGTCAATGCCTGGATCGTCCATTCCAACTGGCTGCGTTTTTTGCAGGTCAGAGGAAACTTGCAGGAGGTAACGGAAAGCCAGATCAAAGAAGGTTTTACTCAACTCATTTGGCTTTTCAACCCGTATTTGAGCGACGAGGGAAAGCGCGCAGCAGCTGCCTTTATCAACGAATTTTCCCTCCGCCGATCGGGCGGCGAAATGAGCCAGGAAAACTAAAGAAAATCGTTTATGGAAAGTTGGCAAAGCAAACTCATCAAAATCATCCTGCGCCTGAAGAGAAACAAAAGAAAGGTCCGGTACGTGCAGGAATTAATCGAAAACGGCTTCGAAAATGAAAGGCTCAATGATAAACCTTCGAGCAAAGTTTACGAAAAACATCTGGTTTCGACGCGGGAATATCGCGGGCGAACCGTCTGGACCGTCGCGCCTCGGGAAAAGAGGAGCGAAAAGCACATCCTGTATTTGCACGGCGGCGGCTACGTGAACGGTTTTGCCTGGCTCCACTGGAGCTTTATTTCAAATCTCGTCAGCCGGCTCGGCTGCACGGTGATTGCTCCTGATTATCCGCTGACCCCCGAAAATCAGGTTCATAACGTTTTCGATATGGTATTTCCGATTTACCAGGAACTTTTGACAAAAGTCGGAGCGGAAAACTTAATCGTAATGGGCGATTCCGCCGGCGGCGGGATAGGACTTGCGCTGGCGATGCGCGCCCGCGACGAAAAAATTGAGCAGCCTTCGGAGATAGTTCTGCTTTCTCCGTGGCTGGACGTGACGATGACCAATACGGACGCTGAAAAAATAGATCGGTTCGATCCTTTTCTTGACATCCGGGGATTAAAGTACCTGGGCAAAATCTACGCGGGCGAAACCGACCCGACCGATTATCTTGTCAGTCCGATTTACGGCAGTCTTAAAAACCTTGCGCCGATCACGCTTTTCATCGGCACGCACGATTTGTTTGTCGCTGATTGCCGAAAATTCAAAAATAAAGCGGAAGCCGAGGGAATTAAAATCGATTACCATGAATACGAAAGAATGGTTCACGTTTGGATGCTCATGTCTCTACCGGAAGGCAAAAAAGCGGCAAAAGCAATCTGCGCTAAAATCGAAAAACAATAAAAACACTTTAAGTTAAATTCATTATCAAAAAATATATTTATTCGCTTCGATCAGCGCATCGGCGATCCGGCGGCGGGCGGCGAAGCTGTCGAACGGCGCGTTGTTTTCCGTTAACCGCCGCAGAGCGAGATAGAACCTTGAAAGATCCTCACCTGAGGCGATGGCGGCGAGCGTCGCTTTCGCTCTCGTTTCGATGCGGCTGATCGCGTCGAAACAAAAGACCTGCGCCATCAGGATCTGGTATTGGGAGCTGCCTTTTCCGCCCGATTTCTGCGCTCTTAAATATGCCGACTCCATTTGATAAGCGTCCATGATGATGTCCGCCGCGCCCATCAAAATTTCCTGCTGTTCAGATAACTGCTCGCCGAATTTTTCGGCGGCAGTTCCCAGAATCAGTAAAGCGATCTTTTTCGCGTTTTCGGCGAGCCGCGCTTCGTGCGACAGAACCGCATCGTTTTGTTCGGAATCATCGGCGGTCGTTGGATTTGAAAGTTCCTCCTGCACAAGACGGATCGCTTCAAATAACTCGAGTCCGCCTTTGGCGGCGCGTTTCAGAAGCTGTCCGGGAATCAGGAGACGGTTGATTTCGTTCGTGCCATCGAAGATGCGGTTAATGCGCGACTCGCGATACATTTTTTCCGCCGGGTATTCCGCCGAATATCCGTAA
>DATLOR010000437.1:0-4290 GCA_035536135.1 Pyrinomonadaceae bacterium | reverse complement strand
CGACAAATCTCTTTAAGTTTGCCACGCCTTCCTTGCCGATGCCGCCCATGAATTCGTCGGGCATCGTTTCCTTAGCGTAGCCGTTGAGCATTTGATTCGGCGATTGGTCGGGGAAGATGATTGTTTTTGAATTAAAAACATTTTGCCTGATCTGCTCGTTTTTCAATTCGCCGGTTTCAAACTTTGTGCAATCGTGTTCATAATCCCTCCAGTTTTTATCAGTCAAAACAAAACGAGTCCAGCCTTCGTCCATTACCGGAATGTAAGAACGATAAATTTGAACGGAATATGTTTTAGTCTTTCCGCAATCTCCATAATCATTCGGACCGCTTAAACCGTCCTTAACGGTCTGCGGCATTTTATAAATCGGTTCAACATTCAAGCCGTACAACAACGAAATACTGTGCGCCGTTACGTCGTACGGCGGAATCGGATTGTTTTTTTCGTCTCTTAAATCCGGATATATTTGACGTTCGAAAATCGCTTTTGCAAAACCTGCGTAAGGCTGCTGCGTTCTAACTAACAAAATCCAACCGAGATCATTGTTTTTCCGTTCGATAAGCTCTTCGGTTTCGACGCCTGCTCTTTCCAGCAAAGATTTTACGTCCTGGTTGTAAGCCATCTTATAAGCAAAAACTTCGCCTTTCCGGCGCGGTCTGACGGCTTCTTTGCCTACCGAATAAAATCTCGTGAGCCATTTTGTGCGGTTGTCGGACGCGTGTTTGAGGATGGTGAATGCGGCGGTCGTCATGTAGTTTGTGATGTCGCGCAAATGCCATTCGCCGCCTTTCCAGACGGGCGCAAAATTCGGCGTTTCTTTTTTCGGGTCGTAGCCCAAGCCCGGTCGCAGTTCGTCGAATTTAACGGTGATCGGCGAGGCTAATTTCGCGCTCGCGGTTTCGGACAAGATGCGGACGCCGCCGTGATAGTGCGAATAGGCGCGCGACGGAGTCCAGGCGTCGTAGGTCGAATCGGTCGTGATGCCTTCGAAATTTTTGTCGCGCATCGTTTTGGCGATGTAATTGCCAAGCTCGGTGTAGCCTTCGACGAGCTGTTTCGGGACGTTCGGTTCGACGGGCGGCATATACGGCGGCAGAAAAAGCCGCGCGCCGTTTGCGCCCTGCTGGTGAATGTCGTTGACGATCTGCGGATGCCACGCGTTATGGATTTTATCGACCGTGAGCTGCGTTTCAACTTGCGTGAACGCGTACCAGTCGCGGTTATCGTCGTGACCGACGTATTTGTGATAAAGCTCGGGCGGGTCGGTTCCCTCGAACGGCGTTCCGAGCGTTTTGTCGTACCAGTTTTTGATGATGTCCACGCCGTCGGGATTCAAGGAAGGGACGAGCAGGATGATCGTGTTATCCAGAATCTTCTGCGTTTCGGCGTCTGCCGCGTTCGCCAGTCTTTCGGCGATGAGCATCGATGAAAGATAGCTTCCGACCTCGTTCGAGTGAACGCCGCAGGTAATTAAAACGATCGTTTTGCCCTCTTTGATGAGCGCGTCGGCGAGCTTCTGATCGGATTTTATCAAGCGCGGGTCGGCTAATTTAGCGTTGATCGCTTTGTATTTTTCGAGATTTTTCAAATTCGCGGGCGAAGAAATGGTCGCGTAAACGAACGGCGCGCCGAGCGTCGTTTTACCGATCTCCTCAAATCGAACGCGGTCTGATGCCGCGTCGAGACGTTTGAAATATTCGACCGTTTGTGCCCAACTCGCCAATTTGCGGTCGTCGCCGGGCGTGAACCCAAGAACATCGCGCGGTGCGGGAATTTTTGTCTGGGCGGCGATCGATAAAGCGAGAAGCAGAATTATCCCGCAAAGGCGCAAAGGCGCAAAGATAGATTTGTTTTTCATTAAGTTAAAGGAACTCCGTTCGGATTTGTTGAAGATTTTAGACTATTTTCGGGCTTTAATGAAATATCTTTTGGCTTTCTGCAATTAAATTGTGAGTTTCAAAATGATTTTATAGCGTCCCTTGACGCGCCCTTTGAGTTCAACGGGCACATCATTGAGTCCAATGACGCGCCAAGTGAGCCCAATGGGCTCGTCATTGAGTCCAATGAATGCGTCATTGGCTGTAATTGGTGCGTCATTGGCTGTAATTACTTCATCATTGGCTGTAATTTTTGCGTCATTGAACGTAATTCCTTCGTCATTGGCATCCTTAATAGACCGATTGAATGCAATGATTCGATCGGGGAGCGCCATATTTTTGTGAAACGGCGCAAAATAATCGTCGGGAATTTCGCTTGATCGATATCTTAAATGCTTGTTTTCCTTGCTTATTTATCGCGGGCAAGGTAAATTTAACGACAAGATTTCATTCAAAATACTCTTCCTTTTGAACATGTAAAAATTTGGAGGTTCTAATTTTCCGTTATGGCAAAAAATCCTTTTTTGGAGAATTTTCGTCCGTATATCCCGGACTCGGCAACGATTCGTGAGCTGACACCGTTGCCGCTCATTGTCGGCACACTTTTGGGCATTGTCTTTGGCGCATCGTCGCTTTATCTCGTCTTGAAAACGGGTTTGACCGTTTCGGCTTCGATTCCGGTCGCGGTCATCGCCATCACGGTTTTCCGCCTGCTTTCAAAGCTCGGGATGCGCGACGCGACGATTCTTGAAAGCAATATTATGCAAACTGCCGGGAGCGCGGGCGAATCGATCGCGTTCGGGATCGGCGTGACGATGCCCGCGATCATGATTCTCGGGTTCGACCTGGAAATCACCCGCGTGATGCTCGTCGCGATCCTCGGCGGTCTTTTAGGGATCCTGATGATGATCCCTCTGCGCCGCGCTCTGATCAAAGACCAGCACGGCTTTCTGAAATACCCGGAAGGCACGGCTTGCGCGGAAGTTTTAAAGGCGGGCGCGTCGAAAGAATCGCGCGAGGCTTCGCACGAAGGCAATACCGCCGAAAACGACGATGCCGCGCTTCAGGGCGGAAAGATCATCGCGATCGGTTTTGCGATCGGTTTTGCGTTCAATTCGCTGATGAAGGTTTTCAGCTTCTGGAAGGAAACGCCGACCAAAGAGTTTAGCGACACCACCTTGAAAGGCGGTTCGATCTCATTAGGCAACGACCCGACCCTGCTCGGCGTCGGCTACATCATCGGACCCTACATCGCCGGTCTGATGATGGGCGGCGGCGTTTTGTCGTATCTCGTGCTGATTCCGATGATCAAGTTTTTCGGCGGCGGAATGACGACCGCCGTAGCGCCTTCGCTCGACGGCATAATCTCGAAAATGGGACCCGACGACGTGCGCGGCGCGTATGTTCTGTACATCGGCGCGGGTTCGGTGGCGATGGCGGGGATTATCTCTCTGGCGCGCAGTATGCCGACCATCTGGCACGGTTTGAAGGGCGGTCTCGCCGACCTGCGCGGCGGTTCGGGCGAAGAAAACGAAAACGTTCCGCGCACCGACCGCGACCTTTCGATGAAATGGGTCGTCGTCGGCGTGATCGGTTTGATCGCCGCGGTGATGCTCTTTCCGCAGCTCGGTCTGAGCGTTTTCACGAACCCGATCGTTTCTTTCTTAGGCGCAATTTTGATCATCGTGCTCGGCTTTTTGTTCGTTACGGTTTCGTCGCGTCTGACGGGCGAAGTCGGCTCAAGCTCAAACCCGATCTCGGGAATGACCGTCGCGACGCTTCTGATCACGTCGCTCGTCTTTCTCGCTTTGGGGTGGACGGCGGCTGATCCGTATTTCGTGACCGCGCTTTCGATCGGCGGCATCGTCTGTATCGCCGCTTCGAACGGCGGCACGACCTCGCAGGATCTGAAAACCGGTTTCTGGGTCGGCGGTACGCCCTGGCGTCAGCAGATCGCGATTCTCGTCGGCGCGCTCGCGTCGGCGCTCGTGCTCGGTTCACTGCTCATCTTTTTGAACAACGCCGAAACGTATTACCAGAAGATCGACACGGCTTCGCCTTTATCAAGCGTCCGCATCACGGAAGACAAACTTTTCCGGCAGGGCGGGCAGTATCAAGCCGAAACCGTCACGAACGGTAAATATAAAGGCGTTGACACGAACACTTACCGCGTCTGGCAAAACACCGACCCGCAAGCCGGGCAAGTCGGCAAATATCTCGTCGATATGCAGGGCAAGCCGGTTTATTTCGTCGATCCGGGCATCAACGGCGTGATCAAAAAAGATGATGAAGGCAAGGAACTGACGCGCTACGACGCGCCGAAGGCAACCCTGATGAGCTATATCATCAAGGGCGTTCTCGGGCAGGATCTGCCGTGGGGCTTGGTGATCATCGGCGCGATGATCGCGATCGT
>DATLOR010000436.1:0-4936 GCA_035536135.1 Pyrinomonadaceae bacterium | reverse complement strand
CGGCTGTTCGACCGCCACGGCGACGCGGATTGAATAATTTCAAAATTAAAAGGCAGGTAGCCGGAAAACTGTTTTCCGGCTTTTCCTTACGACTGTCAAATCAAGCATTAAAGCCGCAAATCTAAAAATTTTAATAAGGTTGAAAGGGAGAAAATTGATGACGAGAAAATCCATTCTAAAACGTTTTTTTATTATTTCGCTGTTTATTGTTATAGCGACGACAGCCGCATTAGCGCAAAGCACGGCTTTCAGCTTTCAGGGACGATTAAATGACGGCACGAATCCCGCAAATGGTCGTTACGATCTGGAATTTAAATTATTTAATACAATTACGGGCGGCACGCAGGTCGGCGCAACGCTCGCGCGCCCGAACACGATCCTGATCAACGGCGTGTTCAGCACGACGCTCGATTTCGGCGCGGCAGCGTTTAATAATCCGAACAGCGTGTTTATCGAGATCGCCGTCAAGCCGAACGGTTCGCCGAACCAGTTGACGATTCTCGGACCGCGCCAGCAAATAACCGCTGTGCCGTTCGCGCTTCGGGCGACAAGTGCGGCGAACGCCGACAATTCGACGAATGCGGTCAACGCGCAAAACGCGGTCAATGCGACGAATGCGACCAATGCGACGACCGCGACAACCGCTGCTACCGCAACAAATGCGCTCAGTCTCGGCGGAGTTTCATCAACCGGCTGGACACGGCTAAATGTCGAAAATACGGGAAGTTTAATACTCACGGGCGGCATACAGGCGGGCGGAAATCTGACGCAACCGACAAACTCGAACGGTTTGGTAAAGGCGATGATCGTTGTAGGACATGTATCATCAATACCAAATATCATGCGCTGCTATAACGGTGTAACAACTTCTTCAAGCGGAAATTGTGGATTTTCAATTACTGCGGCTCCGGGTTTGGCAGGCGTTGATAAAATTGACTTCGGTTTTGACATTTCGACCCGCTTTGTCGTTGTTTCCGCTCAATATGCAAATGGCTCTTTTAGTCCGAGTACGAATAATAACGGAATAAATTACAGAATTTTCAACAATACTACCGTGGATGTTTTTACCTTTTCAAACAGTTGGGCAGATACAAGAGAAATTAATAGTTATACGATTCTTATATTCTGACAAACAACAACGCTTTTTAAGAAATCGGCAAACAATCTTGTTTTTTGTGCGGTGTTCACAAAGATTAGTCCGGCATTTACGTCCGGTTTTATAGATTTGTAAAGCGGAATCGTAACAACGGGAGAAATAAAATAATGAAAACTCGAAAAATCAAATTTATGGCGCAATTGCCGTTAATAGTTTTCCTTTCGGCAATGTTTATCTGGCTTACGCCTGTCGGGGTTTCGGCGCAAATTCTGAAACCGGGCGAGATCGTTTACAGCCGCCAGCCGGGCGTTCTCAACGCGCCGCCATCGGGTGCCAACTCGCCGACCGTTTGGGCGGTCGGTCAGGACGGCAAAAACGACCGCCGGATCACGACCGGAACGCAGCCGCGGATTTCGGACGACGGGCGTTTTCTGCTCTTCAAGCGGTTTACGCGAACCAATTTTTTCAACCCGTTCGGTGCCAATGCCGATATGTTTGTCCGCGAGCTCGCGACCGGACAGGAAACGCTCATTTATGCTTTTAATTTCGAACAAAATGTGGTCGGCTACAGCTTTTCGCCCGAAAGCAATCAGGGCAATAACGAAATCGTTCTGGATCGGGATTGTTTTATGTTTAGGGCGAACCGCGACGGTTCGAATCCGGTTCAGTTTCCGTGGGCGAGCGCGCCTTATTGTGCCGACGATTTTCCGGTCATCAGGCGCGGCGGCGACCAGCTTGTAGCGTTTCACAACCTGTCGAATGACGGCGTCAACGGCGGGCTTTACACGGTCGGCATCAGCGGCGCGGCGCGGCAAAAGGTGCCGAACACCAACTGCGGAGATTTAAGCCCTTCGTGGTCAAACGATAGTCAGCAAATCGCTTACGGCTCGCTTTTCGAAGCGTGCGGCAATAATTTTCCGCAGGATACTTATCCCTATACCGTTTCGAATCTTTACAAAATCAAACCCGACGGCACCGGCAAACAACCAATCACACAATTAACAAACACCAATTGCCGCACCGCAAATACCAATTGCCTGACCTTCGGGACGGTCTGGACCGAGGATAATTCAAAGATCATCGCCGCCGGACGCATCAACAACGTCAAAGGACTTTTCGTTTTTAACACGAACGGCAGCGGCTCTTTCACGCAAATCCCGATCTCAGCGGGAAACGCGCCGGATTTCGTCGGCGGCATTGTCCAGCCGCGCGTTGACGCGCAGATTTTATCATTCGGCGGCGGCGTTTCCGTCAACGGCAATTACACGCTCGTTTCAACCCTCGGCGAACCCGTCGCCGGACAAACCTCGACGGGCGGCAGTTATGATCTGAAAAGCGGTTTTTGGGCGATTCCCGACGAAAAAGGCAAAGCGCCGTTCGATTTTGACGGCGACGGGCGCACCGATATCAGTATTTTCCGTCCGGCGGTCGGCGAATGGTGGTATCTGAAATCTTCGAACGGCGACAACGGCGCGCTTCAGTTCGGCACTTCTTCGGATCTGATCACACCCGGCGATTTCACCGGCGACGGGCGCGCGGACATCGCTTTCTTCAGACCTTCAAACGGCTTCTGGTACATCCTGCGCTCGGAAGACAGTTCATTCTTCTCGTTCCCGTTCGGAACGGCGGGCGACATTCCCGTGCCTGCCGATTTCGACGGCGACGGCAAAGCGGACGCCGCCGTTTTCCGACCGTCTTCGGCAACCTGGTTCATCCTGAATTCATCGGGCAGCGGAACTTCGATCGTCAATTTCGGAACGGCGGAAGATAAACCTCTCGCGGCGGATTTCGACGGCGACGGGAAATCGGATATTGCCATTTTCCGCCCCTCCGATGGGAGCTGGTGGTATCTGCAATCGTCGAACGCGCAGTTTAAGGTTTACCGCTTTGGTGTCGGCACGGATAAACCCGTGCAGGGCGATTATACCGGCGACGGGAAAGCTGATATTGCGGTGTTTCGCCCATCGACCGGCGAATGGTTTATCCAGAGAAGCGAAGATAATTCATTTTTCTCTTTTGTCTGGGGACAAGCCGGCGATGCGGCGGTGCCGGGCGATTACGACGGCGACGGTAAATTCGACGCCTCTGTTTTTCGACCTGCAAACAATACCTGGTTTATGAATCAAACGACTTCGGGTGTCGGCATTGTCACTTTCGGGATCACGGGCGATCGTCCGGTCCCGAATGCCTTCGTTCCGTAAAAGATAAACCACCGGAAATGATAAAAAGGCGTCACTTATTTTGAGTGATGCCTTTTTATCATTAAGCCTGACCAAAGCTTTACCCGCTTTTTCCGCGATGAGTTCACAAATGAGTTCGCCATTGTTTTTTATCCGGGCGTGTTTTCCCGGCAGAGATGACCGCAATCCGGGCATTCCCACTCGTCTTCATTCAACCTCGTAAAACGCAATCCCGTATCGTCTCCGGGATAGTCGGATTCTGCCGTGATCAGTTTTCCCTGATCGGTGAGATCTTCAAACATTCCGCAAGCCGGACAGCTTAATAACTCGCGGGAATGATCGAATCCGCCGAGCGCGGTGAGCTTCAGGTTCAGTTCATTGATCGCTTCCGCCATCGAGTAAAGTCTTTCTTTCGGAGGTTCTTCTTTTTGCGCGCGGCTATTGCCTGTTTCGACCGGAACGGTTTTTGGACTGCCGGCAAATAATCGGTCGAATTTGCGATAAAATTCCGGGCTGACCTTGCCGCCCGCGATGATTTTTCTCAATACCAGATACTCTTCATCGTTGATGACTCCGGTTTTGCTTAATCGTTGTAACTCTCTGAGCAGTTCATTATCTGAGCGCACTTTTCTTCCCTTCCCAATCGTGAATATCGAATCCGTTTGGGACATTCTACTAAAAATTCTCGCCCTCGTGAAGAAACCACAAAGGCAAAACAACTCTCAAACATTTCGATCAACCTTTGATGTCCGTCAAAAGCGTCCGGCATCCAAATCTCAAAGTTTCCTTGTCTTTCTTGCTGCACCGCAAAAACTTACGTTTCCAATATCAAAGTTCAAACATTGTTTAAAATCTATTGACTGGAATTAACAAAATACGCTAAATTGGAAGTTAGTTACTTTTCAAACCTTGCATTTCAAATCTCCCTTTAAAGCCAAAATTCAACCCGTTAAGAGGTTTTTAAATGTATGTCTAAACATCAAATTTTTCGCGTTTTTTTGAGTTTATTTTTAGTGCTCGGTTTAATTACGGCGTTTTCAGGCGATTCAGCGGTTTCGCGGCGGGCTTCGATGCAAAGCCGAAATATTTCATCTTCGCCGGCTCAATCATTAGTTCCCGATCTGGGCATCGGCGCAAGTCTGAACGGCGCGCGTCCGTTTCCGGCAAACAATGCGTGGAATATGGACATTTCGCGTTTTCCGGTTCATTCAAATTCGGCAAATCTGATCGCGAGCATCGGAAACACTACGGGACTTCATCCCGATTTCGGGACATTCTGGGAAGGCGCGCCGATCGGGATTCCGTATGTCGTCGTCGCCGGAAATCAGCTGCGGGTGCCGGTAAATTTTACGGATTGGGGCGATCAGAGCGATCCGGGACCGTATCCGATTCCAACGAACGCGCCGATTGAAGGCGGCGCAAATTCAACGGGCGACCGCCACGTTCTGACGATCGACCGCGACAACTGGAAACTTTACGAAACATATTATTCGTTCCCGATTTCGGGCGGCGCGAGCTGGAATGCGTCGAGCGGCGCGCTGTGGAATTTCAATTCGAACAAACTGCGCCCCGAAACCTGGACTTCCGCCGATGCCGCCGGACTTCCGATCTTTCCCGGACTTGTGCGGCGCGATGAAGTCGTGCAAATGGCGGAAATCCG
>DATLOR010000435.1:0-8309 GCA_035536135.1 Pyrinomonadaceae bacterium | reverse complement strand
GGCGGAAAATTCCGTGCTCAATTTCAAACCGCGTTTTGTCGCGGTCGCCGATACGCACACCTGGAACCGCTATACTTTGCAGTTTACCGAAGAACGCCTCGGCGAATTCGTCAACGAAACTTACGGCGGCGAAGTGACGCTCGATACGGCGGACAAAGCGGGCGGAAAATCTTTTGTCTGGACGGCGAAAGACGGGCGAAAAGTGTTTGCCTTTGTGAAAGACAGTAAAATATTTTTCAGCAACGACGACACCGCGCTCGAAAAATCGCTGGCGGTTTTTCGTGGTGAAGCCGACAGCTTGATAAAAAACGAATCGCTCGCAAAGATGCGCGCGGGCGGCGAAAAAGATGCGCTCGCGTTCGGCTATATTGCTCCCGACGGAATCGCGCAAATCTCGAAACTCGCCGGAGTTTCAACCGCGATGGACGCGACCGATGATGAAGAAGGGAGAAGTTTTATCGCCCGCGTTTTGCCGCAAGTCCTCAGAAATTCGGTCAGGGAAGTTTTCTGGACGGCAATGAAAACAGAAGCCGGAATCGAGGACAAATACGCAATCTCTTTAACGGCTGAAACTTCGTCGGTCGTCAAAGAAACGCTTGTTCCGGCAACCCAAAATCAAACAAATTCCGCTGAATTTCTGCCGTCGGAAGTTTTTTTGGTAACACGCTATAACCTGCAAAATCCGCAAATTGCGTGGCGCAGTCTGCTGCTCGTGGCGGGAAAAAATACCGATGCGGTGAGCGCGAAAATCTTGATCGCTTTTTCGGGCAGTTTGCTCGAGCCTTACGGAGTTGTGGACGCGGAAACTTTTTTGAGCGCGGTCGATTCCGAGATCTGGACGGCAAATTTCGATGCGGAAGGCGACAAATCGGTCGCAATCGTCGGAGTCAAAGACGCGGAAAAGGTGAAAAAATCCATCGCCGAAATAAATTTCAAAGCGGCGGGCGAAAAACGCGAAAACGCCGAGGTCTGGAAATCGGCGGACGGCACGAATGCGGCGGCTTTGGTTGAGAACAAACTGATTCTGGGCGAAACGGAGAGCGTTTTGAAATGTTTGCAGACAAAACAAAACGGGCAGAATTTTACGCGCAGTCCGGGGTGGAAAAAGTTCAGCGAAACAGGCGCGGTTGCCGTCACTTACGGAAAAGATTCGATTGAAAAAACGGTTGAAGTTTTAGGCGAAAAGAAAGCGGAAAATATGCAGATGCTCACCGTTTTTACGACCGAAACGCGTTTTAACGCTTCAGGAATCGAACGCCGAACCGTTTCGCCGTTCGGGTTTATCGGCAGAATTTTAGCGCAGTTTGACGATTAAAATGCTCAAAATATTTCAGCCGCGAATAAACGCGGATTGCGCTGATTTAATTAAATAGATTTTATCCGCACTCATTTGCGTTTATCCGCAGCTAATTCTTAGCTCTGCGTTTCAGATGCTTCACGTTTCGCTCGATCCAGCTTTCGGCTTCTTCAAAATGCAGAAACTTTTTTTCGTTGCGGCGAAACGCGGGCGTGTGGTTGTAGCGTCTGCCGTTTTGGTGAATCGTCGGGTGAAAAATATGGAGCATTTCGTGAAAAACAACATACTCGACGACGAATTTCGGAACTTTTCGGTCGTCGAGCGAACGGCTGACGACGACCGTTTCGTGTGTCGAATCGTGATGCCCGAGAATGCGGTAAGTTTTGCGCGACGACCAGGTTAAAACGGGTTTCGGCAAAGTTTTTTTGAAATAAGTTTCGTTCAAACGGTCGAAAATTTCGTCCAGATCGTAAAAATCGCCCTGCGCGGAAGTGATGATCTTTCGCCCGCGCCGCCGTTTGTTGGCGGTCGCTTTGTCGCGGATTTCCTCGGTTTTGATAAAATCGGAATAGATCTGACGCGCACGCGGCGGAACTTTTTTCCGCAGAAGTTTGGCAACGAGAATAAAGGCGAGCGCTTTTTGCGCATTTGGCGGCATTGTTTGACAGATTTCGGCGATGCGGACAAAAACTTTGCCGTTGCGGACGCGGATCGTGTGATTGATGCCGATATACGGATAAAAACGGACTTCGATTTCAAGCGGTTTTCGGCTCGCGTCGAATGCCTGAAAGGCTTCTTCGTAAAAATTTTTTATTTGGCTTAAGTTTTCGGTCATTCGAAAGATATTTTCACCCGAGAGGCACAAGGAACGCAAAGACAATATGTCGGAACCGCCTGCGGGAGCAAGCAGGAAACTGAGGGATAATGGATGAAAATGTCTCAATATCAACCTTCATCTTTCATCCCTCATCCCTCATCCCTAGAAAAGACGGTTCTGGCTATAATTTCTGTTAATCATAGTTTAACTAATAATTGTTGACAGATTTAGCTTAAAAATGTTATCTGTTTTAATAGCGGAAGCATACCGTTTTCAGCGGTCTGCATCAAACCCACCGGAAGAAAAATGTCTGTCCGTGATTCAAATTTTACTTCTGACAAAATAAACTGCCCCGATATTCGCGGGCAAGCTATACTATCGGCTATAATCGGCGAGCATCTCATCACGGGCGAGCCGGTCGGTTCAAAAATAATCGCGGAAAAATTTGTCAATTCCTACGGCTTGAGTTCGGCGACCATCCGCAATGTGATGGGCGAACTGGAAAGTGCGGGATTTCTCGAACAACCGCATACTTCCGCCGGACGCGTTCCGACCGACAGAGGCTACCGTTTTTATGTTGATAATCTTTTGGGTGTTTTGAGTCTTTCCAACGAAGACCTGCGCTTTATCGGCGATGAATTCGGTTTTTTGGAAAGCGAATTGACGGACGCGCCCGACAGGTTGATGGAACGAACTTCCCAGCTTTTATCTGCTCTTTCAAATAATATCGGTATCGTCGTTTCGCCCAGCTTGGCAAACGACCGTCTGCAGCATATCGAATTTGTCAATCTTTCCGACAAACGCATTCTTGTCGTGTTGGTTTCCGCGCCGAATATTGTGCATAACAAAATTATCCGGCTCAACGAAACCTACAGCCAGGAAGAACTTGACCGTACGGCGCGCTATATCAACGTCGAATTCAGCGGCAAGAGTCTGGCGGAAATTCGGACGTCAATTTTAAAATTGATGCACGAAGAAAAGGCGCTTTTTGATAAATTACTGCAAACGGCGATGATTCTTTGTTCACAGAGTATCGAGGACGAAGAAGATCAGCGCGGCGAGGTTTATGTCGGCGGCACGTCGAACATTTTAACCAAACGCGATTTTGCCGATATGGACAGACTTCGTGAGCTTCTTCGAACGATCGAAGAAAAATCGCGTCTGATGCAGATTCTCAATGAATGCATCGTCCGCGATTCGTCCGCGAGAGGTGATGTTCAGGTTGTCATCGGAAGCGAAAATTCGGCTTCTACCTTACGAAACTGTACATTGATTACCGCGCCTTACCGCATCGGCGAAGGCACGGCAATCGGAACTTTGAGCGTTCTGGGTCCGACGCGGATGGAATACGCACGAATCATTTCGATCGTCGGTTATATCGCCCGGATTCTCGAAAAACACATGACCAAGGAATACTCAGTCAACTAACGAAAGCAATTTTTGCTTTTTATAAAACGTCCGAAAAGATGGTGTTTCCTGAAACATCAGCCACCAAACAAACCACAAAATGAATTTCAATAACGAATTAGAAAATAAAGACAACCTTGTGAGTGAAATTGAAGACGAAAATTCGCTTTCGATCGAAGACTTTATCAAAGAGCTCGAAGCGAAAGAAAAAGACCTTCAAATTTCATCCGATTTAGCCATTGAAATTGACGGAGCCGATTTTGATGATACAAATCCGGAGTTTATCAAAGCGGAATTTGCCATCGAACCTGTAAAAATACCCGAAACTCATCCGCCGACGGGCAATTTCGCCCCGAACAATAAAACTTCCTCAGAGTTTGACGCCGAGGTTTTACAATTTAAAAAACAGGTCGTCAAACTGGAAACCGAGCGTGCCGAGTTAGCCGAAACAGCCCGGCGCCGACAGCTTGATTTCGATAATTACAAAAAACGGATTGAGCGTGAACGCGGTGAAACCTATCTCGGTCAGATAAGTAATTTAGCGACGCAAATGCTGCCCGTGCTGGATAATTTAAATCGCGCCCTGGATTTTGCCTCGAGTCATTCCGAGGGTCGTTCGCAGGATTTTCACCAGTTTTTTGAAGGCATCTTTTTGGTCAACCAGCAATTGAACGAAGTTTTGGCGGAAATGGGCGTTCAGCCGATCGCTTCGGTCGGCGAGTCGTTTGATCCGCATTTTCACGAAGCCGTCGCGACGGAAACCTCCGGCGAGTTTCCGCCGAATACCGTGACGGGCGAGTTGCTTCGCGGTTACCGCATCGGCGACAAGATCATCCGGGCGGCGATGGTCAAAGTTTCGACTTCCGCTTCCCCTGCCCGTCCGAATCCGCCCGATTTTTCTCCCGCAGACAATCAAAATTCCGCAGTAGAAAATATTTTAGAAACCGAATAGTTTGTTAATTTCCCGTAACTTTCCCGCTGGTATTTCACCCTAGAAAGGCTCTGTAAAATTTATGAGTAAAGTAATTGGTATCGATTTAGGAACAACGAACTGCTGCGTCTCCGTTCTCGAAGGCGGCGCGGTACAGATCATCCCGAACAAAGAAGGCGGCAGAACAACGCCGTCGGTCGTCGGTTTCACGGAAAAAGGCGAGCGGCTCGTCGGGCAGATCGCCAAACGCCAAGCCGTCACCAATCCGACGAACACTTTGCACGCCGTCAAACGGCTGATCGGGCGCAAATTCGATTCGGCGGAAGTGCAGAAAATGCGCGAAACCGTGCCGTTCGAGATCGTCGAAGCCCCGAACGGCGACGCGCATATCCAGGTTCTCGACCGCGTTTACTCGCCGCCTGAAATCTCGGCGATCGTTCTGCAAAGATTAAAGCTCGCGGCGGAAGAATTTTTGGGCGACAAGGTGACCGAAGCGATCGTCACCGTGCCGGCGTATTTCGACGATATGCAGCGGCAGGCGACACGCGACGCGGGGAAAATCGCGGGTCTCGAAGTCGAACGCATCATCAACGAGCCGACCGCCGCTGCTCTGGCTTACGGTTTCGGCAAGCAAAAGTCGGAAAAAGTCGCGGTTTACGATCTCGGCGGCGGAACGTTCGACATCACGATCTTAGAAATTAACGACGGCGTTTTTGAAGTTCTTTCGACCTCGGGCAACACCTTCCTCGGCGGCGAAGATTTCGACCAGCGCATTATCAACTGGCTCGTCGAAACCTTCAAACTTGAAAACGGCATCGATCTCAAAGAAGACCGCCTTGCTCTGCAGCGTTTGAAAGAAGCGGCGGAACGCGCCAAATGCGAGCTTTCATCGGTGATGGAAACGACCGTCAATCTGCCGTTCATCGCGGCGGATTCGACCGGACCGAAACATATCAATACCGTTCTTTCGCGCTCGAAATTTGAGGAGCTCGTGGTTGATCTGGTCGAATCGTCGGTCGAACCGTGCCAGAAGGCTCTCTGGGACGCGAAGCTTCAGCCCGCCGATATTGATAAAGTTATTCTCGTCGGCGGACAGACGCGCTCGCCGATCATTACCAAAACCGTGACGGAAGTTTTCGGCAAAGAGCCTTCGGCGGAGATCAACCCGGACGAAGTCGTTTCGATGGGCGCGGCGATTCAGGGCGGCGTTTTGACGGGCGATGTCAAGGATATCGTTCTCCTCGACGTTCTGCCGCTGAGCTTGGGTCTGGAAACACGCGGCGGTCTGTTCGTTAAACTGATCGCACGAAACTCGACGATTCCGCTGCGCAATACGATGACGTTTACGACCGTTGTCGACAACCAGCAATCGGTCGAAATCCACATTCTGCAGGGCGAGCGCGAAGTTTCGAGCGGCAACCGTTCACTCGGTAAGTTTGAACTCGTCGGTATTCCGCCCGCACCGCGCGGCGTTCCGCAGATCGATGTTTCGTTCGAGGTTGACGCCAACGGCATCGTCAACGTTTCGGCGAAGGACAAAATGACCGGGCTCGAACAGGCGATGCAGATCACTCCTTCGTCCGGCTTGGCGCCCGATGAAATTGACCGCCTGATCATGGAAGCCGAAACTTCGGTCGAAATGGACAAAGAAGTCAAGGGGTTGATCATGACGCGCAACCGCCTCGATTCGCTTTTGAAAAACACGCGGCGGGCAATGGCTGAATACGGCAAATCGCTCGAAGTCAAACAACAGCAGGAAATCAACGGCATTTTAGGCGAAGCCGAAGAAGCACTTTCGGCAGACGACACGCAAGTCATCGAAGAAGCCTTGAAAAAAGCCGAAGACGCCGCGAATCAATTGACCGAAGCCTTGATGGTGATGGCGTAATTTGAGGGATGAAAGATGAGGGAGGAGGGATGAATTTAAAGCCGGTTTATTCATCTCTTGCATAAATCCCTCATATTGTCGCAAAATATAACAGAACGTCAGTTCATTTGATTGGACTGGCGTTATCTTTATTTGGGATTTTAGATTTTGGATTTTGGATTTGAAAAATTTGGAATCTTGAGTTTAGAATCTTGAATTTGGAATTTTGAATCTATGAGTAAAAGAGATTATTACGAAATTTTAGGAGTGGCGAAAACTGCCACCGATGTCGAAATTAAAGCGGCGTATCGCAAATTGGCGATCCAGCATCACCCGGACAAAAATCCCGACGATCATACGGCGGAAGATAAATTTAAAGAAGCGGCGGAAGCCTATTCGGTTTTGTCGGATCCGACGAAACGCGCCAGTTACGACCGTTTCGGTCATTCGGGCGCGAACGGGCAAGGCTTCGGCGGGCAGGGATTTTCAAACATCGAAGACATTTTCGACCTCTTCGGCTTCGGCGATATGTTCGGCGGGGCAGCGCGCGGCGGCGGCGGTCGGCGCAGTTCAGCCCAGCGCGGCGCGGATCTGCGTTACGATCTGGAGATCAGCCTCGAAGAAGCGGCGCACGGCAAGGAAGAAAAGCTCCGTATTCCGCGGCTTGAAAAATGCGACGAGTGCGACGGCAAAGGCGCGGAAAAGGGAAGCGAGCCGGAAACCTGCATCACCTGTCAGGGCAGCGGTCAGACGCGCTACCAGCAAGGCTTTTTCTCGGTGATGCGGACTTGTCCGAACTGCGCGGGCAAAGGTCAGATCATCAAAAATCCGTGTAAAAAATGCCGCGGCGCGGGACGCATCGAAAAGGAAAAAACGCTCGAACTGAAAATTCCCGCCGGCGTTGAAACCGGCTCGCGCCTGCGCGTCAACGGCGAAGGCGAAGCGGGCGTGAACGGCGGACCGACGGGCGATCTGTACGTCGTGCTGCACGTTGCCGAACACGAAACCTTTGAACGCCAGGGCGCAAATCTTTATTCGGCGGTTCCCGTCACGTTCGCGCAAGCCGCGCTCGGGGCGGAGATCAAGGTCAAAACGCTCGAAGGCGAGGAAGACTTAAAGATTCCGGCGGGCACGCAGACCGGCACGGTTTTCCGCATCAAATCGCAGGGAATGCCCGCCTTGGGCGGACGCGGCAAAGGCGATCTGTTCGTCGCCGTCACGCTGATCACGCCGAAAACGCTGACGAAAGAACAGCGCAAACTGCTCGAACAGCTCGCCGAGATCGAAGACACCGAATTTCAGGACGAATCCTTTATGGACAAGGTGCGGAATATTTTCGGGTAAGCGGGAAGGGTTAGACTTAAATCAAAAGGCGATGGATCATCCGTCGCCTTTTTGCATTAAGCAAAGACGGCGACGGGAACGGGACGTTCGACGGCGATATTCGTGCGGTTGCGTTTGATGTTTTCGATTTCGCGCAGGGTTTTGGCGGTCAGATAGCTTTCGCCGCAATGCGGGCACGAAACGATCGGGACATTTTCGATCACCAGCAAATCAACGCCTTTGCCGTAGCTTTTCGTGACGTGAATAATCCGCGCACCGTTTTTGCCGCAATTATCGCAGATTGTTTCCCGGAGTTTAGTATTCATAATCTTCAAAATAAACGGTGATAATTACAAGTTTGTCCGTCAAACTTAATTTTGCCACAACCACAATGCCCGTGTCATCAAGAGTTTTTCCCGCCGACAGATATTTCCATTCATCGGTTTCGCGATCTTTCTGCCGTTCGACAATCTCGCCCGTGAGAATACAGTTTTCGACATCGAAGATAGAAAACCCGTCGTTCTCCATTTCTTCTTCCGCGTGAATCGTCATCACATATTCAAGCCTGCGAATCTTCTCACGCATTTTGTCGCGGATTGCCTCAAACATCGGTTTCAATTTATCACAAAAACGAATCTTTTATGGACAAGGTGCGGAATATTTTCGG
>DATLOR010000434.1:0-8022 GCA_035536135.1 Pyrinomonadaceae bacterium | reverse complement strand
GCGGCGCCTGGTGGCTGCCGTCTTTGCTGACGTTTATCGGTTTGGGCGCATTTGTCGTTTATTCGACCTGGGCGGCGTTTCAGGGCGGAAATTATCATTTCGGAAATTATCTTTCGCCCTTTTATTCGCCCGAGATCTTCGGCGATTCGCCGCACGCGATGTTCGGCGTCAAACCTTCGTGGATCCCGGCATGGCTGCCCTTTTCGCCCGCGCTTTTGATTCTCTGGGCACCCGGCGGATTTCGTTTCACCTGCTACTACTATCGCGGCGCATACTACAAAGCATTCTGGGCTGACCCGATTTCTTGCGCGGTCGGCGAACCGCGCGGCGATAATTACCGCGGCGAACGCAAATTCCCGCTTATTCTGCAAAATATTCATCGCTATTTTCTGTATCTCGCGCTGATCTTCCTGATCTTTCTGGCTTACGACGCATTTAACGCTTTTCGTTTTACGGACGGTTTTCACGTTAATCTCGGCTCGATCATTCTGACCGCGAATGTTTTCTTCCTCGCCGGCTACACGTTCAGCTGTCACTCTCTGCGCCATCTGGTCGGCGGCAGAAACGACGAGCTTTCAAAAAAACCGACGCAGTGCGCGGCTTATAATGCCTGCAGTTCGCTCAACAAACGGCATATGCTTTTCGCGTGGGCGAGCCTTTTCGTCGTCGGATTTTCCGACATTTACGTGCGCCTGCTTTCGATGGGAATTTGGCACGATATTAGATTCTTTTAGTTGGTTTATCTCCTATTTATTTAAGGAAAATGGATTCAAAAGAAATTTTTTCGGCGGCATTGAGAGTGATCGGTTTATTGTCAGTTGGTCGTGGATTAAGCGATTTATTATATTTTTTCGTCATCTATTTTGAATTCGAAAAGCAATCCGTGACCAGAGAGCTTCCCTATATGGAATTATTTTTGGGACTTTTTTATTTATTCGCAGGACTTTATTTTTTACGCGGTGCCCCGCTCATTTTAGCTTATGCTTTTCCTGAAAAAGTAACCAAAATCGAGCAGGAAAATCAGAACAATATTGAAAATATCGAAAATTGAGTAAATTTCATTTAAGTTTCTTACAGAAAATAATATTTTAATTTGTCTTTGTTGTGATTTTTTATGGCTGAATATCAAACATTTGAACACGATGTTCTCGTGATCGGCGCAGGCGGCGCGGGACTTCGGGCGGCGATCGAGGCATCGGCGGCAGGCGTTTCGGTCGGGCTCGTCTGCAAATCTCTTTTGGGGAAAGCGCACACCGTGATGGCGGAAGGCGGAATGGCGGCGGCGATGGCGAATGTTGACGACCGCGACAACTGGAAAGTTCATTTTTCCGACACGATGCGCGGCGGTCAATACGTCAATAACTGGCGCATGGCGGAACTTCACGCCAAAGAAGCGCCCGACCGTGTCCGTGAATTAGAGGCTTGGGGCGCGGTTTTCGACCGCACAAAAGACGGTAAAATTCTCCAGAGAAACTTCGGCGGACATCGTTATCCAAGGCTCGCGCACGTCGGCGACCGCACGGGTTTGGAATTGATCCGTACGCTTCAGGATCACGGTATTCATCAAGGCATCGAGGTTTATATGGAAGTGACCGTGATTGCCCTGCTCAAAGACGGCGAACGAGTAGTCGGCGCATTTGCCTACGAGCGCGAACACGGAAGATTTCGGATCTTTAAAGCGAAAGCCGTCATTTTAGCGACGGGCGGAATCGGACGCGCTTACAAGATCACGAGCAACAGTTGGGAAGGCACGGGCGACGGGCATTCGCTCGCCTACGACGCGGGCGCGGAATTGATCGATATGGAATTCATTCAATTTCACCCGACGGGAATGGTTTATCCGCCGAGTGTGCGCGGAATTCTCGTGACCGAAGGCGTGCGGGGCGAGGGCGGCATTTTGAAAAACAGCGAAGGCACGCGCTTTATGTTCGACGATATTCCCGACAACTACAAAGACCAGACTGCCGATACGCCCGAAGAAGGCTGGCGCTATACGCAGGGCGACAAAAATGCGCGCCGCCCGCCCGAGCTTTTAACGCGCGATCACGTGGCGCGCTGCATCAGGCGCGAAGTCAAGGCGGGACGCGGAAGCCCGCACGGCGGCGTTTATCTCGATATCGCGTGGATCAAGGAAAAAATCCCGAACGCGGCGGAACATATCAAGAAAAAACTGCCGAGTATGTATCATCAGTTCAAACAGCTCGCCGATTTGGATATTACGACGACGCCGATGGAAGTCGGACCCACAACGCATTACATTATGGGCGGAATCCGCGTTGACGGCGACACCCAGGCTTCAAGCGTTCCCGGACTTTTCGCCGCTGGAGAATGCGCCGCCGGGATCAACGGCGCGAATCGTTTGGGCGGAAATTCGCTTTCGGACTTACTCGTTTTCGGCAAACGGGCGGGCGAATACGCCGCGAAATTCGCGTTGGAAAACAGTTTCGGAGAAATCTCGGGCGACCAGATCGCTGAAACGGTGAAATGGGCGTTAGAGCCGTTCGAGCGCGAATCGGGCGATAATCCGTTCGAGATCCAGAAAGATTTGCAGGAAATGATGCAGGATCTGGTCGGCATCGTGCGCGTCGAAGAAGAAATGCAGGAAGCTCTCGTCGGAGTCCGAAACCTCAGAAAACGGCGCGAAAACGTCAAAGCAACGGGCAATATCGACTTTAATCCAAGCTGGCACACGGCGCTTGATCTGCATAATTTGCTGAATGTTTCCGAAGCGATCACGCTCGCGGCGATCGAACGCAAAGAATCGCGCGGCGGACAATTTCGCGATGATTACCCGGAAAAAGTCGCCGAGTTCGGCAAAGTTAATTTTATCGTCAAAAAAGGCGCGGGCGGCACGATGGAAATTCGTTCCGAACCGATTCCCGAAATGCCCGACGAACTGAAACAGATTATCGAGGAAATGGGTTAAAAAGTGAGAATTGAGAAGTAAGAAATGAGAGTTTTTAATAAACTAAATTCTCACTTCTTACTTCTCACTTCTCACTTCTCAAAATTATGGCAAAAGCAACATTCAAAATCTGGCGCGGCAACAGCGACGGCGGAGAATTTAAGTCTTACGACACGGAGATTTCCGAAGGAATGGTCGTTTTGGACGCAGTTTTGCAAATTCAGGGCGAACAAGCCGGAGATCTGGCTTGCCGCTGGAATTGCAAGGCGGGCAAATGCGGTTCGTGCTCGGCGGAAATCAACGGCAATCCGAAATTGATGTGTATGACGCGGATGAACACGCTTCCGCCGGGTGAGCCGGTGACAGTCGAACCGATGAAGGCTTTTCCGCTTAAGAAAGATCTGGTCACGGATGTTTCGTGGAATTACGAGGTCAAGAAACGCATCAAGAAATTCAAACCGCGTGCGCCCGATGCGCCCGACGGAACCTGGCGGATGCAGCAAACGGACATTGACCGCGTGCAGGAATTCCGCAAATGTATCGAATGTTTTTTGTGTCAGGACGTTTGCCACGTTCTGCGCGACCATCACAAACACGAAGAATTTATCGGACCGCGTTTTCTGGTTTACGCGGCGGCGCTCGAGATGCACCCGCTCGATACCGAAAATCGTTTGAAGGATTTGAAGGACGAATCGAATATCGGTTACTGCAACATCACAAAATGCTGTACGAAAGTATGTCCCGAAGAAATTACGATTACCGACAACGCGATCATTCCGCTGAAAGAACGCGTCGTTGACGAATTTTACGACCCGATCGCTAAATTATTGAAGCTGTTTCGGAAAAAATGAAATAGCAGTCAGCAATCAGAAAAATCCAACTGACCGCTGATTGCTGACTGCTGAACACTAAATATATGTTTGAATTAAAATCTTTGCACAAAGAAGCGATTCCCGCGGCATTAGAAAAAGCGAAACATTACCGCCTGCTCAACGAACCGGGCGCGGCGGAGAGCATCTGTCTCGATATTCTGGAAACTGATCCCGATAATCAGGAAGCGATCGTTTTGCTCGTGCTCGCGATGTCAGATCGTTTTGCGAAAGGCTACGCCGTCGGCGATTCGCGGATTCAGGATTATCTGGCGCGCATAACCGACAATTACCAACGCGCTTATTATCACGGCATCGTTTTCGAACGCCGCGCCAAGGCAGTTTTGCGCCAGGACACCCACGGCGCCGATTCGACCGCGTATGAATTGTTCCGCAAGGCGATGGAGTGGTTCGAGCAAGCCGAAAATCTGCGTCCCGCGGGAAATGAAGACGCGATCCTGCGCTGGAACGGCTGTGCGCGGATCATTATGCGCAACAAGCTCGAACCGCGTGAAATGGCAGCAGATTTCGCGGATTATTAAAAAATTCAATTTTTTCAGAAGGAGCGCACGTTAGTAAGGGCGGAAAAGATTCAGCATCTAAATCCCCCTTACTAACGTGCGCTCCTTCCGCCTTATTTTCCCAGTCTACTGCTTCGAAGAAAAGTTCAAATACTGCATTAACAGCCAGCCGTTCGGGTCGATTTCGTACCGCGCGTCCTGCGGCAAAGGAATGCTTCCCGTGTTGTTCGCCATTTCGACACGCCGCGTTTCGCCCGCGATCTTGACTTCGACGGGCAGCGGGAACGGCATATTATTCGGCGTTTCCCAGCGCAGGACAAGCAGATTCGGCTTTGTTTCGACGTGCAGTTTCGGCAGTGCGGGCTGACGCAGGTAAACTTCAAAAAACCAATTCAAATCCTTGCCCGATTCCCTTTCGGCGATCCGCAGAAAATCGTCGGTCGTCGCAAAATGAAACTGTTTGCCGTTTTTAACCTTCTCCATTTTCGGGTTCGGATAAGCCATCCGGCGAATTGACCGGAAAAACGCTTCGTCGCCCAGATAACCGCGCAAGGTGTTCAGCACCAGCGCGCCTTTGCCGTAGATGTCGCCGTCGCTTTTGACGTAATCGGGCGGGATCAGATACATTTCGGTCGTCGTTTTGGCTTCGCGCGGCGCGACCGCTTTGAGATTTTTCGTAAACTTGATCCGGTCGGGCAGACTTTTGATAAAGAGCGCGCGGCTGCCGCGAAGCCGATCCTTGTAGAGCGCGTCCATATACGACTCGAAGCCTTCGTGAATCCAGAAATCGTTCCAATCCGGCGCGGTTACGAGATTCGCCCACCATTCGTGCCCGAGCTCGTGAAACATCAGCGTATCAACGCCGTCCTTGTCGTATTTAAAATCGTTTCCGTATGCCGTGATCGATTGATGTTCCATTCCGAGATGCGGCGTTTCGGCAATGCCTAATTTATCGGCGCGAAACGGGTATGGACCAAGAAATTCCTCAAAAAACCGCACGTAATCCTTTGTTTTGCTGACCAGATCGAATCCTTTTTCATAATGTTCGGGCAGAACGTAAAACTTGATCGGGATCTTGTCGCCGGCGACCGAGGTCATTTCGTCCTCGATCAATTTATACGGCGCGGCGTTGAGCGCGATGCAGTAGTTCGAGATCGGCTGCGACACGAACCAATTATAGGTTCGTGTTCCGTCCTTGTTGTCCGTGACCGACTGCAGTCTGCCGTTCGATGCCGCGACGAGCGGTTCGGGAACGGTAAAATGAAGCGCAACCGTGTCGGCTTTGTCCGACGGATGATCTTTGACCGGAAACCACAGATCCGCGCCGTCGTTTTGTACGGCGGTCGCAAACCACGGCTGTCCGTCCTTTGTTTTCGACCAGACAAACCCGCCGACCCACGGCGGCGCGGGCGCAACCTTCGGCGTTCCGCGGTAAGCGACGCGCACCGAAACGGTTTTTCCTTTCGTCATCGTCCTGCCGAAATCGATCCAGATGCGGCTTTCGCGGCGCTCAAACTTCAGTGCGCTTGAACCTTTCCCGCCGACGAGCGCGACCGATTCGACCGTGAAAGGATAATCCAGATCGAGCACGAACTTGTCGATCGGATTAACGATCAGAGCCTTGACAGTCAAAACGCCCTTGATCGAACGGCTCGGCACATCAATGCTGACCGCCAGATCGTAATGCTTTACGTCGTAAGCCGCTTGTTCCGCCATCAAAACACCGCCCGATTGCGTCGGACGCGCGCCCAGCTCTCTCTGCGCCGAAGCCGCCAAACACACCGCCGCCAAAACAAAAATAACCCCGAATAGTCTTTTCAACATAGATTTTTCCAAAGATTTAGCCCGATTTGAAATGATAAATATTCTTCGATAATTATACATAAATTTATTTTTTAAAAAAATATTATGCCGATGATAGTTTTTTTTGAAACCGAACGCACTAGAGAAGTGAGAGCCGAAAAATTTCGGTAAATTTTTAATATTATTTGAGGAAGGAATTTTTGTTTATGGGTTTAGAACATCTTATGTATCCGGTAGTTCGGCAGGGGAAAAAAACGATGGCGTGTTGGGCGGCGTGTCTGTCATGGTATGCGAAAGCCGTTCGGCATCTTAATTTTTCAATGGAGGAAATTGCCAACCGGTATGCACATTTAATGGACGCTCCCAAAAACGGAAATATGATCGGCGGGATGGGCGACGCGCAAAGAGCGCAAATGCTCAGAGACCCGATCTGGCAGTTGGATTATTCGGGCAGCAACCGCGATTTTATCGACCAGGACATTAAAATGTTTATGAGTTCGGGTCCGACGCTTTTCGCCTATTGTGACAAAGAACTGGGCGAAAGCGGCGGTTCGCATATGAATGTGATTGTCGCTAAAATTGAAAATTCCGATCAATATAAGGTGATGGATCCCGATTATGGTGAATATCAAATCCGGAATTTGATGTACTACACCCAAAACTCCACGAAATTTCATCTGGCTTCAATGCGTGTGACCTCGGTTAGTGTCGGTTGGTTGAACAAATCTCCAACGCCGGACGAATTAATTGAAAAACAGTTGCGGGTCAGAGGTGAAACATTCGCCCCTGATCCGCATTTTTCTGCTTCGAAATATTATTGAAAACTTCCCTCGTCAAATCATCCGCCGGAAAGAATGTTTCGAGCGCGATTTCAGAAACCGTCACATCAACGGGCGTGCCGAAAACGGTTGTCGTGCTGATAAATGAAAGCGTGCCGAATTTTGATTCGATTTTCAGCGGAATAATGATTCCCGCTTCCTTTTGCGAAACTTTTTCGCGTCCCCTTCTGCCCGTGATTTTATAACCGGTCAGTTCTTTTAACAATTCTTCAAGCTCGAAATCTGCCGTGTCTTCAACCTGTTTTTTCAGGCGCAAAAGCAGATGTTCGCGCCATTCGTACAGATTGACGATGCGCGGTGCCAAACCTTCGGGATGCAGACTCAGACGCAAAACATTAACGGGCGGTTCGAGAAGTTCCGCCCGAACTTCGTCGAGCAGTAAAGGCACGGTTCTATTCGCCGCGACCATCCTCCAATGACGATCAACCGCAAGCGCGGGAAAAGGTTCGTGTCCTTTCAAAATCAAATCGATCGCCTGCCGCGCCGCGCTCAGCGAGACATCATCAAAACTTTTTTCCGAAAAACTCGGCGCAAACCCTGCGACGATGAGAATTTTGTTCCGCTCGCGCAACGGAAGATCGAGATGTTCCGCGAGCAGCAGAATCATCTCTCGGCTCGGGCGGGCGCGTCCTGTTTCGACAAAACTCAGATGCCGCGTCGAAATTTCCGCGTCCAACGCCAAATCAAGCTGACTTTTTCTTCTTCGCTCGCGCCAGGTTTTAAGAAGACTTCCGACCGTTTGCGTAGTTTCTTTCACAACTCAGAAATTATCACAAAAAAAATCTTTTTCAATTACCTCCGAGGTAATTGATGTCTCCCGGGTCTTCTTGAAATGATGAATACCGCGGCGGCGCCTTTGCCGTCTGATTTTGAAAATTTAGGAGAAAAAATAAAATGACTGAAATTATTCGCGTATCGCGCCTTTTGCGCACCGTTCTTTTTGCCGACGCGGCAACCTGTCTCGCGTGCGGACTGCTTCTTTCGCTCGGCGGCGGTTTCTTGCAAAATCTATTAGGTTTGCCCGTTTCGATGATGTTTTACACGGGTCTGAGCCTGTTTCCGTTCGCGGCATTTCTGATTTTCGC
>DATLOR010000433.1:0-3804 GCA_035536135.1 Pyrinomonadaceae bacterium | reverse complement strand
AAGTTTCTGCCTTTGTTTTGTGCTAAACTTTCGGCAAAACCATTTCTTCTGATTTCAAACAAAACCTATTTATGAAAAAGAAACTTTTTTTGCTTTTTGCTCTTTATCTTTTGCTTTCATTCGCCGCTTTTGCGCAGGATTACAGCGAAAAAATATCGGAAATCGACGCTTACGCGCAGAAAGTGCGCGAAGATTGGAAAGTGCCGGGCTTGGCGATCGCAATCGTCAAAGACGACAAGGTAATTTTTGCCAAAGGCTACGGCGTGCGCGATATCAACAAGCCCGAAAAGGTTGACGAAAACACGCTTTTTGCGATTGCGTCGAATTCGAAAGCTTTTACAACTGCATCTTTAGCGATCTTGATCGACGAAGGAAAGATCGGCGGTTGGGACGATAAGGTTTCAAAATATCTGCCCGAATTTCAAATGTATAATCCGTATGTAACGCAGGAGATGACGATTCGTGATCTGTGTTCGCACCGCAGCGGGCTTGATACTTTCAGCGGCGATCTGCTCTGGTACGACACGACCTACCCGACGGACGAAATTTTGCGCCGCGTGCGTTATCTGAAACCGGTCAGGGGTTTTCGCGCCGGTTTCGGTTATCAAAACCTGATGTTTATGGCTGCCGGGCGAATAGTCGAAAAAGTTTCGGGCAAAACGTGGGGCGCGTTCGTTAAAGAACGCATTTTAACGCCGCTCGGGATGACGCGGACGACCGTGAGCGTGAAAAACTTAACGGACAACTACGCTTTGCCGCACAACGAATCGGGCGGCGCATTGCGCGCGCTGCCGCTCGGGAATATCGATAATTCGATCGGTTTGGCGGGCATCAATTCGTCGGTTGCGGAAATGGCAAAATGGCTTCGTCTGCAGCTCGGTCGCGGGACTTTCGAAGGCAGGGAGATTTTCAAAAAAGAGCGTTCGGGCGAAATGTGGCAGCAGAATATTTTTATCAATGTTAATCCGTTCCCCGCCAAAGACGCGCCGACGACGATGTTCAACGGTTACGGGCTGGGCTGGTTTCTCAACGATTATCGCGGCAGAAAGATCGTTTCGCACACCGGCGGACTCGACGGAATGATCACGCAAACGGCGATGATGCCGGCGGAAAATCTCGGGCTGGTCGTGCTCACCAACAGCGAAACCGGCGCGATCGGAATTATGCGAAACAAAATTTTCGATGTTTTTACCGATTCGCCGAAACGCGACTGGAACGCCGAGGCTTTGAAAAGAGCAAGTGACGCAAAGGCAAACGAAGAAAAAGAAAATCAGAAAATTGACGCTTCGCGGGTTCAAAATACAAAGCCGTCGCTCGCGCTGAAAGATTATGCCGGAACATATTCGGGCGAAATGTACGGCGACGTTACCGTCACGGAAGAAAACGGCAAACTTGTTTTGCGGCTCGGTCCCGCGCCGAATTTCGTCGCCGATCTCGAACACTGGCATTACGACACGTTCCAGATCCATTGGCGCAGCTCAGTTAATTACAATTTCCCGCGCGGCTGGGTGACGTTCACGCTCGACGGGCAGGGCAAAACCGACCAATTGAAAATTGACCAGCCGAACAACGATTTTTGGTTTTACGAGTTGGAACTAAAGAGAAGCAAATAAAATACATTTAGCCGGAGCGCGGGCAAAGATGCGCGCGCTCCAATTTTGGTCTAACAATCGTTCTTGCCCGCTTGCCTTTTTACTTTTGGCGGTTTACTTGATACAATCGCGGTTTGTCCAAGATGACAATTTAGTTCAAATCTTCAATAAACAGGTATTTTAAAAAGATGTTAAAGTTTTTCAGTCGTTTGGAAAAGACCAGAAATGCAGTGCTTCTGGTTTTTGGTCTTTTGATGGTCGTCAGTCTCGTCGGTTGGGGTATCACGAGTGTCGTTTCTAACGATGCCCGCACGAACAGTGTTTCCGGAAACGGTGAAACAGCTGCGAAGGTCGGGAGCGAAAGAGTAACGGTCGGCGAGATCGCCGCGCTCAAACAAGGTCGCGCCGGAAGTTTGCCGTCAAAATATTTGATCAATTCTTTGATCGGTCAGCGCATTATCCGCGTCGAAGCCAACCGGCTCGGTCTGCGCGCTTCGGACGCGGAAGTTGCCAATGAAATCCGTCAGCAGTTAAAAACGGAAGACGGCACGGTCATTGATCAGAAACGCTACGAGGAAAACGTCGCCAGTCAATACGGAAGCGTTGCGGCTTATGAACAGACCGTCCGCGACCAGATCAGCGGGCAAAAGCTCGAAGCCTTTTTGACGGCGGGCGTGACGGTTGGCGAAGAAGAAGTTTTGAAGGATTTTCAGCGCAAGAACACGAAATTCGATGTGAATTACGTTTCCGTCAGTGCCGCCGAGCTCTCGCAGACGCTCAAACCGACCGATGCCGAATTGCAAGAATATTTCGAGAAAAACAAGGCGAACTATTACATCAACGTTCCGCAGAAAAAGATTCGCTATATTTTCCTGAACACGGCGAAGGTCGGCGAAAAAATTCCGCTCGCGGATGAAGATTTGAAAGCCGAATACGAGAAGATTCCCGCCGATAAAAAATCGAAAGGCGTTGAAGCACAGCAAATCGTGCTGCGCGTTCCGAAGCCGGAATTCAAAGCGCAGGTTTTGGAAAAAGCCAACCAGATCGCCGAAAGAGCGAAAAAAGACGGCGGAACGATTTCGGAAGAAGCCTTTACCGAACTCGTGCGCGGTTACTCGGAAGACGCGGTGAGCAAAGCAAACGGCGGAAAGCTCCCGACGCTCGTCAGAGACAATCCGAACCTGAAAAACAATCCGAACGCCGTTCTGCCGCCCGCACAAACCGTTTTGGGGATGAAGGAAGGCGAGGTCAGCGAACCGATCGAAAGCGGAAGCAACTTTTATATTTTCCGCCGCGGCAAGGAAATTCCGAAAACCTTTGAAGATGCAAAACCCGAAATGGAAGTCAGTCTGCGTAACCGCAAGGCTTACGCGGTGGTTGCCGAGCTCGCGCAGAAGGTTGTTGAAGATCTGAAACAGACGAAAGACGTGCAGGCGACGGCGCAAAAATTCGCGGCGCAGGCAAATATGAGCGTTGCCGAAATGGTCAAGGAAACGCCGTTCGTCAAACCGGGCGACAATGTCGAAAACATCGGCGTTTCACCGCAGTTTGAAGAAGGCATCAAGAATCTCGAAAACCCGAACGATGTCGGCGAACGCACCCCGATTCAGGGCGGTTTTGCGATTCCGCTGCTGGTTGAACGCAAAGACCCGCGTGACGCGACGTTTGACGAAGTTAAAGCGCAGGTCGCCGAAACCGTGAAGATCGAAAAAGCCCGCAACCAGGTTGAAGAAATCGCCAAGCAGATCGCTTCGGGCGCGGCAACTGCGGCTGACTTGGGCGCGGCGGCAACCGCCAAAGGTTTGAAGGCGCAGGAACAGAAAGGTTTCATCCTCGGTTCGCCGCTCGGCCAAGGACCGTCGGCTTCGACCAGTGAACAATTGGAAGATGCGGTCTACGGTTTGAAAACGGGCGAAGTTGCCAAAACACCGCTTAAGGTCGGCGATAATTGGTATGTTGTCGGCATCACCAAACGCGACGATGCTAATATGGACGATTTTGCCAAACAGCGTGATACATTGATGCAGACGATGATTCAGCAAAAACGCGGCGGAGTTTTCTCGGATTATCTGGCGGCGGTTCGTCAAAAGATGGAACAAAGCAACGAGATCAAGATCTATAACGAAGTCCTTGAAAAACTCGACGCGGAAACGCAAAGCCAAGCTCCGCAGAATCCGCAGTTCCCGGGATTCCCGCAACAGTAAATTCAATT